>JBAZYO010000001.1:0-300000 GCA_041659285.1 Vicinamibacterales bacterium | reverse complement strand
GGGGCTTCCCTCGTCCGTAGCGGCGCCGTTCCTGGTTGACGCGTACTTGCGGCGCGGGGATGGCACGCGGGCGGCCGCCATGGTGTCGGCGGAGCTCGCCGGCCGGCCGGCGGACGGCCCGTGGACCAGGGCCCTGGCCGCCACGCACCTGGCCACCGGCCGTGATCGTGACGCCATTGCGGTGCTGGACGCCAGGCTGGCCCAGGCGCCGGATGATGCAGATGCGAGATGGCTGCTGCTGCAAGCGCTCTACGGCAGCATCGTCCGAGGAACCAACCCACCGGGCAGTCGCGCCGATGGCGACCGCTTCATGACGCTCGCCCGCGCCTACCTTGCCGAAAGCGGACCACACTCGGCGCTGGTAGCGGAGTGGGTCAAGGCGGTTCAGAACCTTTCCGAACCTATTTCTTCTTGGGCTGCACCGGCGCCGGCGGCTTCCCTTCCGTCTTCAGCGAGTACGCCCGGCGCGACGCCACGGTGACGTTCGGACGGTCCACTTTCACCTCCAGCGTCCGCGTGCGTCTCGACGGGTCGGGGTTGGTCGAGTAGAAGCCAAGCACGTAGTAATCGCTGGTCTCGGCGTCGATGCGCTTGAACTCCGACGCGTAGTCGTTGGTGTTGACCACCGCAAATCCGCCGGTTTCCTCAGCCATGTAGCGCAGCGTGCTGGTGGTCTTCTGGAGGTGCGTGCGCCATTCGCTCTGGTCCGCGGACGACGCCAGATCGACGACGCCCGCGAGGCCTCGCGGGTCCACGGTATAGAGCGTGGCATTGGCCCGGTTGGCCGACAGCGTGAGTTCGCGCATCAACCGGTGCAAGTCGATGTCCGCGGTGACGGCGCTCAGGCGGAAGTACGGGTTCTCTTCGTCATTCATCGTGCGCAGGGGTTCCGCGAAGCGGCCGCCCTGCACGCGATCCCGTCCGGCGCGGCCTTCCGCGAACGGATCGAAATCGTAGCCGTTGCTGATGTAGATCACGGCCTTCCGCTTATTGGTGACCTGTTCGAGGTCGTACAGGATGCTGTAGGCCGTGTAGAACGCCGTCTGGGCCCGCGCCCGGATGTCGGCGGGCCCCTGCGATGTCTCGAGCATCTTGAAGATCTCGGCGGGAATCAGTCCGGTGCCGCGCACCTTGCCCACCGCCTCCATCATCATCTTCTTGTCGTAGGTCGGCCCGATGCTGATGTACGACGGACCGCTCGACACCAGGGCGACGAGATCGCCTTCGTGGATCAGGGTGTCGCCGATTGTCTGCAGCAGCTTGCGCACGTGCGGCGACATTTCGGGGTCGAAGTGGAGATCGTCGACGAAGATCAGGAAGACCCGCCCCGCGGTGTCGTCGACGCGGCGGCGCGCCGGCGGCAACACGATGCCTTCCGGCGCCGCGGCCGCCGACCCAGGGGTCATGAGATTGAACGTCCGGCCGCCCTGGACGAGAAAGAACGACGTCACGACTTGCGGCTGTCCATCTTCGAGCAGGGTGAAGTTCTCGCGCGTCAGGTCGGCGACAAAGCGGCCCTTGTCGTCGCGCGGGATGACGTCGGTGCTGACCAGCGTGACCCCGGTGCGAAACGTCGGCTGCTGCGCGGTCACCGCCACCGTCCCGGCTACCGCGGCAATGCCGGCGGCCACTGCAAAGCTGAACTTCATGAGGACAGTATAATGGCGCAAATGCATCCGACTCGACGACAGGTTCTGGGCGCCCTTGCTGCCGCCGGCGCGGCCACGCTGGTCGAACCGGGCAAGGTCCTCGCCAGGCTCGCCGCGGAAGTGCCCTGCACCGCTTCAGCCCCAGCGGGTGAACTCCTGGGCACCCTGCCGTTGTTTCGCGACCGGTCCCAAGTGCAGGCGTTCGGCGTCAAGTATGGCGGCGCCGGGCTCGATGCCCGCCTCGTCACCGACCTGTCGCTACTCGAGCCGGGCAAGCTGATCACGTCCAACGAGCTGGCATACATCCGGACCGAGATTCCTGCCGCGGCGGCCGCTCACACCGCCCCTGGACTATCGAAACCACCGGCCTTCTCGCCAGGGACGGCATGCTCGATCTCGACGCGATCCACAAACAAGCGAAGCCCATGGGGCCGCACCTGTTCGAATGCTCCGGCAACGCCAACCCCTCGAACTTCGGGTTGATGAGCGTGGCGGAATGGGACGGCGTCCCGCTTGCCGATGTCGTGGCCCGGTTGAAGCCCGCCAAGGACGCGACCGCGGTGCTGGTGAGCGGCTTCGACCACATCGGCCAGGTTTCGCAGCGCTCCATCGTCGGCGCCAGCTGGGTGTTTCCGCTGTCGTCGCTCGACAAGCTGGGCGCCCACCTGGCGGTCCGCATGAACGGCGAGCCGCTGCCCGCCGATCACGGCAGGCCCGTGCGCCTGGTCGTGCCCGGCTGGTACGGCTGCACTTGGATCAAGTGGGTCAACGAAATCCGCCTGGTCGGCCCCGATGAGCCGGCGACGACGCAGATGGTGGAGTTTGCGAACCGGACCCATCAAGCCGAGCCGTACAAGTTGGCGAAAGACTACACGCCGGCCGACATCCAGACCGCGGCCACTCCCGTGCGCGTGGAAAAGCGCCGCACCGCATCGGGCATCGAATACCGCATCGTCGGGATCCTGTGGGGCGGGGCGAAGGCCGTGGATCGCCTGGCCATCCGGTTCAAGAAGGACGCGGAGTTCCAGCCGTTCGCGGTGTGCCCCACGCCCAAGACGCACACGATGTGGTCGCTGTGGGAATACCGGTGGAAGCCGACCGAGCCTGGCACCTATGACATCGCGTTGCGCGTCGCCGACGCCTCGATCCCCCAGCGTCGGCTGGAGACGGGATACTACATGAGGCAAGTGAAGATCGACGAAGTGTGACGGGAGGGCAATTCCCGTCGGGATGACACCTCCTGCCGGGAGCTATCTGACCGCGTCGCGCGCCTCGGCAACCTCGGGAAGCCCGGGGTCGGCGAGGCGGTAGTTGGCGAGAAAGCGTTTGTATGTCGCCTTCGCCGACGCGGCGTCGCCCGAGTTGCGATACGCGCGGGCCAGCCCCAGCACCGCCTTGCTGCGATTCGGCGTCCGCGCCAGCGCACGGTCGAACCAGACGGCGGCTTCCTTTGGGCGTCCGGCCTGCAAGAGGAGGTCCCCGTACAACTCGTCCGCACCCTTGACCGGGAACGGCCGCCCAATCGGCTTCGGCATCCTCGCCTGCAACGCCGCGGCCCGGTCCATCATGGCAAAGGCCTCGGTCCGGCGGCCCTGGGCAAAGAGGTCCACGGCTTCCATCTCCTTCAGCATCACTTCTGCCTGCTCGCGCAGTTCGGCGGGCTGGCCGGGTCCCGCGGCCCCGCGTAACTGTTCGATCACGGCGGCCACTCGCGCCGCGTCGCCCAGGTTCACGGCGCTGAGGCCCAGCGCCAACAGCTCCTCGATGTTGTCGAACGTGGTCTGGCCCTTCATCTCGCCCCAGCGCCCGCTCTCGATGATGTAGCGGGCACGCATCGAGGCGCGGTCGTTGCGCAAGGCGGCCACGCCACTCCCTCGCCCAATCTCGCTCTCCCCGTAACCGTGCCCGCCGGCGTGTTGGGGGCTTGGGGCCTGTGGCTGGAGGCCTGGGGACAGCTTCATTCCCTCTTCCACCAAGGCGATGGCCTCCTTCGTCTTTGAGAACCGTCCCTGCTGCGTCCACTCGTATTGCAGCCACGCGAGGCTGTGATAGTCACGGCTGACGATGGACAAGCCACGCCGCTTCGCCCAGGCGATCGACGCGTTCCACGAGGCCTCATCCGACAAGGCCGCCTCGTCCCACAGCCCGGCCTGCAGAAACGAATGCGCCGGCATGTGGAGTGCGTGGCTCGCGGCCGGCGCGATCTTCGCGTAGGCGCGCGCGGCCGGCAGCCCCTTGGCCGCCAGGCTCGAATGGTCGTAGGCATGCAGAATGTAGTGCGCCGCGCCGGGATGATTCGGACTGCGGGCGAACACCTTCTCGGCGATCGCGCCGGCCTGCCGCCGGATCGGCAACGAGGCGTCGCCACGGGGCATCGTGGCCAGGAGGGCCAGCGCGTAGAAGGTCTGCGCCTCATCATCCGCGGGATTCTCCGCCGCTACCGTGGCCATAGCCCTGGCGTGGGCCGCCGCCCGGGCGGGCTTGTCGCCAGGCCCGAAGAGCGCCTCGACGGCGCGCATGAAGCCTTGCTCCCGCGCGGTCTTCGCCTTCGCGATCCTGGCCTCGGGCGACGGACCCAGCCTGGCCAGTGCCGCGCGCCCTTTCGGGACCTCTTCGAAAAACCACAGCGGCTGGCTGAAGCTCATCGCCTCGCCCCAATACGCCATCGCAAAGTCGGGGTCGATCTTCTGCGCCGCGCGGAACGCGTCGATGGCGTCTTCGTAGCCAAAGCTATGGAGCCAGGCAATGCCGCGCTGGAAGTCGGCTTGCGCCTTGGGACTGCCGGAATTCGTGAAGGTGGCGCGGCCCAAACCGGGCCCAGATTGCGCGAGGGGCGAGACGAGGGCGGCAACGGCCACCATGAGCGCAAGAGCGAGGCGTCGCATTGGGAGAATGGTACTACGAGGTTCTGAACGGGTTCTGAACCTTTCCGTACAAGCGAAAGGCCTGAAGTTCGGGAGCATCTGCTCCCGAACCCCAGGCCTTGAGTGTTACGTCCGCCTTAGAACGACAGGCGGAAGGTCAGCTGCGTCAGGCGCATGAAGCCCGACTGCGTCCGGATCTGCCCGAAGGCCGAGCTGCCGAACGTGTGGATGGGACCGCGCACCTTGACGGTGTTGGTGAGGTTCAGCACTTCCAGGCGAACTTCGCCGCGGACCTTGCTGCCGAAGCGGAGGGCCTTGTTGGCCACGAAGTCCCAGTTGTTGCGAGCCGGGGTCCGCACGCTGCCGTCGGTCCGGGGCGAGGTGCCGAGCGTGAACGCTGCCGGCGTGCTGTAGGCCGCGCCATTCAGCCAGAGGCCGGTGCCGCATTCGCTGATCTTGCAGGATGCGCCGGCAGCCGGCGCAATGCGCTCGAAGTCGGAACCGGTCGTGGCCTGTTCCGAGCCCGTCAGGTTCACGCGCTGCATACGCGTGAAGATGTTGGTGTTGTTCGTGCTCGACGCGATGGCAATCGGGAAGCCGCTCTCGATCGAGACGATCGACGAGAGGGTCCAGTCGCCCAGGATTCGCGCGGCGATGCCGTTGGTGGCCCACCGCTTGCCCTCACCGAACGGCAGTTCGATGATCGGCGAGACCGTGATCTTGTGGGGCACGTCCAGCAGGCCGATCGAGTACTCGGCATCGAGGTCGTAGGCATTCAGCATTTCGGTCGTGCTCCGCGAGAAGAAGTTGCCCTCGCCGAACTGGTTGTCCTTCAGCTGACTGTAGGTGTAGTTGACGCGACCGCCCCAGCCGTTACTGACGCGCTTCTCGAACTTGAGCACGGCAGCATGGTACTGGCTCTTCCCGAGCGTTGACTGACGCATCAGGATGTCGTTGAACTGCGGGAACGGACGGAGCAGCTCGCGACGCTGAATCGTCGGGCTGGTCACGCTCTTGCCCTGCCCGGCCGGCAGGCCGAAGAACGGATTGGCCACCTGGTCGAGCAGCGCGGAACCCAGCGACAGGTAGCTGGGGTTCACCTGGTTGATGTTGATGATGCCGTCGTTCGAGCCGCCGAGGCCGAGATCGCGGCCGGTGGCACCCACGTATTCGAAGCCCACCGCGATATTGCCGGGCAGTTCGCGCGAGAGGTCCACCGAATACTGCTGGACGTAAGGCGCCTTCTTGTCCTGATCGATGAACTCGATCTGGCTGCCAACGCCGGTCATGGCGCCGAGCGCGTTGCCCACCGGCTGGTCAACACCACGGGGGAACGGGTTGTCCACGGTCACCGTGGGCTGGAACTGCCCCTGGCTGATGAACGTGTTGCGGCTGTAACCGATCTGGCCGTAGTTGGCCGAACCGACGCCCTGGTAGTTCCACGGCGCCCAGTAGACGCCGTAGCCCGCGCGGATGACGGTCTTGGGGTTGAAGGAGTAGACCACGCCGAGGCGCGGCGACACTTTGAGCGAGGGCGGATTGCCCTGGTACTCGTTGGCGCCGTTCTGTCCGGCATACACGAGGCCGCCGCGAACCGGCGCGCCATTCACGGTGACGGCGCCGAGGGCGCCGCCGGGGTTCAGCGTGCGATCGAACGCCACGGTGAAGCCGTTGTTCTCTTCCATCAGGCCCGACTCGTTCTCGAGGCGAAGGCCGTAGTTCAACGTCAGCTTCGGACCGACGCGCCAGTCGTCCTGCGCGTAGCCGCCGAGGTAGTGCACGAAGGCATTGAAGGGGGTCGAGAGGCCGATGCGGCTCTGGTTGCCCGAGTCACCCGAGGGGTAGCCCAGGAGCATGCTGGCCAGCGCGTTACCGGAGGGCGTCGCCCCGCCGGTGCCGTTCGAGAGCGCATTCGACGAGGTGTAGTAACGGTCGAAGTTCAGCACACCCGCGCCGCCCGAGAACGACTGCGTCTTGGTACCGATGGTCCGATAGTCCACGCCCACCTTCACGGTGTGGCTGCCGAGCAGCTTGGAGACCGCGCCGTTGGCACCCCAGGAGTACCAGTTGCGGGGCGTCGGGTCGATCGCGCCCATGCTGTCGTAGTCGGTGGCGGTCACGATCGGGAACTTCTTGACCTGCAGGCTGTTCAGGTAGTTCGAGCTGAAGCCGAGCGTCGATGGGTCGTACTCGGTCGCCAGCGTGTCGTCGTCGATGAAGCGCGTGTAGCCGTAGCGCAGCGTGACGACGGTGTTGTTGCTCGGCAGCCAGGTGTTGTTCAGGGCGACCATCTGGACACGGCGGGCCAGCAGGTAGTCGTTCGGGTCGATCGGGTTGTGCTCACCGGGCGTCCAGAAGTTGGAGCACGGCTCGTCGGTCTTGTTATAGAGGTAGAAACCCGACAGCGAGATCTTGTCGTTGATGCGGTGATCGACCTTCGCGGTGTACATCATCGCGAAGTCCTTGACCTGCGCGTCGGTGGAGTAATTGGCGCTGCCGTTGCTGACATCGCTCTTCGGCGCCGGGTACGACCCCGCGATGGCCTTGCCCACGGAATTGATGCGGTTGGCCGGAATGACGTTGCCCGGGAACGGCGTCCGGCCGTTACCGGAAGCATCACCGGTCAGCGGATCGTAAATTACGACCAGGCGGCCGGAACTGTCGGTCGTCTGCGAGAAGTCGCCGTTGCGCTCGCGGCTGGTCGGGAAACGGACCGAGCCATTGCGGGTCGTGTTCGACGAGTAGCCTTCCTGGCCGTACCAGAAGAAGGTGCGGTTCTTGATGATCGGGCCGCCGAAGCCGCCGCCGCCCAGCTGGAACTTGATGTCGGGCAGCGGGGAGTCCGCCAGCTTCGAAAAGAACCCGTTGGCCGCGCCCCACTTCGGGCGCGCCTGGTAGAAGCCGCTGCCGTGGAAGTCGTTGCCGCCGGACTTGGTCGCCACGTTGAACGTGCCGCCGCCGGTGCGCCCGGTTTCCGCGTCGTACTGGTGGACCTGCACGTTGACGCCTTCAAGCGACTCGATGCTGGGGTTGGCCGAGGCGCGGTTGCGCAGGTCGGTGACCGGCACGCCGTCGACGAGGTAGTTGTTGGCGCGGCGCGCGCCGCCGCCGAGCGACAGGAGCGACGCGTTGGTCTGATCCTGCTGGCGGTTGAACTGCGCGTCGCCCGAGGCCACCACGGTGGGCACCGTCACGGCGAAGAGGAACGCCGAGCGGCCGCCGCTGGGCAGCGTTTCCAGCTGGCGCGAGTCGATCACGCCGCCGGTTGAGGCGTTCGACGTGTCAATCAGCGGCGCCTCACCGGTCACGGTGATGGTCTCCTGCAACTGGCCGACATCGAGCTTGATGTCCATCGTCACGAACTGCTGCGTGGCGACGCGGATACCCTTGTTCTCGAAAGTCTTGAAGCCGGTCAGCTCCGCCTTCAGGGTGTAGACGCCCGGGGGTACCGCCGAGAAGTTGTAGCCGCCCTGCTCGTTCGACACGGCGTCACGCGACGCGCCGTTCGATTCGTTGATGAGTGTGACCGTCACGCCCGGGACGATACCGCCCGAGTCACTCACCACTCCGCGCACACCGCCCGTGAACGTCTGCGCCCACGCCGTGCTCGCAACCAGTGGAACCATCAGCAGTGCCAGCAGGCACCACCGCGACAAAGAATTACTCATACTCGCTTTCCTCCAAATCGAAGAAGTCCGCCGCCAGCCGCACCCGGCGTCACAGACACAACGCAGCCGCAGAGATCAAGCCAATTACAACGAGCGAGCCTCTTGAGACGCTTTGCTAACAAAGATGCGGGAGTGTAGGTCACCCAGCTTCGCCTTTGCAAGCTTTGTACGCATGGGATGGCCGACACTCGCGTCACTACGAAATTTTGGATATTCATTGCGCCGGCGACCGCCCGTTCCGACAGTTGCGTCGCCCTTTGGGGCGAAATTGCACATTTTTGTCGGCCCTAATCCGTCACCGCCCCCTTGCTTGCGGTTGACACCTGCCGCGCGTACTTGGCCAGCACCCCCCTGGTGTAACGAGGCTTGCGCGGACGCCACGCCGTGCGGCGCGCGCGCCACTCCTTGGCGGTGATGTCGATCCCAAGAGTGCGCGTTCTGGCATCGATGGTGATGCGGTCGCCGTTCTTCACCAGCGCCAGCGGTCCGCCCACGAACGCCTCCGGGGTGATGTGCCCGACGACGAAGCCGTGCGTGCCGCCGCTGAAGCGGCCGTCGGTAATCAGCGCGACCTCGGCGCCGAGGCCGCGTCCCATGATCGCGCTGGTCGGCGACAGCATCTCGCGCATCCCGGGTCCGCCTTGCGGCCCCTCGTAGCGGATCACCACCACGTCGCCCTTCTTGATCTTGCCGGCCAGGATCGCCGCCAGCGCCGCCTCTTCGCGGTCGTAGACGCGGGCGCGGCCGCTGAAGCGCTCGCCTTCCTTGCCGCTGATCTTGGCCATCGCGCCGTCGGGCGCGAGGTTGCCGCGCAGCACGACGAGGTGGCTGTCTTTCTTGATGGGGTCGGTCACGTCGCGCACGACCAGTTGCCCGTCGGGATAATCCGCGGTGCCGCGCAGGTTCTCGGCGAGGGTGCGGCCGGTGACCGTCATCGCCTCGCCGTGCAGCAGGCCGGCGTCGAGCAGGCGCTTCAGCAGCGGCGTCAGGCCGCCGATCTTGACCAGCTCCGCCATCACGAACTTGCCGCTCGGCTTGAGGTCGGCCAGCACCGGCACACGCTTGCCGATGCGCGTGAAGTCGTCGAGCGTCACCTTGACTTCCGCGGCGTGCGCAATCGCCAGCAGGTGCAGCACCGCGTTGGTCGAGCCGCCGAGCGCGATCACGGTGGTGATGGCGTTCTCGAACGCCTTGCGGGTCAGGATGTCGCGCGGCCGCAGGTTCGCCTGCACCAGCTTGACGACCGCCGCGCCCGCGCTGGCGCAGTCGCGCTTCTTGTCGTCGGAGATCGCCGCCTGCGCCGAGCTGTTGGGCAGGCTCAGGCCGAGCGCTTCAATGGCCGAGGCCATCGTGTTGGCGGTGTACATCCCGCCGCACGAGCCGGCCCCGGGACACGCGTGCTGCTCGAGGTCCGCCAGCGCCGCGTCCGACAGCGTGCCCGCCGCGTGCTGCCCCACCGCTTCGAACACCGAGACGATGTCCACCGGCCGATTCTGGAAGATGCCGGGCAGGATGGTGCCGCCGTAGACGAACACCGACGGACGGTTCAGGCGCGCCATGGCGATCACGCACGCCGGCATGTTCTTGTCGCAGCCGCCGATGGCGACCAGCCCGTCCAGTCCCTCGGCGCCCATCACCACTTCGATCGAGTCGGCGATCACCTCGCGCGACACCAGCGAGTACTTCATGCCCTCGGTGCCCATCGAGATGCCGTCCGACACGGTGATGGTGTTGAAGATCGACGGCTTGCCACCGGCGCCACTGACGCCGTCGGCGGCATGACGGGCGAGCGCGTCGATGTGCATGTTGCAGGGCGTGACCTGGCTCCAGGTCGAGCACACGCCAATCTGCGACTTCTGGAAGTCGGCGCGCGTGAACCCGACGGCGTGCAGCATGGCGCGCCCCGGCGCGCGTTCAGGGCCGTCGAGCACGAGGGATGAATTCGGTCGCTTCATGGATGCCATTGGCCAGTAATCATAAAAGGAGATCGGAAGATCAGGAGAAACTAACTTGAGTTCTTCTGAGCTCCTGACCTTCTGTTCATCTCCTCCGCTTGTATGATTCTCCGGTGGAATCCGTCCGGCTCGACGTATGGCTCGACGTCGCGTGCGTCTTCAAGACCCGATCGGAGGCGACCAAGGCATGCCGGCTCGGCAAGGTCAGCGTCAATGGCGCGACCGCCAAGCCGCACCGCCTGGTCAAGCCCGGCGACCTGCTCGTGGTTCAGCGCCCGATGGGGCGCAAGCAACTGCTCACGGTGCTCGGCCTGGCCGACAGCCACATCTCCAGGGCTGAGGCGCGGCTGCTGTACGAGGACACCTCCCCCAAACCGACGGCGGAAGAGATCGAATTGCGCAAGCTCGAGCGTATCTATCGGGCCGCGGCGACACCTCCCACCCGGCCCGACCGCGATCAGCGGCGGACGCTGCGGAGGTTGAAGCGGGGGGAGTAAGATGCCCCCGTGCCCTTACGGATCCTGATTCTCTTCCTGGCGGGAGCGATCTTCTTCGTCCTGCCCTTCTCGGTCGACTTCCTCACCGACTGGCTCTGGTTCGGCGAAGTCGGGTTCCAGGACATCTTCTCCACTGAAATCTCGGCGCGCGCCGGCATGGCGGTGACGGTGTTCGTGGCGGCCGCCGCCTGGCTGACGGTTCACGTCCGCATCGCCCTGTCGTCCATTTCCCCGGCCCCGATCACCTTCACGACGCGGGAAGGCTTCAGCGTGGCACTGCCCACCCGCGATCAACTGCGGCCGCTCGTCATGCTCGCCGTCGTGGTCGCCGCGTTCCTGTTTGCGTCCTACGCCTCCAGCCAGTGGATGACGGTGCTCACGTGGTGGTACCAGGGGCCGTTCGGCAAGAGCGATCCGATCCTCGGGCACGATGCCAGTCTCTACATCTTCACCTTGCCGGCGCTCGAGCTCGCGCGCGGGCTGGCGATGGGCCTGGTCGTGATCGCCGCCGCCGGCGCCGGCGCGCTCTACGTGGCCGCCGGGCAGATGGCGCTGACGCCGTTCGGCGTCCGCGTCGAACCGCGCGCGAGCCGCCACCTGACGTGGCTGGCGGCCGCCTTCTTCCTGGTCCTCGCGCTGGGCGCCTGGCTCGGCCGCCTCCACGAAATCGTAATGCCGTCGGGCATCATCCAGGGTGCCAGTTACGCCGACGTCTACGCGCGCATGCCGGCCGCCCTCGCGCTGGCGGCCGCGGCAGTGGTGGCCGCCGGCCTGGCCGCCGCGTCCGCGGTGCGCAACTCGCGCGGCCTCCTGATCGCCGGCGCCGCCCTCTACGGCATCACCCTGCTCGGCGGCGAAGGCTACGCCACCATGCTGCAGCGCTTCGCCGTGACGCCCAACGAGCAGGTCCGCGAAACGCCGTTCATGGAATACAACATCGCCGCCACCCGCGATGCCTTCGCGCTCAACCAGATCGAAGAGCGCGAGTTGCCCGGTGACGCGGCGCTGACCCGCGCCGATCTCGAGGCCAATCGCGGCACGCTCGACAACGTGCGGCTGTGGGACCACCAGCCGCTGCTCGAGACGTTCGGGCAGATCCAGGAGATCCGCACCTATTACGACTTCGTCTCGGTGGACAACGACCGCTACATGATCAACGGCAAGAACCGGCAGGTCATGCTCTCGGTACGCGAGCTGAACCCGGCGGCGCTGCCCAACCGCACGTGGGTCAACGAGCGCCTGGTCTTCACGCACGGCCACGGCCTCACGCTCGGCCCCGTGAACGAGGTCACCAGCGAGGGCCTGCCGGTGCTGTTCGTCCGCGACCTGCCGCCGGTGACCACCGTCGACATCGACATCACCGAGCCGAGCATCTACTTCGGCGAGCTCGCCGGCGACTACATCATCGTCCGCACCCGCGCGCAGGAGTTCCATTACCCGAAGGGCGAAGACAACGTCTACAACCAGTACGCCGGCACCGGCGGGATTCCGATCAGCTCGCTGTGGACGAAGCTGTTGTTCGCCGCGCGGTTCCGGTCGTACCAGATTCTGCTGAGCGACGACATCACCAGCGAGAGCCGGCTGATGTTCGATCGCCAAATCCGGCGGCGCGTCGCCAAGATCGCGCCGTTCCTGGTGTTCGACGACGACCCCTACCCGGTGGTCAGCGGCGGCCGCATCTTCTGGATCCAGGACGCCTACACCACGACCGATCGTTACCCGTACGCGACCGCGGCCGGCGGCGTGAACTACATCCGCAATTCGGTCAAGGTGGTGGTGGACGCCTACCAGGGCACGGTGCAGTTCTACCTGTCCGAACCCAACGACCCGATCGTGCAGACCATCGCGCGGATCTTCCCGACGCTGCTGCGCCCGCTCAGCGAAATGCCGGAAGACCTGCGCCACCACGTGCGCTACCCGGAGGGCATCTTCCAGATGCAGTCGTCCGTGTATGCGACCTACCACATGACCAATCCGGCGGTCTTCTACAACAAGGAAGACCAGTGGGAAGTACCCGCGGTGGACAGCAGCGGCGAGACCCGGCGGATGGAGCCGTACTACGCGATGATGAAGCTGCCGGGCGAGAACGACGCCGAGTTCATCCAGATGCTGCCGTTCACGCCGCGGCGGCGCGACAACCTCGCCTCGTGGATGGTGGCGCGCAGCGACGGCGAGCACTACGGCAAGCTGCAGGTGTTCCAGTTCCCCAAGCAGACGCTGGTCTTCGGCCCGCAACAGGTGGTGGCGCGCATCAACCAGGACCAGGTGATCTCGCCGCAGATCACGCTGTGGAGCCAGCAGGGCTCGCAGGTGATCCAGGGCACGCTCATGGTGATTCCGATCGAGCAATCACTGATCTACGTGCGTCCCCTCTACCTGCGCGCGCAAGCCGGCCGCATTCCTGAACTGACCCGCGTGATCGTCGCCTACCAGAACCGCATCGTCATGGAGCGGACGCTCGACGAGGCGATTGCGAGACTGTTCGGCGATGCCGACCGCGCCCCCCGCGCGGCGGCGACGCCGGCCGCCACGCCGGTGGCCATGGCTGGTGCGCCGCCCGTCCCGGCCGCGACCGGCGCCGCCGAGTGGGAGCGGATGGCCAGCGAGGCCCGTTCCACCTACCAGCGCGCGCTCGACGCGCAACGTGCCGGCGATTGGGCGAAGTACGGAGAAGAGATCAAGCGCCTCGGCGAGTTACTGGAACGGATGAAGCAGCCTCGATAAGGCGCCTGGGGTGCCTCAGGCACCTTAGGCACTATGATCAAGCCGTGCCCGTCCTCGACGTCCACCAACGTCCGCTTCGCAACCTGCGCTTGTCGGTCACCGACCGCTGCAACCTGCGCTGCCAGTACTGCATGCCGGAAGCCGACTACCTGTGGCTGCCGCGCGAAGACATCCTGCAATTCGAGGAAATCGACCGGCTGGTCGATCAGTTCCTGCTGCTGGGCGTGGACAAGGTGCGGCTCACTGGCGGCGAGCCGCTGCTGCGCCGCGACCTCCCGGCGCTGGTCGAACGGCTGGCGGCGAAGCCGGCGATTCGCGACTTCGCCATGACCACCAATGCGGTGCTCCTTGCCGGCGCGGCCGCGGACCTCAAGGCCGCCGGGCTGCATCGCCTGACCGTCAGCCTCGACACGCTCCAGCGGGATCGCTTCATCAAGCTGGCACGGTTCGACGAGCTCCCGCGGGTGCTCGCCGGCATCGACGCCGCCGTGGACACGTTCCCGGGATTCAAGATCGACTCCGTCGTCATCCGCGGCGTGAATGACGACGAGTTGATTCCGATGCTGGAGTTCGCGCGTGAGCGCGGCGCGGAAGTCCGGTTCATCGAGTACATGGACGTCGGCGGCGCCACGTCGTGGTCGATGAACCAGGTGGTCTCGCGTCAGGACATGCTGACGACGATCGCGGCCCACTACGGCATGGTCGCAGCGCTGGACGAGTCGTCGGCGGCGCCGGCCGAACGCTTTCGGCTGCCTGACGGCACCGTGTTCGGCATCATCGCCTCGACCACCGAACCGTTCTGCAAGTCGTGCGACCGCAGCCGGCTGACGGCGGACGGGCTCTGGTATCTCTGCCTTTACGGGCCACGGGGCGTGGACCTGCGCGGGCCGCTCCGCGGCGGGGTGAGCGATGAGGCGTTGCGGGATCTGCTGACCAGCGTGTGGCACGCGCGCACCGACCGCGGCGCCGAAGCACGGCTGTCCCTGCGCGAGCGCTCACTGATTCCGGTGAACACGCTGCGCCGGGATCCGCATCTGGAGATGCATACAAGAGGCGGCTAGGGGTCTGACCCCGAGCAAGGAGTGCCGAGGGGTCTGACCCCCTAGCAGTGCTGTTCGAAGGCCTTCTGCAGTTCCGCGGCGATCATGTCCGACGACCGCGTCTCGATGTCTTTCCGCTCCATCAAGTACACCAGCTTGCCGTCCTTCATCAGGCCGATCGACGGCGATGACGGCGGGTACGGCGCGAAGTGCGTGCGGGCGGTCTCGGTCGCCTCGACGTCGGCGCCGGCGAACACCGTGGCGAGATGATCCGGACGCTTCCCCTGTCGCAGCGCGAGCGCAATGCCGGGCCGGGCCTTGCCGGCCGCGCAGCCGCACACCGAATTGACCACGATCATCGTCGTCCCGGACTGCTTGACGGCGGCCTCGACGGCGTCGGGGGTCTTGAGGTCTTCGAAGCCCAGGCGAGCCAACTCCGCGCGCATGGGCGCGATGAACGGTTCTGGATAGCGTTGCACGATCATGTGAATTGAATCCCCTTCGAGAAATCCGGCGTCTTACCTTTCATCATTGTAGCTGGAATGGTTCCCACCGAGCGTATTTCCCCGGTCAACCGCGCGTGGGTGTCAGCGGGGGATCGGCGCCAACGCCGAGGCGTTCCTCGATCAGGCGTTCTAAGCCGTCAGCCGGTGAATCTCGGCCTTGACGCGAGCGAATTCGGCGTCAAGGGATTCGACCAGGCCGGAACCACTCGACACGTCACCGGACCTGCCCAACTCGTCCAGCAGCCGGCAGACGGCCAACATGGCGTTCGCGCCGATGTTCCCGGAGCTGCCCTTCAACGAATGGGCAACCCGCTGCAGCTCGACGGCATTCCCCGCCTCGCAGGCCGCTCGCAGCCGGGCGAGCCGGCCCGGCACATCATTGAGGAACAGTTCCAGTACTTCCTTGAGCACGTCGGGTTCGCCCGGCGGCGTGAGCTGCCGGAGGCTCTCGATGACGAGCGGGTCCAGCACCGGGGCCGCCATCAGCGTTCCTTCTTCTGCCGCCGCTGGGCTTCCGTCACGTCTTCCAGTGCATCGAGCTGCGGTTTCACGAAGCGCTCATAGCAGGTCGGGCAATAGCTGTGTGAGAACGAGACGCCGGAATGCTGCTGGAAGTAGGTCTCCACCTTCTCCCAGTAGTTCTGGTCGTTGCGGATCGACTTGCAGTACGCGCACATCGGCAGCAGGGTCTGCAGGGCCTTGACGTTGGCGAGGGCCTCCTCGAGGCTCCGCACGCGCTCGGCCAGGGCCGCCTGCAGGTCAACGACGCGCGCGCCGACGTTGACGCGCGCGATCAACTCGTCTTCGTTCGCGGGCTTGGTGACGTAGTCGTTGGCGCCGCCCTTGAGGCCGGCGACGATGTCGGCGGATGAGTCGCGCGAGGTCAGCAGGATCACGTAGGTCGGGGCCTGATCGCCGCGCGCCCGGATGCGCTGGACGACTTCCGGCCCCTTGAGTCCCGGCATTTCCCAGTCGAGCAGCGCAATCGCCGGCGGATTCAGCACATCGAGCAGGCGCCAGGCCTGTTCGCCATCCGTCGCGAACACCACGTCGTAGCCGGCCTTCTTCAACATCGCCCCCACCACCGTGCGCGACACGGGTTCGTCGTCGGCGACCAGGACCTGTAAGGGCATGTGACGATGTTAACACTGCCGGTGATAAGCTTCCGCGCCATGCGCAACGCACACGCCCTATTTGCAGTCGTCGCCCTCACGCTCGCGAGCGCGGCGCCGGCCAGCGCCCAAGTCACCGCATTTGTGGGGGGACGGCTCATCGACGGGACGGGCCGCGTCATCGACAACGGCACCCTCGTCATCGACGGTGGGCGCATCGTCTCGATGGGGCCCGCCGCCTCGACCACCGTGCCGGCGGGCGCCACCCGCGTCGAGGTCAAGGGCAAGACGCTCATGCCGGGCCTGGTCAATGCGCACGGACATCTCGCCGCGACCGCCGGGCTGCGTGCCGACCCCGCGTCGTACACGCGCGAGAATCTCACGCGCCAATTGCGGACCTACGCGCAGTACGGCGTGACCACGGTGTTCAGCCTCGGCGACGATCAGGCCGCCGGCTTCGACCTGCGGAACGAACAGACGTCCGGCCCGCTCGATCGGGCCAGGCTGTTCGTGGCTGGGGCGGTGATCACCGGCGACACCGCTGAGGCCGCACGCGCCATGGCCGGCAAGGTCGCCGAGATGAAGCCCGACCTGCTGAAGATCCGCGTTGACGACAACCTGGGGACCGGGCGCAAGATGCCGGAGGCGGCCTGGCGCGCCGTCCTCGACGAGGCGCACCAGCGCAACCTCAAGGTCGCCGTGCACATCTACTCGCTGGCCGACGCCAAGGCCACGCTCGCCGGCGGCGCCGACTTCATTGCGCACAGCGTGCGCGACGTGCCGGTGGATGACGCGTTCGCCAACGCGCTCAAGAGCCGCGACGCCTGTTACAGCCCCACCCTGACGCGCGAGATCTCCACCTTCATCTACGACAGCACCCCGCCGTGGGTGGACGACCCGTTCTTCGTCAAGGGCGTGACCGCCGACATCGTGGCGCAGCTCAAGGACCCGAAACGGCAGCAGCAGATCCGGATCAGCCCGGCGTGGAAGGCCGGTCAGCAATACAAGGCCGGACTCGAAGTCGCCAAGCGCAACCTCAAGATGCTGGCGGACCGCGGCGTGCGCATCGCGTTCGGCACCGACACCGGACCGCCCGCGCGCTTCCAGGGTTTCTTCGAGCACCTCGAGCTGGAGATGATGGTCGAAGCCGGCCTCACGCCGATGCAGGCGCTGGTCTCAGCCACCGGTGATGCGGCGCGCTGCCACCAGCGAACCGGCCAGTTCGGCACGCTCGCCGCCGGCGCCGCGGCGGACATCGTGATCCTTGGCGCCAACCCGCTCGACAACATCCGCAACACGCGGAGCATCGAGCAGGTGTGGATCAACGGCCGCAAGATCTTCTAGGCCGCCGAGGGGAAACACAGCCGCAGATTAGACGCCGATTTCCCAGGTTACCTTTTGAGGCCTATCCAGATCTGTGATTTCCAGAATTGTGTTTTCCGGATCTGTGTCTTCTAGATCTGTGTTTAATCTGCGGCTGTACTTCGCGCCTTAATCTGCGGCCTATTTAGGCCGGCGCGCCGGCCCATACACCGGCCGGCCGGGCCGCGCGCCGGTCAGCCCTCTCGGATCGAGTACCGGCACGCCATTCACGATGACGTGCGCGATGCCGGTCGGGTATTGGTGGGGCCGCTCGTAGGTGGCGTTGTCTTTGACCGTGGCCGGATTGAAGATGACCACGTCCGCCAGCATCTGCGGCTGGATCAACCCGCGATCGGTGATGCCCATCTGCCGGGCGGCCGCGCCGGTCATGCGGTGCACCGCGTCGGGCAGCGTCAACACACGGTCGTCCCTGACGTACTTCGACAGCATCCTCGGGAAGGAGCCGTAGGCGCGCGGGTGCGGCGCCCCCTGCGCCAGGGCGCCGGTGGCGCGCAGCGCCGACGAATCGGTTCCAATCGTCACGAACGACGACCGCAATCCGGTCGTCACATCCTCCTCGCTCATCATGTGGTACAGCGCGCCGATGCGGCCGCCGCTGTCGATGAGCAGCCGGAAGTAGACCTCCCACGGGTCAGCCTTCCGCTCCGTCGCGATCTGGCTGATGCGCTTGCCGATGATGGACTGATCCACCTCCTTCGGCGCCGACGCCACCTGGATGCCGTCGAAGGTCGTCGCCTGCAGCAGGTTTTCCCAGCCGTCAATTTTCGTTTCGATCTCGGCCCGGGCACGCTTGCGGACGTCCGCATCGGCCAGACGCGCGAGCATCTTCTCGCGTCCGCCTTCCTGCACCCACAACGGCAGGGTCGCCGCCAGGCTGGTGCCGCCCGCGGTGTAGGGATACATGGTGGCGCTGACCTTGACCCCGGCGCGGTTGGCCTTGTCGATCTTGTCGAGCGCCTCGGGCATGCGCCCCCAGTTGGCCTTGGCGCCCACCTTCAAGTGGTAGATCACCACCGGCAGTCCGGCATCGCGGCCAATGCCAATCGCTTCGTCGAGCGCGTTGAACAGATTGAAGCTCTCGCCGCGAACGTGGGAGATGTAGATGCCGCCGTACTTGGCGGCCACCTTGGCCAGGGCGACCAACTCGTCGGTCTTGGCAAAGGAGCCCGGCACGTAGATCAGCGCGCTCGAAAGGCCCAGCGCGCCATCGCGCATGGCCTGATCGACCATCGCCTCCATTCGCGACAACTCGTCCGGCGTCGGTGGGCGGTTGTCCATCCCGATGATGGTGCGCCGCACGGTGGTGGCGGGCACGAAGGTGCCGAGGTTGATCGTGGTGCCACGTTCACGCAGGCGCTCGAAGTAGCCGGCGAACCCGGTCCAGTCGAACGCCGCCCCGAACGGGGTGAGCGCATCGGTGTCGGCCGTGTCCTGGGTCCAGAACGCCGGCGATCCGCCTTCTCCGATGATCTCGGTGGTGATGCCCTGGCGCAGGTGGCTCTCGCCGTTGCCGTCGGCCAGCAGCGTCGTCCCGGACTGTCCTTGCACGTCGATGAACCCCGGCGCCACGACCAGGCCGGTGGCGTCAATCGCCCGGCCGGCCGTCGCCGCCGACAGGTCGCCAATCCTGGCGATGCGGTCGCCGGTGATGCCGACGTCCACACGAAGCGCCGGCCCGCCATCCCCGGCCAGCACGTCGCCGCCCCGGATGATCAGGTCGTAGCGCGCGGGCTGAGCGCAGCCGGGAGGCAACGTCAGGCAGACACCGGCCGCCAGCGGAATGAGCAGCGCGCGAATGAACCTCATGGCGCGCAACTATAATCGCTTCACCATTTCTACCCAAGCGACCGCCTCCGCATATCTCCCTAATGGTCCGGCTAAAGCCGGACACCACATCTGGCCTCCGCCAGAAGCCGGACCGGCCATGTGGCGTCCGCCTTTAGGCGGACCCGAAGCTCGCGGGCTCTTCACAGCCGACGAGTATCGCCAGGTGCGCGCGTTCTTCGAGGCGCGGCCCCAGCTGGCGCCGACGCCGCTCCACCACCTGCCCGCGCTCGCCCGCGCGCTGGGCGTCGGCCAGGTCCTGGTCAAGGACGAAACCGGCCGCTTCGGCCTGAACGCCTTCAAGCTCCTCGGCGCGCGCTTTGCCATCGAGACCTTGAGGGCGGAGGGCACGCTCCAGCCCGGTCACACCGTGGTCTGCGCCAGCGAGGGCAATCACGGACGCGCCGTGGCCCGCGCCGCACGCGAGGCCGGGTGCGCCGCGCGCGTGTACATGGCCGCGGATGCCGCGCAATCACGCGTGGATGCCATCGCCGGCGAGGGCGCCACGGTGATCCGCGTGGACGGTTCCTATGACGATGCGGTGCGGATGCTGAGCGCGGATGCGGACGCGAACGGCTGGACGATCGTGTCGGACACGTCGTGGGATGACTACGAACGTATCCCGCGCCTGATCATGCTCGGCTACACGCACATGATGGATGAGATCGCCGAGCCGGCGGATGTCGTGTTCGTGCAGGGCGGCGTCGGCGGGCTGCTCTGTGGCATCGCGAGCTGGTGTGCGTTCCACGCCCCGGAGCGCAAGGTCGTGTCGGTGGAGCCCACCACGGCGGCTTGCCTCCTGGCGTCGGCACGGGCAGGCCGCCCCACCGCGGTGGCAGGCCCGCTCGCCACCACCATGGCGGGCCTTCGCAACCGCGAAGTGTCGCCGCTCGCGTTTGCTTCGGTCCTTCACACGGTAGCGGCCTACCTCGCCATCGACGACATCTGGGCGCATGAGGCGATGCGAACGCTTGCTCATCCGGCCGGCGGTGACCCGGCGGTCGCCGCCGGCGCCTCGGGATCCGCCGCGCTCGGTGGACTCCTCGCCGTGTGCCGGGAACCGGCACTGCAGGCGGTCCGCGAGCGTCTCGGCATCGGCCAGGCCACGCGGGTGCTCGTCCTGGTGAGTGAAGGGGTCACTGACCCGGCGCTCTGGGCCACCGTAGCGGGTCCGGCCAAAGGACAGGACACAGCCGCATCAGGTTCTGGAAC
Source organism: Vicinamibacterales bacterium (assembly GCA_041659285.1). NCBI lineage: Bacteria > Pseudomonadati > Acidobacteriota > Vicinamibacteria > Vicinamibacterales > Vicinamibacterales bacterium. The sequence continues at coordinate 279,566 of JBAZYO010000001.1, read as the reverse complement.
TGTCTAGTCTGTGTCTAATCTGCGCCTAATCTGTGGCTGCTGTGGCCATCTCTGTGGCTGGGGCCGGGCCGGCCATCCGCGGCCAGTCCCATCGACGGCCCGGCGCGTCCCACTGGCGAACACCCCGATCGCCCCAGGATGGAACCTTCAGGCTCTAACTCTCGTTTTTCCAATATGTTGGGCCTGCCCGGCAGGCTGGCACAACCCTTGAGTATGGAATGTGAAAACCGGTGCCATCGTTTTCGATGGTGATCACCGTCTAAGCAGGGCAATCAGAAACATGGACATTCAGCGTCCCGCATCCGTCGCGCAAGCCAAGAAGCGCAAACAGATCATGTTTGGCGTCGTTGGCGTTCTTGTTATCGGCCTCGTTTCGGTGGTGCTGGCCAGGCTCAAGCCGGCTGCGCCCACCGTTGAACGGGCCACGGTCTGGGTGGATACCGTCAAGCGCGGCCCCATGCTGCGGCAGGTCCGCGGCCTCGGCACGCTCGTTCCGGTGGACGAAGCGCGCCGGTGGGTGCCCGCCTCCACGCAGGGCCGCGTCGAGCGTATCGTCTTGCGCCCCGGCGTCCAGGTGACGCCCGACACCATCGTGCTCGAACTGAGCGACCCGCAGGCGCAACAGGCGCTGAGCGACGCCGAGCAGCAGCTGCGGGCGACCGAAGCCGACTACGGCAGCCTCAAGGCCCAGCTCGATACCGAAAACCTCAACCAGCGTTCGGCCGCCGCGATTGTCGAAGCCGACTACGAAAACGCCCGGCTCGAAAAAGAGGTGAACGAAGGCCTCGCCAAGGACGGCCTGGTGTCGAACCTGCTGCTCAAGCAGTCCACCGTGCGCGCCGAGTCGCTGGCGACGCGCGACAAGATCGAGAAGGAACGGTTGAAGGTGAACGCGGCCAGCGTGATGGCCCGGCTGCAGGCGCAACAGGCCCGCATCGACCAGCTCCGCTCCCTCTATGCCCTGCGGCGCCAGCAGGTGGACCAGCTGCGCGTGCGCGCCGGCATGACGGGCGTGCTCGAGCAGGTTCCGGTGGAGGTGGGCCAGCAGGTCGCGCCGGGCACCAACCTGGTGCGCGTCGCCGACCCCACCCGCCTCAAGGCCGAACTCCGCATTGCGGAGACCCAGGCCAAGGATCTGACCATCGGGCAGGTGGCGCAGGTCGACACGCGCAACGGCATCATCCCCGGCCGTGTCATCCGCATCGACCCGGCGGCCACCAACGGCACGGTCACGGTGGACGTGGCGCTCGAAGGGCCCCTGCCCCGCGGCGCGCGGCCGGACCTGAGCGTGGACGGCACGATTGAACTGGAGCGCCTGGATAACGTCTTGTATGTTGGGCGCCCGGCGTTCGGGCAGGAACAGAGCACGGTGGGCCTGTTCAGGCTCGACAAGGCGACCGGCGAAGCCAGCCGCTCGCAGGTCCAGCTTGGCCGCAGCTCGGTGAACACCATCGAAATCCTCGGCGGCCTGGCGGAAGGCGATGAAGTCGTCCTGTCCGACATGTCGGCCTGGGATCAGTTCGATCGCATTCGGTTGAGGTAAGTGGTTTCGCTACTTTAAGGAGTCTCCTGATGAACGCTTCCGCGCAGCCCCTGATTCGCCTCAACGGCATCAAGAAGGTGTTCTACACCGACGAGGTCGAGACCCACGCCCTGGCCGGCATCCACCTGGAGATTCAGCAGGGGGAATACGTCGCCATCGCCGGCCCCTCGGGCTGCGGCAAGTCAACGCTGCTCGCCATTCTCGGCCTGCTCGACACCGCGACCGAGGGCACCTACACGCTGAACGGCAACGAAGTGGCCAACCTCTCGTTGTCGGAGCGCGCCCGCGTGCGCAACCGCGAGATCGGGTTCATCTTCCAGAGCTTCAACCTGATCGGCGACCTCACCGTGTTCGAGAACGTCGAACTGCCGCTCATCTATCGCGGCATGAAGACGGCCGAACGCCGCGAGCGCGCCAACGCCGCGCTCGAACGCGTCGGCATGGCCCACCGCGCCAAGCACCTGCCCTCGCAGCTCTCGGGCGGTCAGCAGCAGCGCGTCGCCGTGGCCCGCGCCGTCGGCGGGCAGCCGTCCATCCTGCTGGCGGACGAACCGACCGGCAACCTCGATTCCAAGAACGGCGAAGCGGTCATGGATCTGTTGCGTGAGCTGCACCGTGGCGGTGCCACGATCTGCATGGTGACGCACGATCCGCGCTACGCGGCGCACGCCGACCGCGGCATTCACCTCTTCGACGGCCGCGTCGTCGAAGAGAACGTCGGGACCGCGGTCTAACGAACGGAGGCAACGGTGGGCGTGCTGAGCCAGGACATTCGGTACGCCCTCCGCTCCTTCATCCGCGCGCCGGGCTTCACGCTCGTCGCGCTGCTGACCCTCGCCCTCGGCATCGGCGGCACGACGGCGATCTTCTCGGTCGTTGACGGCGTGGTGCTCCGTCCCCTTCCCTACCCGGATTCCGATCGCATCGTCAGGCTGACTCGCGCACAGGACGACCGGCTCGATGGCGCCTACTCGGCCGCCGATTACCTCGACCTCGTTCGCGGCCAGACCAGGTTTTCGCACATTGCCGGCTATCGCCAGGACATTCTCGACCTGACCGGCCGCGGCGAGCCGATCCGCGTGGCCGGCATGCAGACCACGGCGGCGTTTTTCGACGTGCTGGGCGCGACGCCACTGCTCGGCCGGACCTATCACGCGAACACCGACCAGCCGGGTGCCACCGTCGCGGTGATCGGGGAAACCATCTGGCGCCAGCAGTTCGGGGCCGACCCGAACATCGTCGGCACGAAGATCCGCCTCAACGGCAATCCCACCGAGATCATCGGCGTCGTGGCCACCGCCGTGCGCCATCCGCAGCGGGCCGACGTGTGGACGCTGTCGCCGCTGATCGTGCCGGTGTCACCGGTTCCAGCAGAGCCTGGCACGGATCCGTTGAGCGTGCGGGCCGTGAACTACTTCACCGGCATCGCCCGGATCGCGGCCACAGCCACGCTGGGCGACGCGCGCGACGAGATCAAGGCCATTGCGGCCCGGCTCGAGAAGGAGTATCCGGAGACGAATGCCGGGCAGACGTTCAACGCGGTGCCGCTCGCCGAGAACCTGATCGCGGGCGTCCGCTCGGCGTTGTTCGTGCTATTCGGGGCGGTTGGCTTCGTCCTGCTCATCGCCTGCGCCAATGTGGCCGGCCTGTTGATGGCACGCGGCGCGGCCCGTAAACGCGAGTTGGCGCTGCGCACCGCGCTTGGCGCGGGCCGAGGCCGCCTGATCGGCCAACTGCTGACCGAGAGCCTGGTGCTGGCGCTCGCGGGGGGACTCGCGGGACTGCTGGCCGGCTCGTGGATCCTGACGCTGCTGGTGCGCCTGGCGCCGGAGAACCTGCCACGCCTCGATGAAGTGTCACTCGACTGGCGCGTCGCCCTCTTCACCCTGGCCGCGACGCTGGTGGTCGGCGTCACCTTCGGCCTCGCGCCCGCGCTCTCGGCGTCGAAGCCCGAGCTCAACACCGATCTCAAGGACGGCGGCCGCAGCGGCTCGCCGCGCACCGCGGGCCGCAGCATCCTGGTGGTGTCGCAGGTCGCACTCGCGCTGGTGCTGCTCATTGGCGCCGGCCTGATGCTGAGCAGCTTGTCGAAGCTGCGCGCGGTCGACCCTGGCTTCCGGACCACCGAGCTGGTGTCGGTGGAACTCCTGTTGCCGCAGGCCCGCTACAACGAATCCCGTCAACGTGATTTCTATACCGGCATGCTCGAACGGCTGCGCGCCAACCCACTGACGGCGAAATCGGCGCTGCTGTTCCCCTTCCCGCTGCGCGGCTCGAACGCACAGGCCGGCTTCCAGGTGATCGGCCAGCCGCAGCGGAGCCCGGCGGATCGCACCACGGCCGAGCTCAACATGGTGTCAGACAGTTACTTCCAGACCGCCGGGATGCGGCTGTTGCGCGGCCGGGAATTCGCGGTCAGCGACGGCCCCGACGCGCCGCCGGTGGCGATCGTCAACGAGGCGGCCCTCAAGGAGTTCGGCGACAAGGATCCGATTGGCTCCGAGGTCGACCTGGGCGGCCGTGTCACCGTGATCGGCATCGTGTCCAATGCGCGCCGCAGCTCGCTCGACACGCCGCCGCGGCCGGCCGTCTACCTGCCCTACACGCAGTTCGTGCTGCCCTACATGGGCGTCGCGGTACAGACCACGCAGGGGCCGGCGGCGATCCTGTCGGCAGTCAAGGCAGCGGCCGGGCAACTCGATCCCGATCTCCCGATCGGCGACGCAAAGACCATCGAGCAGGTCATCGACGAGTCCACCGGGCAGCCGCGCTTCCGCTCCTTCCTGATCGCGAGCTTCGCGGTCCTGGCGCTGTTGCTCGCCGCGGTCGGGGTCTATGGGCTAATCAGCTTCACCGTGGCCCAGCGCGTGCCCGAAATCGGTGTGCGGCTGGCGTTGGGCGCCAACCCCTGGCAGGTCTTCCGCCTGGTGATTGGCAATGGCCTGCGCCTCGCCGGCACCGGGGTCGCTCTGGGACTCGCGGCGGCCTTCGCCGCCACCCGCCTGGTCAGCGGCCTGCTGTTCAACACCAGCACCACCGACCCGGTAATCTATGTGTCACTGTCGGTGTTGCTGCTGACGATGGCGGCGCTCGCGTGCTATGTTCCGGCCAGGCGCGCCATGCGCGTCGACCCAATGACCGCCTTGCGCTCCGAATAGGTTGCCAAATCACCCGATCACCCAAATCCGAAGATAGACAATCACAATCACCAGATCGCCAGATCGCCAGACCGCCAGATCACCACATCATCCGTTGCGCCCCCATGATCAAACTAACCAGTATTGAAAAGTCCTATCGCCACGGTCTGTCGCAAACCTTCGTCCTGCGCCGCGTCAGCGCGGAAATCCGCCAGGGCGACTTCGTCTCGATCATGGGGCCCTCCGGTGCCGGCAAGAGCACGCTGCTGCACATCCTCGGCATGCACGACAGCGCCTGGACCGGCGAGTACTGGCTGCACGACGACCCCATCCACCAGCTCTCGGCCAAGGACCGCATGCGGGTCCAGAAGCAGCACATCGGCTTCGTGTTTCAGAGCTACCACCTGCTCGACAACCTGACCGTGTACGAGAACATCGACCTGCCGCTGTCGTACCGCGACGTCAAGAAGGCCGAACGCGAGGGCATGGTCGCCGACATCCTCGACCGCTTCAACATCGTCGGCAAGAAGGACCTGTTCCCGAGCCAGTTGTCGGGTGGCCAGCAGCAGCTGGTGGCCATTGCCCGCGCGGTGGTGGCCAAGCCGACGCTGATTCTCGCCGACGAGCCGACCGGCAACCTCCATACCGATCAGGGCAAGGAGATCATGGAGCTGTTCCGGCGCCTGAACGAGGCCGGCACCACCATCGTGCAGGTCACGCACTCGCAGGCCAACGCGGCCTATGGCAAGCGCGTGATCAACCTCAAGGACGGCTGGATTGTCGATGAGAACTGATCCGCCGTCCCGGATCCTCATTGCCGACGATCAGGCCGACGTCCTCGAAGCGCTGCGATTGCTGCTGAAGCCGGAAGGCTTCGTGATCGACACCGCCGCCTCGCCGCAGCAGATCCTCCGCGCGCTCGAGCTCAAGGACTACGACGTGGTCCTGATGGACCTCAACTACACCCGCGACACCACGTCCGGCGATGAAGGCCTCGATCTGTTGCAGCGCATCCATACCGCCGACGAGTCGCTGCCGGTGGTGGTGATGACGGCCTGGGGCTCGGTGAACATCGCGGTGGAAGCCATGCGGCGCGGCGCCCGCGACTTCGTGCAGAAGCCGTGGGACAACGAGCGGCTGCTGTCGATCGTGCGCACGCAAACCGAACTCGGGCGCGCCATCCGCCGCGGACGCCAGCTCGAAGCCGCCAACCAGGCGCTGCAGTCGGATGGCCGCTCGCCGATCCTGGCGGAATCCGCCGCCATGCGGCCCGTGCTCGAGATGATCGCGCGGGTCGGGCCGTCAGATGCCAACGTGCTGATCAGCGGCGAGAACGGCACCGGCAAGAGCCTGGTGGCGCAGGCCCTCCACGCCGTGTCGCCGCGGGCCACCCGCCCGATGGTCACCGTCAACGCCGGCGGCATGGCCGAGGGCGTGTTCGAGTCGGAGCTCTTCGGCCACCTGAAGGGCGCGTTCACCGACGCCAAGGCCGACCGCGTCGGCCGGTTCGAGCTGGCCGACGGCAGCACGCTGTTCCTCGACGAAATCGCCAACGTCCCGATGACGCAGCAGCAAAAGCTGCTGCGCGTGATCGAGACCGGCGAGTTCGAACGCCTGGGTTCATCGAAGACGCGCAAGGTCAGCGTCCGCCTGATCTCGGCGACCAACGCCGACCTCAACGCCGAAGTGGCCGCCGGCCGGTTCCGGCAGGATTTGTATTTCCGCCTCAACACCATCGAGATCCACCTGCCGCCGCTGCGCGATCGGCGCGAGGACATTCCGCTGCTGGCCCGGCACTTCCTGCGCCAGCACGCGCAGCGCTACCGCAAGGTGCTGTCGGGATTCGACCCCGCCGCCATGCAGGTGCTGATGGACCATCGCTGGCCCGGCAACGTGCGCGAAATGGATCACTCGGTGGAGCGCGCGGTGCTGATGTCGCCGGGACCGACCATTCGCGCCGGTGACCTCGGCCTGCGCGCCGACGGCGGTTCCACCGCGCGCCTCGAAGACATGAGCCTCGAGGAAGTGGAAGCGTTCCTGATCAAGAAGGCGATGGCGCGATTCGGCAACGTCAGCCACGCCGCCCGGGCGCTGGGCCTGTCGCGCAGCGCACTGTACCGCCGCCTCGAGCGGTACAAACTGTAGGGCACCCCTTAAAGGGGTGCCCTACGAGGGTGCCCCACATACAATGGCTACCGTGTGGCGGCGCGTTCGCCTCGATCAGCAGATCTTCCTCCTCGCCTTCGGCGCCGGCCTGCCCGGCGCCGTCACCGCCCTTTGGATCCTCTGGACCGAGCCGTACACGCCGAAGGTGCAATGGACGCTCACCGTCTTCATCCTGACGGCGCTGTTCGGCCTGGCGGCGTCGGTGCGAACGCGGGTCGTGGTCCCGCTGCAGACGCTCGCCAACCTGCTCGCCGCCCTGCGCGAAGACGACTTCTCGATTCGCGGTCGCACCAACAACCCTGACGATCCCATGGGCGCGGCGCTGATCGAGGTCAACGCCCTCGCCGAAACCCTGCACGAGCAGCGACTCGGCGCCGTCGAGGCGACCGCCCTGCTGCGGACGGTGATGGAGCAGATCGACGTCGCCGTGTTTGCCTTCGACCCTGAGCACCGCCTGCGGATGGTCAACCGCACCGGCGAGCGCCTGATGGGCAAGAGCATGGAGCACATGCTCGGCCGCACCGCCGACGAACTCCAGCTCACCGAATGGTTCGGCGACGCCCCGCGCGTCGTTGACATCTCGCCGCCGGGTGGCGGCCCCGGGCGCTGGGAGGTCCGTAAGACCACGTTCCGCCTGGGCGGTCTGCCGCACGACCTGCTGGTGCTCTCGGACGTGAGCCGCCCGCTGCGCGAGCAGGAGCGCCAGGCGTGGCAGCGGCTGATCCGCGTGATTGGCCACGAGCTCGGCAACTCGCTCGGCCCCATCAAGTCGATCGCCGGCACGCTCGAAACCCTGCTGCACCGCGACCCACCGCCCAGCGACTGGCGCGAAGACATGACGCGCGGGCTGCAGGTGATCGCATCGCGCACCGAGTCGTTGAGCCGCTTCACCGGCGCCTCCGCCAGGCTCGCCCGCCTCCCGGCACCGCGGCTGGCGCCGCTCGTGCTCAAGCCGTTGCTGCAGAGGGTCGCCGGCTTCGACACCCGCGTGCCGGTGGTGCTCAAGCCCGGGCCGGATGTGACGGTGGACGCCGATGCCGATCAGCTCGAACAACTGCTGATCAACCTGCTGCGAAACGCCGCCGATGCCTGCCTCGAAGTCGGCGGCTCCACGGTGACCACCGGCTGGCGGCGCACCCGCGCCGGTCTCGAGATCTTCGTGGAAGACGAAGGCCCCGGCCTGTCGAATACCGCCAACCTGTTCGTGCCCTTCTTCACCACGAAGCCCGGCGGCTCTGGCATCGGCCTCGTGCTGTGCCGTCAGATCGCCGAGGGACACGGCGGGTCGTTGACGCTGGAGAATCGCAAAGACACGAGGGGCTGCCGCGCGCGACTGACACTGCCGCTCGAGACGTGACGCGGTGGTACGATAGTCCCTGCCCCTCATGACCGACGACGAGCTGTTCGACGCGTTTGCCAGCACCGCCCTGCCGGCGGATCAGTTCCATCACGAACAACATGTCCGCGTGGCCTGGATGTTCGTGTGCCGCCATGGCCTGCCGGACGCCCTCGGTGAGTTCACCGCTGCCATCAAGCGTTTCGCGGCGGCAAAGGGCGCGCACGGCCTGTATCACGAGACCATCACGTGGGCCTTCCTGCTGATCATCGGCGAACGGCAAGCCCGCCAGCCGGAACCGACCTGGCCCGGCTTCGCCGCCGCCAACCCGGATCTTCTCGCGTGGAAGCCATCGGTCCTGGAGCGCTACTACTCGACGGAGCTGTTGATGTCGGAGCTGGCGCGGCGCTCGTTCGTGATGCCGGATTTGGTCCGCCTAACCGCCTTCGCCGAGGCTTCGGCGGTCAAGAAGGCGGACGCCACATCGTGAGCCGACCCGTCCTCGTCGTGTTCGACATGGCCGGTACCACGATCGAAGACCGCGGCCAGGTTCCGGCGGCCTTTGCGGCGGCGCTCGCCGCCCATGGCATCAGTGTCACACCCGAACAAATCAACGCCGTGCGCGGTGCGTCGAAGCGGCAGGCGATCCGGCATTTGGTCCCGGACGGTGTGCATCAGGCCGACCAGGCCGCGCGGGTCTATGCGGCCTTCCGCGCCGCGCTCGCGGCCCGATACGAGGCGAATGGCGTGCGGCCGATTGCCGGCGCCGGCGAGGTGTTGGGCGAGCTGCGCGCGCGGGGCATCAAGGTGGCGCTGACCACGGGGTTCGACCGCGACGTCACCACCTTGCTCCTCTCGAAGCTGCAGTGGTCCTCGGGCGTCGCCGACGCCATCGTTTGCGGCGATGACGTGGAGCACGGGCGGCCGGCGCCTGATCTGATCCATCGTGCCATGTCGATGCTGGGCGTGGCCGATGCCGCGACCGTGGCCGCCATCGGCGACACGACGCTGGACCTGGAGGCCGGCTCGCGCGCCGGTGTCGGGTGGAACATCGGCGTGCTCTCAGGCGCGCATCGGCGGGATGCCCTGGAGCGCGCGCCGCATACGCACCTGATTGATTCGGTGGCGGATCTTCTCGACGTCTGGAAATAGAAAAGGCCGGCACTAAGGTGCCGGCCTTTGGGTGTTGATGCGAAGGGGTCAGACCCCTCGGCACGACCTACTCGGGGTCAGACCCCTTTCGACGCCTTGAGAATCTCATCAATGACGAACACGTCGGTGAGGAGCGCGCGCACGTGAATGGACGCATTCACGTTGTCAACCATCTGCGAGCTGATGCCGGGCTGGCCGAGCAGCAGGCGAAGGGCAGCCTGAGTGGCCGCCGCGTCGCGTGACAGCACTTCCAGGAAGGCGTCGAGCGCGTCTTTCGGGCCCACGCCAAGCGCCTTCGCGCAGTCGCGGTAAGTGTCGGGCAAGCCCGCCAGCGCATCGGCAAAGCGGGTCAGGTGATCGCGGAGCTGCCCGCTATTGGCAGCCCCTTGATCGGTTGGCAGTCCCTGGGCGGCGTAGCCCAACATCAGTTCGTAGCCGCCCTCGATGGCGTCGGCGCGCCGCGCCAGCTCTTCGCGTGCCGCCTCAGGCGTCAGGTTCCCCGAACTCAATTGGAACCGGACTTGTCGGCGACCCAGCGATCGGGATCGTGGTGTTCGAGATACTGGCGGCGCGTGATGGTGCCGAAGATCATCGCCTTGGTGATCCACAGCTTCTCGGGGCGCAGCGCGAAGTAGATGTGGGCAATGACGAGGCCGACAAAGCCGACGCCCATCAGGCCGTGCACGACGTAGGTGAGGCCCCACGTCGCGTCGGTCAGGATGTAAGGATTGCGCTCGACAATACCGGTGCGCACGCGCCACATCATCAGGATGCCGGAGGCAATCACCGAGAGGCCGGCCACGAGCACGGCCAGGTGATACAGCCGGTTACCGAGCGGGTACTTGCCCGACTTCGGCCCCGGCGCGTCGATGCCCACTTCACGCAGCATCTCGGCCTTGAATTCCGGGATGTCTTTCGGCCCCACCCAGATCGACCAGAAGTCGAGGACCAACGTGGCGTGGACGATGTGGAACATGACCGAGGCGGTGAGCAGGATGCCGGCCATCCAGTGCCAATACACCCAGGCGAACCTCACGCCGACGATCGGCAGGAACGCCGTGAACAGCAGTGTCAGCATGCTGAACGCCATCACCCAGTGGAACACCCGCGACACGAAGCTGTGGCGCATGATGTTCGCAGGGAGGCCCTTGTACTCGGCCTCCATGCGGTCCACTTCCGACGATTCGCGCTTGCGGTGCTGCGAGAACAGCATGTAGCCACCGTGCGCGAGCAGAAACAACAGGCCGCCAACGAGCGCCGCCCAGAACAGATCCCATGAGATATGGGTGAGAACTGAATCACCCCATGGGCTGCGCGCCCAACTTACGAGGTTGCCCATTCAGCCTCTCCACGAATGGCGCGCTTGACCAACGCCTTGACCAGCGGAATCTTGTAGGCGTTGTGACGCAGCGGCACCGCACCCTGCACGGCGAGGTCGGCCGCCAGGTCGGCGGTGGCCTTGTCGCGTGGCTTACCCTTGATGGCGGCTTCCACCGCGTCGAGCCGGTACGGCTCGGCGGCGACGCCGTTTACCACCATGCGCGCGTCACTGATCGTCGAACCCGACATGTTCAGCGAGGCGGCGATGTTGACCAGCGCGAAGTCCCACACCTGGCGATCGCGCACCTTCTCGAAGTAGTGCGCCTTCCCCGCCCACGTGGCCGGGATGCGAATCGCCGTGAGCAGGTCGCCCGGCTGCAGCACCGTGAGCCTGGTGATGTCGATGCCGGGGCCGACGAAGAACTCGCGGGCCGGCACGACGCGCTCGGCGGAGCCGCGTTTGATCACGAACTCGGCGTCGAGCGCGATCAGCGCCGGCGCCGTGTCGGACGGGTTCACCGCGACGCAGCGATCGGCGTTGAAGATCGCGTGCTCGCGGTTCACTGAGGTCGGCGTGTCGGCGTAGCAGATGTTACCGCCGGCGCGGTAGCAGGGCCAGCCCGCGCGGTAGTACCAGCAGCGCGCGTCCTGCGACACGTTGCCGCCGACGGTGCCCTGGTTGCGAATCTGCGGCGAGGCCACAATCAACGCCGCCGCGGCGAGGAGCGGGAAGCGCTCCTTGACGAGCGGGTTGTTGGCGACGGTTGTGAGGGTGGTCATCGCGCCGATCTCGAGGCCGCCGGAGGCGTCCTTGATCCCGCGCAGCTCGTCGACCATGCCGAGGTCAACGACCACTTTCGGCTTCTTGATGCGGTCCTTCAACCAGTCGAAGGTGTCCATTCCGCCGGCCATGACCCAGGCATCGGCGCCATGGCGGTCGAGGATTCCGAGCGCATCTCCAACACTTGCGGGTTGGAAGAGCTCGAATGCCGGCATTACGTCGCGAATCGGTGGCATCTTCGTTATCCCCTTTAGATGAACGCCTGAAGCGGGTTGGCCATCATCGGCTTGCGGCCGTTGGCCAGCGCCGCGGCAATATGTTCCGGCTGCACCGGTGTGCGCCGGATGATGTCGTCACCGACCGCGTCGGCCAGCGCCGCCAGCACCGCGCCGGCTGCCGCGACGGTCGAAGGCTCGCCGATGCCTTTGGCACCGGTCGGGTTGGTCGGATCCGGCAACCCAACGGCGCCCCACTTGGCGTTGATTGGGACATCGAGGATCGTCGGCGGCTTGTTGTGATGCAACCGCGTCGAGAGGCCGGCGCCGTAGTGCGGATCGTAGACCAGCTTCTGGCTGCGAATGTGACCAATGCCCTGGAGACTGCCGCCATTGATCTGGCCGCCCAGCGAGTTCGGGTGAATCACCGTTCCGACGTCGGCGACGCCCACGAAATCAACGATGGTCCAGACGCCGGTTTCAACGTCGACCTCGACTTCGGCAAACGCCGACATGAAGCCGTAGGTCTGGCCGTCGCGCGGCAGATTGTCGCGTGCGACGCCCATGAGGCCGCGACCCTTGTGCGCCGCCGCTGCGGCCTTGGTCATGGCATTCAGTTCCTTCGGCACTTCCGAGCCGTCGTAGATCCCGCCGAGCGCAATCGCCCGTTCGGCCGCCTTGGCCCACGTCAGCCGCAAGCCGCCGCCCTTGCGGATGACGCCCTGCGCGTTGGTGTCGTACTGATCCGCGGTGCCGCCGAAGTCCTTCGCGGCAATCTCGGTCAGCTTCTTCTTGAGGTCGGTGCCCGTGGCGAAGTTGGCGCGGGTGTGCGCATACGTCGTCTGGCTGCCGGCCTGGATGGACGACCACGGCAGGCCCTTCGAGGTGTTGCCCCAGACCACTTCGCAGTTCTCCCACGGCACATTCGCCACTTCGGCGATGACGCGCGCCGTGTCGATCACCGAGTGCGTGCCGAGGTTGCCGATGCCCTGGTGAATTTCGAGCTTGCCGTCAGGCCGCAGGACGCAGAGGCCATCGACACCGATTGAGCCGGCGGTATAGGCACCAGTGCCGACGCCGATTCCCCGCACCTTGCTGCCCGTGCGCTTGCCGCTGTTGGCCTTGCGCGCTTCCCAGCCGAATAGCTCGGCGCCCTGATCGAGGCACTCTTTGACGAAGCAGCTGGTCAGCTTGTTGCGCGGACGTCCCGGCGGCGTGTTCGGCGGAACCAGTCCGAACAAGGCCTGTCCTTCGGGCGCGTTCAGCTTTCGAATCGCGACCTGGTCGATGCCGAGCTTCTTCGCGGCTTCATGCACCAGCGGCTCGAACCAGACCGATGCCTGCAGCCCGCCGGGCGCGCGCTGCGAGGTGGGCGGGGGCGTATTGGTCGCCACCGAAAGGCCGCGGAAGCGCATGTTCGGCGCTTGGAACAACAACGAACCGAGGTTCGCGGTGGTCGAGTGGTCGCCCTGACGGCGGTACGGACCGGCGGCTTCGACGATGAAGGTATCGATCGCGGTGACGCGGCCGTCCTTCTTGAAGCCCATCTTGATCCAGCCCTGATAACCGGGGCGGACACGGCCGATGTAGGTCTCTTCCGCGCGCGAGATGCGCATCATCACCGGGCGGCCGTTGAGCTTCTTCGACATCAGCGCCGGGATCGCCATGGACTGCGCGCCCGGAATCTTGCTGCCGAAACCGCCGCCCGTGTACTCGCTGATCAGCACGAGCTCGTCCGGCTTGATGCCGACCCAGCCGGCCACTGACGCGACCGTGCGCGCCAAGCTCTGCGTCGACACGTGCATGTAGCACTTGCCGTTCTGCCAGTACGCCATGGCCGACCGCGATTCGAGCGGCTGGTGCGTCGTGGTCTGTTGGTACATGTCGCGCTCGACGATGAGATCGGCTTCCTGGAAGCCCTTCTCGACATCGCCGAAGACCGCGGTCTCGGTGGCCTCGGCGCCGGACGGGAACTTGCCGGCGTCGACCATCGCCATGTCGGCGGCGGTCCACTTCACCGTCTTCATGCTGGGGCCGACGAACACGTTGCCCTGCGTGCGTCCGTTGGGCGTTCCGGGGCGCATGCCCTCGAGCGGATCGATCACGAACGGCAGCGGCTCGAACTCCACGACGATCTTGTCGATGGCTTCGGCGGCGAGCTCTTCGCTGTCGGCGGCGATGGCGAGAATCGGCTCACCTTCGTAGACGGGCTCGTCGGTGAGCGCGAACTCCTGCGGCATCGGCGGAGCGGGCGGCGCAGCCGGGGCTGCGGCGCCTGCCGCACCAGCGGCGGGAGCGGCCGCGCCCGCGGCGGGCGCTCCCGCTGCGGGAGCCGCGCCAGCAGCCGGCGCTCCGGCGGGCCGCGCGGCAGCTGGCGGCGGTCCGGGCGGCGCCGGCGCTGCCGGCAGATCCTTGGCCGTCAGAATGCCGTGCACGCCGGGCATCGCGAGCGCCGCGGAGGCGTCAATGTTCAGAATCCTCGCGTGCGGACGCGGGCTCGGCATCAGCTTGATGAAGACCATGCCTTCGGCACGGTAGTCTTCGGCGTAGCGCGCCTTGCCGGTGACCTTGGCAACCAGGTCTGGCGTGACGTAGTTGTGGCCGAGGAGCTTGAACTCCATCTTCTTGGGTGGCTCGACCGGTTGTGCCGGCGCGACTGGCTTCTGCTGTTCAGCCATGGTTTACGCCCCCCTCGATTTCTCGGCCGCCACCATCATGACGTCGAGAATCTTGTTGTAGTCAGCACAGCGGCAGAGGTTGCCGGAAATCCCGTGCGCGAGCTGCTCGCGGGTCGGGCTCGGATTGGTCTTGAGGAAGCCCACCGTGGCCATGACGAAGCCCGGCATGCAGAAGGCGCACTGGAAGCCCTGGCCTTCGACCACGGCCTGCTGCACCGGGTGCAGGGTGCCATCGGGCTTGGCGAGACCCTCGATGCTCACAACCTTCTTGCCGCGCACACTGTGCGTCAGCACCGAGCACGCGTACCGTGGGACATCGTCGACCGTGACGGTGCAGGCGCCACATTCAGCGCGGTCGCAACCCAGCTTGGTGCCGGTGAGACCGAGCTTGTAGCGCAACGTCATGGCGAGCGTCTCGTTCTTCAGCACGTCGACACGGCGCTGCTGGCCATTGACGTCGAGTGTGATGAGACGTTCGACCGCACCGGCCATGCCATCGTTCTGGCCCTGGATGGTGGTGCGGAAGAGGTATGCCGACGCAGAAACGGTCGCGCCCGCTGCGATGACACCTTTGATGAAATTACGTCGCGAATGACCGGGTTGAAGACCCGGTTCGTCTGTCGTCATGCCTTCTTGACTCATTGAGCCATCCCCCCGAATAGCTGCGCATGATAGCACCAACTGTCGCGCTGTAATACGGTGTTACTGCCGATTCGTTGCATCTGAACAACTGTTCAATCCGATTAGCACTTTCGAATCCGGCCGTCGGCGGCCCTGATCAAGCGGTCGCGGACGGCCAATCCGAGTCCGGCCGTGCCTATGGAGGTGGCCAGGATGACGTCAACGCCCGTGCCGTCCAGATCCCGCAGGGCGGCGAACAATTCGCGGGCCGCCCGGGCGGGATCGGACCGCGATCCATAGGGGCGCACGTCCACGCGGCCGGCGGCGGCCACCGGCGCCAGTACTGGCGCCAGCGCCAACAGATCTTCTTCGGGCGCCAGAATTCCCACGCGATGGCCCTGAGCCGTCAGGGAGCGAACCTCCGCGCCGACGCCCGCGATCACCGCATCTGAAAGCCCTTCGAACAAGGTGAGGGCGGCACGCGGCGCGTAGTGCCGGGTCAGTTGGCCCGGCGCCAGTTGGGCCGCCTCCGCGCTCCCCCGCTGTTCGATCGCGACGACCTCCGGCACCACGGCCCGGATCTGTTCGAGCGTCAGTCCCCCTGGCCGGCGCATCACCGGCGGGTCCACGGTGAAGTCCACGATGGTGGACTCGAGGCCGATGTCGGTGGGCCCGGCATCGAGGATCACATCGACGCGGCCGTCGAGATCGGCCAGCACGTGTTGCGCGGTGGTCGGACTCGGCCGCGAGAACCGATTCGCGCTCGGCGCCGCCACCGGCACGCCGGCCATCTCCAGCAGCGCCCGCGCCACCCGATGCGACGGCACCCTGAGCGCCACGCTGGGCAGGCCGGCGGTCACGCTGTCGGGGACCACGGGTTTCTTCGGCAGGATGATCGTCAGCGGGCCGGCCCAGAACGCGAGCCCGAGCTTCCGGGCGGCGGGCGGAATCTGCGACGCGCAGGTGGAGAGTTGTCCGATGTGCGCGATGTGGACAATCAGGGGATCGGTGGCCGGGCGGCCCTTGGCCTCGAAGATTCTCGCCACCGCCGCGGGATCGAGCGCGTTGGCGCCCAGGCCGTAGACGGTCTCCGTGGGAAAGGCCACGAGCTTGCCGTCACGAATCGCCTGCGCCGCCAGCTCGATGGCGGCCGGATCCGGCTGGTTCGCGTTCACGGTGATCACGCGGGTGGCGATCATGGTGCGGGTGCCGGGTCGATGTTGATCGCGTTGGCGCCGAGCAGCAATTGGATCACGCGACTGTAGCTTTGCACACCTTCCTCGACGCCTTGCGACTTCAGCAACTGATCGTAGGTGGACCACGCCGCCCGTTCCACAGGTTGCACCAGCGCCTTCAACCGCTCGCGGATCGCCGCCTGATCCCGGCGCGGCCCCGCCTCGAGCTTCTGCAGCACCAGGCGCTGCGTCACCGGCTGCAATTGACCGGCCGCCGCTGACACCAACTCGAGCCACGCGCTGTATTCGGCGGCGGGCCCCGCCCGCAAGGCGGCGAGATAGCCGACGAAGCTCGCCTCCGACTCCGGCGCGTAGCCCGACAGGTGCGCCCACTCGTGCGCGAGCACGACCGGCCGCTCCGGCCCGGTGAGATCCGGATTGAGCAGCGTCTCGAGGTAGAAGGGCGCCAGCATGCCGCTCACGCCAGAGGCGCGGAAGAACGGCGAGAGCCACGAGGTCTTGGGCGAGGCGACGCGGGTCGGCCGCGGACGGCCCAACTCGCGTTCGACCTGGTGCACGGCGTCGATCAACGCCCGCGGCGTGTCGTGGACGGACGGGAAGCCCGCGGCGTGCGCGGCGGCGTGGGTGCGATTGGCCTCGCGCACGGCGTGCTCCGCCAGCAGGCGTACCGCCAGCGGGGTGACGCGCGACGCGTCGTACGGCACCACCGACTCGATCGGCGTGCGCGCGTAGTTGAATCCCCACGCGATCAGGAACCACAAGTACACGACCGACACGGCGGTGACCGTGGCGAACAGGCCGCGGCCAATCGGCCTGATCGATCGCTCCTTGCGGGCGCGGCGAAACCAGTAGATCCATCCGCCCAGCGCGATCAGCCCAACGCCGACCAGCGTGAGGTCGAACAGGGCGAGGCCGGCGCGATTCGACGCCGAGGTGAGGTTGGACTGCACGATCGGATAAAGCCCGCGCGCGTAGAAGCGCTCAACAGTGGGCGCCGCGGGCGGGAACATCGCCACGGTCGCGGCAACACCGATGACGCAGGTTTGAAGAATGGATTTCGCAGACACGTTCGGCCGCAGATTGCGCAGATTACGCAGAACCACAGATCAATCGGGCCACGAGGGCGACGGGTGGAGTCGAATATCAGAGATATCGACCTGCAGAAACTCCTCCGGCAATTCAACTTCCTCGGCGTTGAACACAAGGGCGTCCTTCAACTCGCGCCCGTCCGCCATGACGAGGTCCACGCGTTGGTACCCCATTCCCGATTCGGGCAGGGCCTGAAGCTGCTGAGTCCAAATCCGCTCGAGTTTCTTGCGCATGACTAGGCGTCCGGAATTCTGGCAGGGCCACTGACCGTACGCGGCTGCGTACCCGCAGGGAAGATCACCTCGGCACCTCCTCCGGGTTGGCTGAAGGCCGGCATCACAGTCCCGCGCTGAATATCGGTGTCCCTCCAAGGCTTCCCGGTAAACACATTCGACGCAGGCGCAGGGTTGGGAAGGGCATATCGCGACACGGCCTCGCGTCCTGACCTGACGCGTATCGCGTCCGCTTCAGTGGTCGCATACGTGCCCGGCAGCCACCTGAAGTCTGCCGTGAGGCGATTGTCGTTGGCGTACGCCGAGAAGCGCTTGAAGACCTCGTCGGCCTCCGTCCTCGTGGTCGGCGCGGCAACGGCGGGGCCTTCACTGCCTGATTCGCTCAACCCCGCTTCGCGCACAAACGAATCCGAAAACAATCGCGAGATGACCTTCAGCGCGCGGATCTCACCGACCGATTCCTTTGCTCGTTCAATCAACCGGTCGTAGGGCACCTTCGTCAGAATATCGGTCGACTCGTCGGCAAACAAGAGAAGCTGTGCATTGTAGACAACGCCGAATTCAGTCGAGTCGTCCCGAAGCTCGACCCGAACGACCTGGTACCCCATGCCGGACTCGGGCTCGCCGAGCATCTGCTGGATCAGGTTCGGAGCCAGGCGGTACATACGCCGAGATTACCGCAAACACAGACAGATTGGGCTGACCGGGCTTACCATTCCTTGCCGTTTGGCGTGGGCCGTCATTTCCTGAAGTTCCTGTGCGCATACGCGCGCTTCTGGAGAAGTCACCGCCTTGTCGATGCACAGATCGCACCGCTGATGCCACGCGTCCCGTTGTGCCTTGAAGGCGACCAAGCGCTGATCGCCAGCCACGGAGGACAGAGCCTAAACGCCGAGCGCGAGCAGGACGCCGACCGCCAAGAGGATGCGTCCCCAGCGCGGAGACCCAATACGCAAGCCATTCGTCAGGTCTAAACGAGACTGTCACTCGTCTGGGCCGATACGGTGGCCAACTGTGAGTGTGTTAAACATCGCTGCCGAACGGCCGGCGGCGCCCGTCTCGGCCTCGTTCCCATCTGGCGCGATTTCAAACAGTGCGACATGACGCGACTGAGCCTCATAGAAGAAGCGCTGCACCTCATCCGACGTCTGGGAGAGCCATCTTTGAAAGCGCTCTTCGACGCGGGCGGCGTGTTCAGGCAGCCAATTCGTCTTCTCGTCAACGACCCGCCCGCGGCTTAGGTGCGCAATTTCGGCCGACGCGCGCCCAAACAGCTTGCCGAAACCGTCAGGCCACGGTTCGTTCCACGACACCGCGCCGAACGCAGCATCAGATGCGCACATGTGGTTCTTGTCGGACGGATCGAACAAGAACTCAATCAGGTTCCGCAAATGAATGGCGTGAGATTCGATGTAGGTGTTGGCGTCGACAAGACGGAGCTGGTTCCATCGCGTTCGAAGCACGAGGCCTGTTTCGTGCAGCATCCAGCGCTCGTATTCGATCGCCTGCACTTCTCTCTCCAGTCTGCTCATAGGTTCATCCATACCCGGGAGCCTCATCCGATGCGGGGCCAGTAAGCCTAGTTGGGAGAGTATTACAGCCCACAGGCACCGACACAATGCCGGGGCTCACTGGCTCGCCCAAATTCTCGAGTCGGCCGTCTGTAACGCTCGCGATTCAATTCAGGTCTCATTTACGTTGGCGAGCTCGATACCGCCACACAGATCTAAACGGCCCTGATAGATCCGGACAAGGCATGGCAGAATGGCGCCGACGATGGGTTCCTACAGGAAGTTCCCCGACGAGCACCTCCGCTTGCAAGGGTTCCTGAATCTGAGTGACGCCGGGGTTAGGTTCGCCATGTGGCTGCGAGACTAGAACGAATTTCGTCCCGACTAGAGCCTCGCATAGGTGACCGTCGCGAGCCGACTCGTGACGCCGGTGTAGGTGTAGTCGAAAGGGCGCAGCAGGATCACCTCCGAGGTGACGCGGCCGAGGACGTCGAAGGCACGCCACTGCCAGGGTGGCAGGTGAAGGCCGCCGAAGACTGGCGGGAATCGATCTCCGGGTGCGTGCACCTTGCAACCGACACCCAACTACAGCGCGGCGATGCGGTAGCATTCGGCCATGACTCACGACCCACGGGGATTCTCCGTTGTGCTTTTCGTTGGGCTGGTTCTGATCTGCGCCTCGCTCCTCTACAACCGTACGATCAACGGACCGGCCTTTGCGCTATGCATCGTCGCTTCCGCGGCCGCCGTGATCCTGCTGGCCAATACAGACCGACTTGAACAGTTGCTCTTCAAGCAGGGCGACAACGAGCTGCGTGTCGGGTTGCAGCAGTTGGAGAGGAACGTCTATGCCCGTGTGGAAGCGCTGCGCCGAATTGCCGAGGGCGTGGCCTCGATGGTCGCCGAGGGCGTGGCCAGAGAGAATAGATTTACCGGTGAAGATGAGGTGGAGCAGATGCTTAGAAGGCGCGACGACTTGGTGCGCTTCTTGAGTGGCGACGATGTCGCCTCACAAAGCTCCGCTGCAATCGTACGGCCAATCGAATTGATGGCCGACTGGGACCTAAGAACCAGGATCCTCGTCGACGCGCGGGCCGCATGGAAACTGCTGCCAGGCGAAAACCCGAATCAGCCTCCGCAGCGAGACGTCGACGCGGCCAAGGTGAAGCGCGTTCTCGAGACCCCAGACCGCTTGGCGGCGCTGCAGGAGCTAGAGCGGCTGCTGCGCGGGGATTTACTCAATCGGATCCCATTCGAAGCGGTCGAGACGCATGTTGTCAGGCTGCGTGGGCTCATTGAGAGCGGGCGCCTTCCGAAAATGGTCCCGGCTGATGACATGTCCACGGCCCCGATACGGTAACGCCCTGCTCACGGAATACTACCCACCGCCCCACGCGGCCAACCGACGAATCAACCTAGGCAGAAACGCCTTCCAGTCATCGATCGCGTCCGGCAAGGCGATGAAGATAGTCAGCGCCGCTATGCCGAGGGCGACAACAGTCAGTCGCCGCATCGCCTTCTGAAGCGATAGATTCTGCGCAGCAGACTCCGCCTGGATGTTTGCGTGAAGCGCTGACGCAGCAACGGCGAGCGATTCGCGCAATGACGTCGACAGGAGCCGTAGGCGCTTCGAGTGCTCTCGAAGATCCTGTCTTACGTTCGCGAGCAGGCCTCCGTGTTTTCGCAGGTCTTCGTGTAAACGAATGAAGTCATCGTCGGGCGACCTGGGCCAGCGAGGTCCCTGCTCCGTGAACAGTTCCACTTCGTCGATGATTGGTAAGAGATCCGTGCTGAGCGCCGTGAATCGGGTCTGCAGCTTCATTAGGTCGGCAGCTGATTGCTGCCCGTTATTGATCGAGATTCGCCCCGTTTGGTCTCGAAGCTGCGCGAGCTGCGCGCTGATTTCGCGAATGAACGTGGCAAGCCCAAGAATCGCCAGATCGTTGTCGAGACCTAGAACTATCCGCCCGACGATGGCGCCACGGGTTCTCTCCCGCGTCATTTTTGTGAGCTCGTCGTTCGCTAGGATGTCATCGACCTTCCCGCCGATCACCCAGGCATATGGCGCTGTCTCATTGACGTACGAGTAACCGAGCCGCAGTCCCTCAAGGTGCACGGAAGTCCACGCGTCGATAGGGCTGTCGAGATGAAGGCTCCAGAGCCACTCGCACGATGGGACCTCGTGGGCTGGCTTACCGTCATCGTCGACGACACGCTCAAAGAGGGGTTGCGCAACGGTCGTGATGTACTCGCATGTGAAGCCGCTGCGCCCGCGGCTCGGAGCAAAGAAACCCGGGAGCGTGGCACCGACCCATGTCTCACATACGGCGCGCAGTTCTCCCCGGGTTTTCACCGCGGCCGCAACCCGCAAGTTTGAGGGGGTATGAAATCTCCAGCGCGTCGCCCCAATTTTTTCCGGAACGGTCGCGTAGGTTTGTCGAAGGGAATCTTCAACTGCGCGCTCCAACTGGGAACCCTCTTCCAGGACGAAGCAGAAGACCCCCATCGTGACACTCGGCAGAAGTTGGTGCAGGCCCGCCCGGACGTACTTGATACCGGCCGGCAGATTGACCCGGTACTCGACGCCCACGTAGCCCGTGGCGCCCGTGGGCACGAAATAGCCAAGGTTTAAGCCGCCGCCCCAGCCGCGTACTTGGTTACGCGCTTTCAGGACCCATTCCGCCGGCCGCTCGCCTCCATTGGCGCGCCACGAATCGCCGCCCAATGCGTCCAGCGCCGCAACAAGCCGGGCGACTTCGGAAGGCGGATACGCTTCGACTATCCAGATCGCGTGGGTTCTGAGTTGCTCGTTCGCGGGCGGGTAGCCCTTGCTGTTCTCTTTGGGGTCCTGGACATCGCGACAGAACTCCATGCTCTTTGCGATGTGATCAGGCACCGGTTCCGCCGTGGAGTTGGCGAATCTTCCGGTCAAGTTAGCCACGAACGCCGTCAGCTGTGAGCTGATTCGCATGAAATGAAGGCCCCGTTGCAAGTTCGTTGCAAACAGAACGGGCGCGACCCGAAGGCCGCGCCCGTAACTTGTTGAAATTGTTGGTCGGGATGCCGAGATTCGAACTCGGGACCTCCTGCACCCCAAGCAGGCGCGCTACCAGGCTACGCTACATCCCGTCCAGACTTGCGCCGACGGACTTGCGGGGTTGAGACAATTGGCGCCCCACAAAAGGGGCGCCCGACGAATCCTACGATTCTATTTTCTCTTGGCGGCTTTCGCCAGCGCCTTCTTCTTGGCGGGGGGAGGCGGCACCAGTTCCAGTTCCGCGGCCTCCACGCCGTCTTTCGCGAGCATCTGCAGGATCGATTGCAGTCCGGTCTTCACGTGCCGCAGCCGATCCCTCACGCGGTCGCCGAGCACATCTTCCACCACCAGCACGGCCGCGCCGTTGCCCGGCGTCTCGTTGTCCTCGCCCAGCCGCCTCCGGGCGCCCGACAACGTCAGGCCTTCATCGAAGACGAGCTGCTTGATGCGCAGCACCAGCTCGACGTCCGATCGGCGATATAGGCGCGGGCCGCCGCCGGCAGGTGCCTGGCCGATTTGCGGAAACTCGGCTTCCCAGGATCGCAAAACGTAGGGCTGAACCTGCACCACTTCGCAGACTTCCGCAGCCTTGAATAGCTCGCGCTTGGGTGCAGCCATCGAGGCAGTTTCCACCGCGGAGTATAGCACGCGGACTTTAGCGTCCCGACCGCTTCGGGCCGCGCTTCGCGCGCGCCTTGTTGGACAGGACGGGCGGTTTCTTGGCGTGCGACTTCGCCTTGGACGAGCCAGGCTTGCCCTTCCCCTTCACGCGTCCCTTACCGGACTTGTGCCCCGCCTTGCCCGCCGAAGCTTTAGTGGAGGCGGAAGCGCCTTGCGCGGAGGGGGACTTGTCCCAGGCGGACTTGTTGGCCGCGGCCTTTCGCTGGTGGGCCGCTACCTTCTCGCGCTGGTGCGTCGTCCGCTTCGACCCCGGCCCCTTCCTGACCGGGCTGCGCCGCTCCGGGGCGCGCTCGCTCGCCGTCTTGCGCTTCTCGCCGCGCTGATCGGCGCGACCGCGGATCTGGATGCGGATCGGCGTGCCGTCAAAGCCGAAGGCTTCGCGCAGCCGGTTCTCGAGAAAGCGCTCGTACGAGAAGTGAAGTTTGGTGACGGTGTTCGTGAACAGCACGAACGTCGGCGGCGCGACCGCGGCCTGTGCCGCATACATGACGCGGACGTTGCGGTTGCCAGCCGCGACCGGCGGCGACGCCGTCGTGATCTTGTGGATGAAGCGGTTGAGCTCTCCGGTCGGCACGCGCTTGCGCGTGGCGGCATAGACCTTGTCAACCATCTCGAGCAACTTCGGCGTGCGCTCGCCGGTCGCGGCGGAGATGTGCAGGATGGGCGCGAAGTCGAGGAACTTCAACTGGTACCGCAGGTTCTCGTCCCACTTCTTCGCGGCGTCCTGCCCCTGATCTTTCATCAAGTCCCACTTGTTGGCGGCGACGATGACGCCGCGGCCGGCGTCCTTCGCCGCGCCGGCAATGGCGCCGTCCTGATCGGTCGGGCCCAGCGTGGCGTCGATCACGAGCACGACGACGTCGGCGCGTTCAATGGCGCGGCGCGCCAGCATCACGCTCACCGTCTCAACCTGCCCGGACTTCGAGACCTTGCCGGGCTTGCGGATGCCGGCGGTGTCGACGATGCGGAACTGGCGGCGATGCCACATCAGCAAGGAGTCCACGGAATCGCGCGTGGTGCCCGGCACCTCGGAGACGATCATTCGCTCTTCGCGCAGCAGGCGATTGACGAGCGACGACTTGCCCGCGTTTGGACGCCCCACAATCGCGATGGCGGTCTCGTCTTTCGCGCCGTCGACCGGCTCCGGCTCCTCCTCGTCCTCGTCGCCATCACCCGGCGCGGCGCCGGGCAGGCGGGCTTGCGGGATCATGGCGAGAATCGCGTCCAGCAGATCGCCCACGGCCTGTCCGTGTTCCGCGCTGATCTCGACCACCGAATCAAAGCCCATTCGATAGAGCTCGAGCGCGCCATCACGGGCGCGGCGATCGTCCATCTTGTTGATCGCCAGGATCACGGGTACGCCGGCTTCGCGCGTGGCGGCGGCAATTTCCTGGTCGCCGGGGATCAAGCCCTCCCGGCCATCCACCACGAACACGATCAGGTCGGCGGTCTTGAGAGCCCGCTGCCCGCGCTCGACCACCAGCTCATGGAGCGGATCCTCGCTGGCACCGAACAGGCCCCCGGTGTCGGTCAGATCAAACCGGGCATCTCCCCAAACCACCGGATGGGTGATCACGTCGCGGGTCGTCCCGGGAATCGCGGTCACGATCGATCGGCGGGCGCCGCTCAGCCGGTTGAACAGCGTTGACTTACCGACGTTGGGCCGGCCGACCAACACGACCTGGGGCAAATGTTTCTGCGACACTATTTCCCCTATCTTACAGGTATAAAAGGGCTTGCGGTGGGAACTCCCCTACAGCACCTGCACGGAACTACCGATAAATACATCCAGACAAAGCACTTATCCGTTTGACAGCGTAAGTCCTCTGATTTAAGCTATTTACACTGATCGAGGAGCGACCAGAGCGCATGATCAAGGTCGACATCGTGAACGAGGTCTCTCGGGTGGCAGACGTCACCAAGGTGAAGGCCGAGCTGGCAGTTGATGCGGTATTCGAAGCAATGCGTCACTCGATGCAGCGCGGGGAACGCATTGAGCTGCGGGGGTTTGGCGTGTTCCAGGTAAAGCCCCGAAAGCGCGGGATTGGCCGCAATCCCCGTACGGGCAAGGAAGTACGCATTCCTCCCGGCCGGACCATTCGCTTCAAGCCCGGCAAGGAACTGCAGAACATCGGTTAAGCCCGTGTACCCTCCTCAGGGGCCAGACGGCCCCTCGTCCCTGCCCATTCCAGATCCGATCGATCGGTACGATGACTTCGTACCGGTTTACGTGCCGCCTCCCATGCCTCCGAACCACGGGCGGCTGTGGGTGCAGCTGGTCCTCCTCGGCCTCACGCTGGTCTCGACGACGGTCGTGGGCGGCTGCCACTACTACAGCTTCACGTTCGACCTCGCGTCGCTGAACCAGGCGCCGCCGGACTCCCAATCGGTGCAGGGAATCTTCGCGGATCCGATGTTCTACGTGCGCGGGCTCTGGTACAGCCTGACCATCCTGGCGATTCTCGGCTGCCACGAGATGGGGCACTACCTCGCGTGCCTCCGCTACGGCGTCGAGGCGACGCGCCCCTACTTCCTGCCGGCGCCGCTGCCACTGACCGGCACCCTCGGCGCCTTCATCCGGATCCGATCGCGCATCCCCGGCAAGGTCGCGCTCTTCGACATCGGCATTGCCGGCCCGCTCGCCGGGTTCGTGGTGGCCGTGCCGGCACTCTTCCTCGGATTATGGATGTCGCGGGTTGACCGGCTCCCCGACGACGCCTCGCAGCTGATGGAACTGGGTGAGCCGCTGCTCTTCCGCTTCGCAGCGTGGATCGTGTGGGGCGAGGTGGCGGACGGCTACTCGATCAACATGCATCCGATGGCGTTCGCGGCGTGGTTCGGGCTGCTGGCGACGGCGCTCAACCTGTTCCCGATCGCGCAGCTCGACGGCGGCCACATCGCGTACGCCGTGTTCGGCCGCCGCTCCACCGCCATCACCATCGTGATGATTGGCGTCGCGATCGGACTGACTTTCGTGTCGTCCAGCTGGATCGCGTGGACGGTGCTGCTGGTCGCGATGATCGTGATGATGGGGCCGCGGCACCCGCCGACGCTCGATGAAGCCGAGCCGCTGGATCGCGGCCGCCTGATCCTCGCGGCGGTGGCGCTCATCGTGCTGATCGTGTGCTTTACGCCCGCGCCGATCGGCCCGTTCATCGGCGCGCCTTAACCGTCAAGCAGGCCGCGGATGGCACCCGCCAGTTCCGCGCTGGTGAACGGCTTCTGCAGGAATGCCGTCGCCGCGCCCGGGCCGGCCTGCCCCAATGCATCTTCGGGATAGCCGGACAGGTACAAGACGCGGAGGCCCGGCACCAGGGCGCGGACGCGCGCCGCCAGTTCCGGTCCGCTCATCGACGGCATGACCACGTCGGTGACCAGCAGGCTGATCAGCGACGGATCTGCTTCACACAACGCGAGCGCCTCGATCCCGGTCGGCGCGGTGATCACCCGGAAGCCAAAGCGGCTGATGGCGACGGCGGCGAACTCGCGGACGTCCCCGTCGTCCTCCACGAGCAACACGGTCTCCCACCCCGCCGGTTCCGGCGCGGCCGCCACCGGCGAGGTCGCACCCGCCGGTTCCAGTTCGCTCAAGGGGAGGAACACCTTGAACACCGTGCCCTTGTCCACGGCGCTGAAGACGACGACCCGTCCGCCGGCATTCCGCACAATCCCATAGACCGTCGCCAGCCCCAGCCCGGTGCCCTTGCCGGCCGGCTTGGTCGTGAACAACGGCTCGAAAATCCGCCTCTGCACGTCTGGCTTCATGCCCACGCCCGGGTCGCTCACCGACAGCACCAGGTATCGGCCCGCCGGAATGCTGTCGGGGTTCGCGGTGGGCTCGTTAAACGTGACCGCCGCCGTCTCGATGACCACGCGGCCGCCTGCGGGCATGGCGTCGCGGGCATTGAGGACGAGGTTCATGACGATCTGTTCGAGTTGGCTGGGCTCCACATTGACGCACCCGATGTTCGGGCGCAGCGTGGTCACGACCGTGATGTCTTCGCCAATCAGCCGCTGCAGCATGTCGATGATGCCGGCGATCAGGTCATTGGGAGCGACCGTCTGCGCGCTCGGCGCGTCCTTGCGGGAAAACGACAACAACTGCGAGGTGAGGGCCGCCGATCGCCTGCCCGCCTGGTGAATACCGTTCAGCATCTTGGCGACACGCGGCTCCCACCCCCCCATTTCCACCAACGCCTCGGCGTAGCCATTAATCACCGTGAGCAGGTTGTTGAAGTCGTGGGCCACGCCGCCGGCCAGGTGCCCGATGGCCTGCACGCGCTGGCCCTCGCGCAGTTGATCTTCGGCGCGGCGAGCGGCGGATTCGGCAAGGCGGCGGGCCCGCAAATCTCGAAAGGCCACGACCGCGCCGGAGACGAGACCATCCGGTCCCCTGAGGACGGCGATCTGCCTGTCGATGGGAATGAGCCCGTCGTGCCCGGCCAACAGATTCTGCGTCGCATCCAGCGGATGGCCCTCCCCGATCGCCGCCAGGATGGCGCTGTGCAGGGGTTGCCGCGTCGCCTCGTCCACCAGCTGAAACACGTGGTCCGCCGGCTGGCTAATCGCCGCCGCGGCCCGCCACCCGGTCAGGGCCTCGGCTTCGGGGTTCATGAACGTCACGCGCCCGTCGCGATCGGTGGCGAGCACGCCATCGCCGACGGTGGCCAGCGCGGCGGCATATTGGAGCTCACGCTGGCGCAGCTGGCGCTCGATCGCATGGCGGTGCAGCGCCATCTCAATGCTGATCGCGAGGTCGCCGGAGCGGTACGGGCGGACCAGGCAGCCCACGGGACTGCACGCCTTGGCCAGTGCAATCGCCTGCGCGTCGGTGCGCGTCGTGAGCAGCACCACCGGGATGCCGAGCGTCCCCTGGATCACCTTGGCGGCCTCGATGCCGTCGAATTGCCCTTCGAGGCTGGTGTTCATCAGCACGAGGTCGGGCCTCGCGCGCCGGGCCGTCTCCACCGCCATCGGCCAGGTCCGTTCAGTCCCGATGACCTCCAGGCGAAGCTTCCGCAGGTGCGCGTGCAGTTCCGCCGCGACCATGGCTTCGTCTTCCACAACGAGGATTCGTCCCGTAAGCGTGCGACCCGTCAACAGCATTGCGCCGCGTCCCCTCAACTCGATGTGTCACTCACACCTCCGGCCCGGATGAAGGAACCCGCGCCATGTGGCGCCTGGAGAGTGAGTGTTGCGATCGATCACCCGATCCCGTTGGGGGCAACGGCCATCATCCCGGCTGCCGAGGAGGCCGCCAAGAGCACATGGAGTGCTGGTTACGAAACGCCGAACGATCCATAAGTCCGAATCTCACAGCGCAACGCCGAATGCATCCGCCGCAAGCTGTCGCGATTCTATGCGGAACCCTGCTGCAGTCAATGACTCGTGCGCAGACAGTGTGCAAGATTGGTATTCGAGTGTCGACACTGTCACAACATCGATAGCGGGTCGACGTCCACCGAGAGGCGCTTGCCCAGTTCCGGCTTCCGCGACAGGGCCAGTTGCAGCGCCTCGCGCATCGCCTTGCGGCTCGTCCCCTTCAGGAAGAACTGGGCGCGGTGTTCGCCGCGCAACTTCGTCAGCGGCGCCGGCGCCGGGCCGAGCACCACGAAGCCGCGCCCGCCCTTGGTCGCCTCGGCCAGGTCGTGCGCGCCGGCCATCGCCTCTTCGAACGTCTTGCCGCGCACCACGACGTTGACCATCGCCACTTGCGGCGGGTAGCGCATGGCCCGGCGGAACTCGACTTCCTTCTCGTAGAAGGCGCGGTAGTCCTGGTCGCAGGCCAGCCGCACGCTGTAATGCTCGGGCACCAGCGACTGGATGATGGCCTGCCCGGGCCGCTCGCCGCGGCCGGCGCGGCCGGCCACCTGCGTGAGCAGCTGGAACGTGCGTTCGGCCGAGCGGAAGTCGGCGAGCCCGAGGCCGACGTCGGCGGAGATCACGCCGACCAGCGTGACCTCCGGAAAGTCGTGGCCCTTCGCGATCATCTGCGTGCCGATCAGCACGTCCACATCGCGGCTCGCCACGCGGTCCAGGATCTCGACGAGACTGCCCTTCCGGCGCACGGTGTCGCGATCGACGCGCGCCACCCTCGCCTTCGGGAACGCGGCGCGAACCTCGGCCTCGACGCGCTCGGTGCCGAAGCCGATGCGTTCCATGTAGGGGGCGGCGCATTTCTCGCACGCCTTCGGCACCATCCGGGTGAAGTTGCAGTAGTGGCAACGCGCCCGCCAGCCTTCGCGCTCCGCGCTTCGGCTCGGCAGGCCCTGACTCGTGTGCACGGTCAGCGTCACGCTGCAGTTGGGGCACTCCAGGCTCGCGCCGCATTGCCGGCACAGCACCGAATTGGCAAATCCCCGCCGGTTGAGCAGAATCAGCGACTGCTGCCCCTGGTCCAGCCGCGCCTGGATCGCCTCGTGCAGCGCCCGGCTCAACACCACCTCGGTGCCCGCGGCCGCGATCTCGTCGCGCATGTTGATCACCTGCACCTGCGCCATCGGCCGGTCGAGCACGCGGCGGTTGAGGGTGACCAGCGAGTAGCGCCCGGCCAGCGCGTTGGCGTAGGACTCGAGCGTCGGCGTCGCCGAGCCGATGACGACCAGCGCGCCGGCGAACTTGCCGCGCATGATGGCGACGTCGCGGCCGTTGTAGCGCGGCGTCTCGTCCTGCTTGTACGAGGTGTCGTGCTCTTCGTCGACGATGATCAGGCCGGGGTTGGCCAGCGGCGCGAACACCGCCGAGCGCGTGCCGATCACGACGTTGACGTCGCCGCGGCGGATGCGATGCCACTGGTCGTGCCGCTCGCCGTCCGACAGGCCGCTGTGCTGGATCGCCACCGCGGCGCCGAAGCGGGCGCGAAACAGCGCCGCCACCTGCGGCGTCAACGCAATCTCGGGCACCAGCATCAGCACGCCGCGCCCGCTCTGCCGCACCGCGTCGGCCAGCTGCAGGTAGACCTCGGTCTTGCCGCTGCCGGTCACGCCGTGCACGAGCGCGACGTGAAAGGCCTTCGCTGCGGCCAACGGCGCGAGGTGGGCCATCGCGGCCTGTTGCTCGTCCGTCAGCGCTCGCCGTGCCGACGCACCGTCCTTGTCCACCGTAGCGCCCGGCGCGAAGGTGGAAGCCTTGCCGGCACCGACCGCATGCTCGAACGGATCGCGATCGACGCGGTCGTTGCGGACCGCGACGTAGCCGAACCCCTTCAGCCGGGTGATGGTGGCGGAGGCGATGCCGCGAGCGGCGAGGTCGGGCGCCGCCATGCCGTCGGGCGAGCCCTTGAGCAACTCCAGCGCCTCTTGCTGTTTCTTGCCCAAGGTCCGGCTAACCGCCTTCGCCGAGGCGTCGTCGGTCGAGAAGCCGGACGCCACCTCGCCTGCCGTAGCGTCCGCCTTTAGGCGGACCATGCCCGCCGCGGTGAGCGCCACCACCCGCACGGTCTTGAATCGGTCCGCCCGCGCGGTCAACCCGTGCGGCGGCAGCGCCGCGGCGAGCGCCGCGCCGGGGCCGGCCAGGTAATAGTCGGCCACCCACTGCGTGAGCTTGACCACATCCGCCGGCACGAACGCGTCCGCGTCCATCACCTGGACGATGTCCTTCAGCGCGAACCTGGTGTCGGCGGCGCTGACCTGCCCGACGGCGACGCCGGTGATCTGGCGCGGGCCAAGCGGCACCACCACGCGCGCGCCGGGCACGGGCATGGGCTGATCGGGAGGGACGCGATAGGTGAGCAGGCCGAGCGCGGGCACCGGCACCGCGACGGACACGAGACGATCGCTCACGGGGTACCTACAGGTCGCCCTGGAGGATGGCGCGGACCTTCTTCATGTCTTCCCACACTTCGCGCTTCGCCGACGGGTTGCGCAGCAGGTAGGCGGGATGAAAGGTCGGGATCAAGGTGGTGCCGCGATAGTCGAAGGTCCGCCCGCGCAGCCGTGTGATCGGGTCAGTCGTCTTCAGCAGGCACTGCGCCGCGAACTTGCCGAGCGGCACGATCACGGCGGGGTTGACGACGTCGATCTGCCGGAACAGGTACGGCTCGCACGCCGCCACTTCGTCCGATTCGGGATTGCGGTTCTCGGGCGGCCGGCACTTGATCACGTTGGCAATGTAGACCTGCTCGCGCGAGAGGCCGATGGCTTCGATGATCTTGGTCAGCAGTTGCCCGGCGCGGCCCACGAACGGCTCGCCGCGCTTGTCTTCTTCTTCGCCCGGCGCCTCACCCACGAACATCAGGCGCGCCTTCGGGTTGCCGACGCCGAACACAGTCTGCGAACGTCCGAGCGTGCACAGCTTGCAGCGCATGCAGGCCGGGCCGATCTCGGTCTTGATGTCGTCCAGCGATTCGCTGACCGCTTGCGATGTGGTGTCCACCAATGTGGCGTCCGCCTTTAGGCGGACCTCAGTGGCAGCCGCTTCGGCCCGCTCTCGCCAGGCGGGGTCGCGGCTCAGGCCGGTGACTCCCATGTCTGCGTAGTAACGCAGGTGATCGGCAATTTCGCGTGACATGGGCTAGGCCTTGGCGGCGGCGTTGCGCGCGGGAACGGCGATCAGCAACTGCTCGACGCGATCGAGAATGCGGCCGGCCACCGCGCTCTTGCTCTGCAGGGGCACGTCTTCGACGCCGGCCTTCGACACGATCGACACGGCGTTGGTGTCAACGTCGAACCCGGCGCCGGCCCGCGAGACGTCGTTGGCCACGACCAGGTCCACCGCCTTCTTCGCGAGCTTGCCCTGGGCGTAGGCGACCACGTCGTCGGTCTCGGCGGCAAACCCAATCAGCACCGGCACGCCCTGGGCGCGCGACGGCAGCCGGCCGAGGTCACCGAGAATGTCCTTGGTCCGGTTGAGCGTAATGGTCAGCGCGCCGTCGCTCTTCTTGACCTTGTGGGACGCGGGCTCGGCCGGCGTGTAGTCGGCCACCGCCGCCGCCATGATCACCGCATCCTGTTCGGCGGCCCGCGCCATCACCGCGGTGTGCATCTCGGCGGCGCTGCGCACCGCGATCACGTCGGCGCCGTGAGGCGCCGGCAGGTGCGTGGGCCCGCTGACCAGCGTGACCGCGGCGCCGCGGCGCAGGGCCTCGGCGGCCAGGGCGTAGCCCATGCGCCCGCTGGATCGATTGCCGAGATAGCGAACGGGATCAATGTCTTCGAAGGTCGGGCCGGCGGTGACGAGCAGACGCCGGCCGGCCAGGGTGCCGCCTTCGCCTAACGGCTTCGGCGCGCCAACGGCCGAGGTCTTCGCACCCAAGAGCTGTTCCGCCGCCGCGACCACGTCGTCCGGTTCCGCCAGGCGGCCCTTGCCAATCCATCCGCAGGCCAGGTAGCCGGCGCCCGGGTCCACCACGTGCACGCCGCGCGCCATCAGCGTCTCGAGGTTCTTCACCACGGCCGGGTGCTCGAACATGTTGGTGTTCATCGCCGGTGCGATCAGCACCGGCGCGCGGGTGGCGACGTAGAGCGACGACAGGAAATCGTCGGCGAGGCCGTTCGCGAACTTACCGATGGTGTTGGCGGTGGCCGGGGCCACCAGCAGCAGGTCGATGGTCGAGGCGATCGAGATGTGCTCGATGTCGGCGTTGGCGCCCGCCTTCCACTGATCGGTAATCACTTCGCGGTGGGTGATGGCCTCGAACGTCAGCGGGCCGACGAACTGCGTCGCCGACCGGGTCATCACCGCCACCACCTCGTGACCGTTTTTCTGGAGCCCGCGCGCGATCTCCACCGCCTTGTAGGCGCCGATGCCGCCGGTCACGCCGAGTGCGATGAATGCCATGGTCAACCTTCAGGGACGAAACGTCCGAATGATCTCTTCCGCAATCGGCTTCATGCGGTGCGTCCGCGACCGCTCGGCGGCAATGATTTCCTGCATCCGCACCACCGTGGGTTCCAGTTCATCATTGATCACGACGTAGTCGTAGGCGGTGCAATGAAACACCTCGGCGCGCGCCGTCGACAGCCGCCGCTGGATGGCGTCCTCGCTGTCGAGGCTGCGGCCGCGCAGCCGCCGCTCGAGAATCTCGAACGACGGCGGCAGGACGAAGATGCGCGTGTGGTCGATGTCCTGGGCCTTGACCTGCTCCGCGCCCTGCACGTCGATGGTCAGCACGACGTCCTGGCCGGAGGCCAGGTAGCCCTCGGTGTCGAGGCGAGAGGTCCCGTAGAGGTTGCCGAACACGTCCGCCCACTCCAGAAATTCCTGGCGGAGGATCATCGCCTCGAAGGTTTCGCGGCTGACGAAGTTGTAGTCCACGCCGTCGCGCTCGCCGGCCCGCGCCGCCCGCGACGTGTAGGAGCGCGACATCCGCAGGTTGGGGAGAATCTGCACCAGGCGCTCGGCCAGCGTCGTCTTGCCGGTGCCCGAGGCCGCCGAGACGATGAACAGCAGCCCGCGGGTCCTACTCGACATTCTGCACCTGCTCGCGCATCTTCTCCAGTTCGGCCTTGGCCTGGATCACCACCTCCGACACCTGTAGCCCGTCGGCCTTCGACCCGATCGTGTTGACCTCGCGGTTCATCTCCTGCAGCAGGAAGTCGAGCTTGCGGCCACACGGCTCAGGGCTGTCGGACAACGCGTCCCAATGCGCGAGGTGGCCGTGGAAGCGCGTCACCTCCTCGCTGATGTCGGAGCGCTGCGCCACGCGCACCACTTCCTGGGCCAGCGCCGCCTGGTCGATCGGCAGCGCCCCGGCCAGCTCGCGGGCCCGCTCGAGCAGCCGCGCCTCGAGCGCCTCGCGCCCGGTGTTGGCGGCCGCCGCAATCCGGACGATCAGGTCCGCCAGCAATGCCTTGCGCGCATCGAGATCGGCGCGCAGGTGCTGCCCTTCCTTGACGCGCATGGTCTCGAGTTGCTCGATGGCGCCGTCGAGGGCCGCATCCACCGGCGCGCCCAGCGCTTCGGCCAGGCCGCCCGACTCGGGCATCTGTTCCTGGATGGTCAGGGCCTGCGGCAGGCGCAGCAGGTCGCCGGGCGTCAGCGTGCCGGTGATCAGGCCCCGCGACCGGGCCTGCTCCATGGCGGCCGACAGCGCCTGCGCGAACTCGGCGTTGAGCTCGATTCGCGGCGCGGTGGCCTGCCGCAGTTGCAGCGAGACCGCGATCTCGACGCGCCCGCGGGCGAGCCGCTTCTGCACCAGCGCCCGCACCTGCGGTTCGAGCGAGGCCAGCGACGCCGGCAGCCGCAACTGCAGATCCAGGAAGCGGTGGTTCACGGCGCGAATGGTCACCCCGATCGTACCGCGCTCATCGTCTCGCGTGAGGGAGGCAAAACCGGTCATGCTCTTGATCATAGGGCGGACTCAGCCTTCAAGCGTTCGCCCTTCAACTCTTTGGTCTCGGGCCGGGTTTCGAGCAACTGCATCTGGTGAAGCCGGGCATAGCTGCCGTTGGGCCGCGTCACCAGTTCGTCGTGCTTGCCAATTTCCACCAGGCGGCCGCGCTCCAGCACAATGATGGCATCAGCCTTCTGCACGGTCGAGAGGCGATGCGCGATTACGAACGACGTGCGGTTCATCATCAGCGTGGCCAGCGCCTCCTGTACCAGGCGCTCGGATTCGGAGTCGAGCGCCGAGGTGGCCTCGTCCAGGATCAGCAACGGCGAGTTCTTGAGCAGGGCGCGCGCAATCGCCAGCCGCTGCCGCTGCCCGCCCGACAGCCGCTGGCCGCGCTCGCCGATCGTCGTCTTGTAGCCGTGGGGCTGGGCGGCGATGAAGTCGTGCGCGTTGGCCGCCCGCGCCGCCGCCTCGATCGCCGCCATCGGCGCGCCGGGCGTGCCGTAGGCGATGTTGGCGGCGATGGTGTCGTCGAACAGCACCGTCTCCTGGGTCACCATGCCGATCTGCGCACGCAGCGAGGCGAGCGTGACGTCGCGGATGTCCCGCCCATCCACCAGGATGGCGCCGGCCGTCACGTCGTAGAAGCGCGGCAGCAGGTTGACCAGCGTGGTCTTGCCGGCGCCGCTGCGCCCGACGATCGCCACCATCTGGCCGGCGCGCACGGTGAACGAGACGCCGCGCAGGGTGCTGCGGCCGTGGCCGTCCTCGTAGCCGAAGCTGACGTCGTTGAACTCGATGGCGCCGGTGAACGGCGGCATCGGCGCGGCGCCCTCGCGCTCGCGGACCTCGGTGTGGGTGTCGAGCAGCTCGAAGATGCGCTCCGACGCCGCCATCGCCTGCTGCAGGTTGGCGTTCACCCGCGACAGCTTCTTGATCGGCCCGTACATCAGCAGCAACGCCGCCACGAACGAGGTGAACTCCCCCGCGGTCAGCCGCCCCTGGGCAATTTCCCGGCTGCCGTACCAGAGCGCGCCGACGATGGCGATGCCGCCCAGGAATTCCATGAGCGGCGGCAGCGTCGCCAGCACGCGCGTCACCTTCAGGTTGGTCCGGAACAAGGTGGACGAGGAGCGCTCGAACTTGGCGGCCTCGCGGCCCTCGGCGCCAAACGCCTTGACGATGCGGTGGCCGGTGAACGCCTCGCCGGCCACGTGCGACATGTGTTCCTGCGCCTCCTGGCTCCACCGCGAGACGGTGCGCACCCGCTTGCCGAGGCGGACGACCGGATAGACCACCAGCGGCGCCGCGGTCATGCACACCAGCGCGAGCTTGGCGTCGTAATAGAACAGCAGGGCCGCCGAGCCCAACAGCGTCAGCGACTCGCGGGACAGGTCGCCGATGGTCTCGGACACGGCGCGCTGCACCATGCCGACGTCGTTGTTGATGCGCGACAGCAACTGCCCGGCCGTGCGCCGCGCGAAGAACGCCGCCGACTGGTCCAGCAGGTGGCGGAACAACTGGTTGCGCACGACCATCACCACGCGGTGGCCGAGGCCCTCCATCAGGTAGCTGGAGAAATACGACCCGAGGCCCTTGAGCAGGTAGACCCCCAGGATCGCCGCGGTGATGTACGCCAGGTCGCCCTGCGCCGTCAGCACGTCGTCGATGATCGGCTTGATCAGGTAGACCAGCGCTGCTGACGCGGCCCCGTACACGACCATGGCCACAGCCGCGCCGGCAATGACCGCCTTATGGGGCGTCGCGTAGCGGAGGAGGCGGAGAAAGGCGTCCATCAGCGGGTGCTAGACACCGTATACCCTCTTGGATGGGTCGAATGCCACTGCCATGCGTGGCGGACGATGACCTCGAGGTCGGCGAAGCGCGGCGTCCATTTCAGCTCGTGCTGGGCGCGGTCGCTCGCGGCGTACAGCGCCGCCGGGTCGCCCGGGCGCCGCGGCGCCTTCTCCCAGGCCACCGCCGACCCGACGACGCGGCTCACCGTGTCGATCACGGCGCGCACCGACTGCGGCGTGCCGGTGCCGATGTTATAGGCGGATGACGAGGCCCCGGCTTCGAGCGCGGCCAGCGCGCACAAATGCGCCTCGGCCAGGTCGCAGACGTGGATGTAGTCGCGCTGGCAGGTGCCGTCCGGCGTCGGGTAATCCTCGCCGAACACCTTCAGCGGCGTGCCGCCGGTGGCGGCGCGGATCGCCAGCGGGATCAGGTGGATCTCGTCCGCGTGATCCTCGCCGATGCTGCCGTCGGGATGCGCGCCGGCGGCGTTGAAATACCGCAGCGCCATCCACTTGAGGCCATAGGCACGTTCGAGGTGCGGCAGCGCGCGCTCGATCGCCAGCTTGGTTTCGCCGTAGGCGTTGATCGGCCGCGTCTCGAGGGTTTCGACAATCGGCACGCGTGACGGCTCGCCGTAGACCGCGCAGGTGGACGAGAACACGAACCGCCGCACGCCCGCCTGGCGCATCGCCTCGAGCACGCCCAGCGTGCCGACCACGTTGTTCCGGTAGTAGTCGATCGGCTTCTGCACCGACTCGCCGACCGCGAGCCAGGCCGCGAAGTGCATGACCGCGTCGGCGCGATGCTCCACCAGCAGCCGGCGGACGGCCTCGACATCGTGGATGGCGGCGCGCACGAGGGGCACGCCCGCGGGGATCGACTGTTCGTGGCCGGCCGACAGGTCGTCGAGCACGGCGACCGCATGGCCCGCGTCCACGAGGGCGCGGACCGCGTGGCTGCCGATGTACCCCGCGCCCCCGGTGACGACTACGCGAGACATGGCTACCGTCCGATCGAGAAGTAGGTGAAGCCTTGCGCCTTCATCTGGTCCGGCTGGTAGATGTTGCGACCGTCGAACACGACCGGCGTCCGCATCAGCTTCTTGATGCGCGCGAAGTCGGGCTCGCGGAACTCCTGCCACTCGGTGATCACCGCCAGCGCGTCGGCGCCCTTGAGCGCCTCGTAATTCTTGGCGGCGTAGGTGATCCTGGCGCCGAAGATACCCTTGGCGACCGTCATGGCCTCGGGATCGTAGGCCTGGATCTTGGCGCCCTTGGCCAGCAGCGCCTCGATGATCGGCACCGACGGCGCCTCGCGCATGTCGTCGGTCTTGGGCTTGAAGGCCAGTCCCCACACCGCGATGGTCTTGCCCTTGAGGTTGCCGCCAAAGTGCGCGTCGATCTTTTTGACCAGCACGCGCTTCTGACTCTCGTTGACCGCGTCCACGGCCTTCAGGATCTTGAAGTCGTACTTCTTGTCGGCCGAGAACTTGGTGACCGCTTTGACGTCTTTCGGAAAGCAGCTGCCGCCGTAGCCGACGCCGGGAAACAGGAACGACGTGCCGATGCGGCGATCGGCGCCCACCGCCTGGCGCACGCGATCGACGTCGGCGCCGAACAGGTCGCACACGTTCGCAATCTCGTTCATGAACGAGATCTTGGTGGCCAGGAACGCGTTCGAGGCGTACTTCGACAGCTCGGCGCTCGCGCAGTCCATCACCATGATCGGCGCGCCGGTACGGGTGAACGGCTTATGGAGCTTCACCATCAGCTCCGCGGCGCGCGGGTCTTCGGCGCCAATCACGACGCGGTCGGGCTTCATGAAGTCGTCAACCGCCGCGCCCTGCTTGAGGAACTCGGGGTTGCTGACCACGCTGAACGGATGCGTGGTTTCGCGCCGTACGACCTCGCGGACCTTCTCCGCCGTGCCGACCGGCACCGTGCTCTTGTTGACGATGACCTTGTAGCCGTTCATGGCGCGGGCAATCTCGCGCGCCACACCCATCACGTGCCGGAGGTCGGCGGAGCCGTCTTCGCCCTGCGGCGTGCCGACCGCGATGAAGACCACCTCGGCCGTCCGCACGGCCTTGGGCAGCTCGGTGGTGAACACCAGCCGGCCCTCGGTCTTGTTCCGCTTGACCATCTCTTCGAGGCCGGGTTCGTAGATGGGCACCTTGCCGCGCCTGAGCATGCGGACTTTGGCGTCGTCCTTGTCCACACAGGTCACGTCGTTACCCGACTCGGCGAGGCAGGCGCCAAGCACGAGCCCCACATACCCAGTCCCCACCACCGCGATCTTCATTCCGCCCCCAAAACATGAAAGACTACCATTCGAGGTTTATGCTGTCAACATACTGAACCACAAGGACTTGCCGGTCTTGTGGTACTCTCTTGTGCGTGCGGATCCTGGTCGACTACCGCCCGGCGCTACGCGAGCGGACGGGCGTCGGCGAATTCGTTCATGAACTCGCCAGGGCCCTGTGCGACGGGAGCCATCCGCAGGACCCCGTCACGCTGTTTACCAGTTCCTGGAAGGACCGGGCCTCGGCAGCACTTGCATCCGAGATGCCATCGGCCCGGATCGCGGACGTCAAGATCCCGGTACGCACCCTGGTCTGGGACTGGAATCGCATGGAATGGCCGCCCATCGAGTGGTTCGCGGGCGAGCACGACGTGGTCCACAGCCAGAGCCCGATGCTGATTCCCACCACCAACGGCGCGCGGGTGGTCACCATCCACGACCTGGATTTTCTGCGCCACCCGGAACAAATGTCTGCCGAAATCCGCCGCGACTACCCGCGGCTGGCGCGCTCGCACGCGGCGCGCGCCGACGCCATTGTCGTGTCGTCGCAGTACGCGGCCGGTGAGGTGACCCGTGAGCTGGGCATCACCCCGTCGCGCGTCCACGTGTGCCCGCCGGGGCGCCCGGACTGGTCCGCCGCGGTCGCGGCGCGACAGGCGAAACAGCGAGGCACCACGATCCTGTTCCTGGGCACGCTGAACCTGCGCAAGAACGTCGGCACCCTGCTCGAGGCCTACGCCCGCCTTCGCGCCCAGGTGCCGGATGCGCCGCGCCTCGTGCTGGCGGGCCACACCACGCCGGACTCGGCCCGCTGGGAGGCCCGCGCCAAGGAGGCGCCACTCGCCGGGCACGTCGAGATCACGGGCTACGTGGACACCGCGACCCGCATCGAGCTGTTCGCCCGCGCGCGGATGCTCGTGCTGCCCTCGTACGAGGAAGGCTTCGGCCTGCCGGTCCTCGAGGCGATGGCGTGCGGGATCCCGGTGGTGGTGTCGGCGCGCGGCTCGCTCCCGGAAGTGGCCGGCCCCGCCGCCGATCCGATCGATCCTGACGATGCGGAGGCGCTGACCGCCCGCATGCGCGCCCTCCTGGACGATGGTGAGGTCGAGGCGGCGGCGCACCGCAGCCTCCTGCAGGCGTCGCTCTACAGCTGGACCGCGTGCGCGGCCGCCGCCCGCAAGGCCTACGCCTCGGCCATGGAGGTCCATGCGCATCGCCGTTGACGCGCGCGAGCTCTGCGGCCACACCACGGGCGTGGGACGGTATCTCAGCGAGTTGCTCACCGAGTGGGCGACGGCGCCCGACGCGGCTCGCCATGAGTGGACGCTCTACGCGCACGCGCCGCCACGGCTTCCCGAGGGCTGGAAGTCCAACGTCCGGGTCATTGCCGGCAGCGGCGGGTCCTCATGGGAACAATGGGCCTTCCCCCGCGCGCTCGCGTCGCGGCGTCCCGACGTGGTGTTCGCGCCGGCGTATTCCGCGCCGCTCACGGCGCCCGCGCCGGTGGTGCTGACCATTCACGACGTGTCGTTCTTCGCGCACCCGGAGTGGTTCGCGTCCCGCGAGGGCCTGCGGCGGCGCCTCCTCACCGCCTGGTCGGCGCGGCGCGCCAAGGTGGTGCTGACCGACACCGCCTTCTCGCAGGGCGAGATCGCGCGGCACATCGGGCTGCCCGCGTCCCGTGTCCGCGTGATTCCCCTCGGCATGCGGGCTGTGGTCCGGCTGAAGCCGGACGCCACGTCACTGATGGCCGCCCCACCGGAACCTGTGCGCGAGCCAATCGTGTTATACGTGGGCTCGGTGTTTGAGCGACGACGGGTTGATCAGTTGATTGGGGCCTTTGATACCGTGGCGGACCAGGTGCCGGCGGCACAACTCGAGATCGTCGGGGAAAACCGGACGCGGCGGCCGCGCCTCGACCTCGACGCCCTGCGCGGGCAATCGCGCCATCGGGATCGCATCCACATCAGGTCCTATGTTGACGACGCCACGCTGGCGAGCTTGTACGCGCGCGCCTCGGTGTTTGCCTTCCTCTCGGAATACGAAGGCTTCGGCCTGACGCCCCTCGAAGCGCTGGCGGCAGGCGTGCCGCCGGTGTTGCTCGACACGCCGGTGGCGCGTGAAACGGCCGGCGCGGCCGCGCGCTACGTGCCGCCGGCGGCCG
This sequence comes from Vicinamibacterales bacterium, assembly GCA_041659285.1. NCBI lineage: Bacteria > Pseudomonadati > Acidobacteriota > Vicinamibacteria > Vicinamibacterales > Vicinamibacterales bacterium. Next base: position 239,336 of record JBAZYO010000001.1, on the reverse strand, counting down.
GGCGCGAGGCGATCGCGGCGGCGCTGGTTACGTGCCTGACCAACGCCGGCGCGCGCCGCGACATCCTGCAGCAGGCGCCCGCCGTGCTGGGCCAGTACAACTGGGCGGCCACCGCCGCCCGCACGCTGGCCGCCATCGAAGAGGGTGCCGGTGCCCGATAATCTCTTCTCCCTCGCCATCATCATCGTCACCTACAACTCGGCGGACGAGATCGTCGCGTGCCTCGACTCGCTGGTGGGACACACCGATCCGTTCCCGACCACCATCACCGTGGTTGACAACGCGTCCAGCGACGGCACCGCCGGCCTGGTCAGGCAACGGTTCCCGAGCGTGCGGGTGATCGAGTCGCCCACCAACGTCGGGTTCTCGCGCGCGAACAACCTGGGCATTCGCGCCACGGGTGGCGACTACGTCCTGCTCATGAACCCCGACACCGTGGCGCCGCCGGGCGCCATCCAGACGCTGGTGCGCGGGCTGGCATCGCACCGCGACGCGGCGGTGGCGGGCGCCCGCCTGCTGAGCGAGCGCGGGTTCCCGGAATTGTCGTGGGGCGAGCCGATCAGCCCCTGGAGCGAGTTCAAGCGGAAGGTGTTCTCGACCCTCTACCACCGCAAAATCCGGCGCATCGTCCGCCGGGTGGACAAGTTGAGCCGCCAGGCGCGCGAAGTGGCGTGGGTCAGCGGCGCCTGCATGGTGATCCGGCGCCCCGATCTCGAGGCTGTGGGCCTGCTCGACGAGCGGTTCTTCATGTACACGGAAGACGTCGACCTGTGCGTGCAGATGACCAAGCGCGGCCGCACGGTACTGTATGTGGCCGGCGCCGAGGTCCTGCACTACCGCGGGCGGTCCGCGGGCCGCAACCCGGACACCGCGCGCATGCGCCGGAAGAGCCAGGTCGCGTACTACGACAAGCACCTGCCCCGGTGGGCCGGGCTGCTCCGGTCCTACCTGAAAATCACCGGCAAGCCCTTCACGGACTGACATGCGTATCGCGATCGACGCGCGGAAGCTGCGCGACTTCGGCATCGGCACCTACATTCGCAACATCCTGATCGAGCTGTCACGCCTCGATCAGCAGACCGAGTACGTGGTGCTGTGCAAGCCGGACGACATGGATTCCGGGGACGTGCTGGGGCGGAACTTCCGGATGGTGCCGGAAACCGCGCCGCCGTATTCGATTGCCGAGCAGTTCCGCATCCCGCTCGCGCTCGCGCGCGAGCGCGTCAAGATGGTCCACGAGCCGCACTACGTGCTGCCGCCGGCCATCCGCTGCCGGTCGGTGGTGACCATCCACGACTGCATCCACCTGATGTTCCCGCAGTACCTGCCGGGCAAGCTCGCCCACGTCTACGCCAAGGGGTCGATGTGGAGCGCCACGCGCAAGGCCGACAAGGTGCTGACGGTGTCGGAGGCGTCGAAGCGCGACATCCTGCGCTTCTTCGACATCCCGCCGGAGAAGGTGGTGGTGATCTACAACGCCATCGACGAGCGGTTTCTCGGCGAAGCCGACACCACGCGCATGGACCTGACGCGGCAGCGCTACCAGCTCGATCACCCGTTCGTGCTCTACGTCGGCAACATCAAGCCGCACAAGAACGTCGAACGCCTGGTCGAGGCGTTCGCCCTCGCCCGGCTCAGCGGTCCCGACCACCTCAAGCTGATCATCATCGGCGACGAGCTGTCGAAGTACCCGGCGCTGCGGCAGGCGGTGCACCGGCACAAGCTGGACAAGCACGTGCGGTTCCTGGGATTCCAGCCGCAGGAAACGCTGGCGGCGTTCTACCGCCTCGCCCGCGCGTTCGTGTTTCCGTCGCTGTATGAAGGCTTCGGCCTGCCGCCGCTGGAGGCCATGGCCTGCGGCACGCCGGTGGTGACATCGAACGTCTCATCGCTGCCGGAAGTGGCGGGCGGCGCCGCGCTGCTGGTGGACCCGCACGAAGCCGCGGCCATCGCCGACGGCATCGTCCGCGCGGTGACGGACGAGACGCTGCGCGCCGAGCTGATCACAAAGGGCCTCGCCCGCGCCCGCGACTTTTCGTGGAAGCAGAGCGTCGCGAAGATTCACCAGATCTACATGGAAGTGGTGAACCGGTAGGCGCGCCTTCGGCGCGTAGGGCTCGGCGCTGACGCGCCTCGTAGGGGTCGGCCGCCTGCGGCGGCCTTCCTGAGGCTCGGCCGCTCCGCGGCCTCGTGGGTCAACGAGAACGATAGCGCGGGCCGAATACGAGCAGCGCCACCACCATCACGAGCACGAGTTGCGCCATCGACAGCACAGTGCCCGAATCCTGCATCGGCCGCTCAATATTTGAGAACCCGCAGGCCTGGCACGCGCGAAAAGTCCTTTACGTTCCGCGTCACGAGCGGCGCATCATCAAGAGTCGCCGCCGTGGCAATCAGCAGATCCATGGTGGCCACCGGCTTGCTGCCGCGTGTCGTCGCGGCCAGTAATCGCGCGTAGTGTGACGCGAACCGGTCGTCCGGGTACACCACTTGAAGACCCGACATCAGTTCATCCAAGGCCTCATGCTCACGTAGCGCGTGGCGCGAGAGTTCCGCCCCGGCGCGCAGTTCACACGCCACGTGCACTGACACACCGAGCAGCTCGTTTGGATCAAGCGACTCGATCAGGTCCAGCGCGCCACCGGGTCGCCCACTCACCGTTTCGCGATGCAAATCGATCAGGAACGAGGAGTCGAGATGGATCACAGCTTGACGGCCCGGACTGGCGAGAGCTTGCGGGCCTGCACCTGCTTCTCGATCGCGTCGATGGCCGCCGGGCTGAGGTGGCTCGAACGAATCCGCGCCACAAACCGGCCAACCGTAGGCTGCGGCCCGAAATGCGCCTTGATCACCTGCGAGAACGACTGACCGCTCGCCTTGTGGCGAGAGAGCAGGCCGTACGCCTCCATGTCGATTGTGATGGTTTTGACGGCCATGCACTTATAGTGCACTTATACTGGATGGACGGTCAATCCCCACGAGCGGCGACTTGTCCGCCGTAGCGCCGAAGGCGCGAAGGTGGAAGCCGCGAGCCCCACGAGGCGCGAAGCGCCGAGCCCTACGCGGGGCTCAGCCCCGCGCCCCACGAGCGCCGGAGGCGTGCGCCCTGTATGATCGCGAGGTGCGCGTCGCCCTCATCCACGACTGGATCACCGGAATGCGCGGGGGGGAAAAGGCGCTCGAGGTCTTCTGCGAGCTCTTCCCCGCCGCGGATCTGTTCACGCTGGTCTACCTGAAGGGCACCGTCACGCCGATCATCGAGCGGCGGCTGGTGAAGAAGTCCCCCATCCATTGGCTGCCCTTCGCCGGCAGGCTGTATCGCCAGTACCTGCCGCTCTTCCCCATGGCCGTGGAACAGTTCGACCTGGATGGCTACGACCTGGTGATCAGCACCAGCCACTGCGCCGCCAAGTCGGTGGTCGTGACGGGGCGGGCCAAGCACCTCTGCTACTGCCTGACCCCCATGCGGTACGCGTGGGACCAGTTCGACGCCTATTTCGGCCCGGATCGGGTCGGGAAAGTGCCGAGCGCCCTGCTCCGCCCGGTGCTGGCGGGACTGGCCCGGTGGGACCGCGCCACGGAAGGCCGGGTACACCGCTATCTCGCTATCTCTCAATATGTTGCGCGGAGGATCGCGCTGTACTATAATCGTCAGTCGACCCTTGTGTATCCACCGGTCGACACTGACTTCTACACACCCGCCTCGGACGAGGCGGCGATAGCCGTGCCTCCAACCAAATCCCCAAATCCCCAAATCACCAGATCACCAAATTTTCTCGTGGTGTCTGCCCTGGTTCCCTATAAACGTGTCGATCTGGCCATGATGGCCGCGCGACGCGCCGGCATGCGCCTGACCGTCGTCGGGAGCGGACCCGAACGGCACAACCTCGAGCGCCTGGCGGGCGACGGCATCGAGCTGGCCGGCTGGCGATCGGATGAAGAGATTCGCGACTTGTACCGAACCTGCACGGCGGCCATCCTCCCCGGTGAAGAAGACTTCGGCATCGTGCCGGTCGAGGCGCAGGCCTGCGGCCGGCCGGTCGTGGCCCTGGGCCGCGGCGGCGCGCTCGACACCGTGATCGACGGCGAGACCGGCGTGCTGGTGGGCGACACCACGGTGGAATCGCTCGAAGCCGGCTTGCGGCGCGCGGCGGCGACGACGTGGGACCCCGCCCGCATCCGCGCCCACGCCGATACCTTCTCGCGGCGGCGGTTTGTCGCCGCCATCGAACAGGTCGTGGACGACACCATGCGCGCGCCCGCGGGGCACCGATGGTAAGGCGCCACAACCGCCTGCTCGTCGCCTTCCACGTGGCCACCGACGCGGTGATGGCCATGGTGGCGTTCCTGCTCGCCTACGTCCTCCGCTTCGAATCCGGCCTCTTCACCATCACCCGCGGCCAGCCGCCCATTGAGCAGTACTTCAGCGTGCTGCCGTTCGTGGCGCTGGTGGTGCCGATCGGCTTCCACTTCCAGGGCCTGTATCGCCTGCGGCGCGGCCGCTCGCGCATCGACGACTTCTTCAACGTGCTGGTCGGCAGCATCTTCGCCGTCGTGCTCGGCATCGTCAGCACGCTGTATTTCCAGGCCTACTACGCGTCGGACGTGCAGCGCGACATCGGCGCCTTCGAAGTGTCGCGGCTGGTGTGGGCGCTGTTCCTGCTCTGCAACATCGTCGCCGGCTACCTGTCGCGCAAGTTCATCCGCGAAGCGCTCGAGCGGCGCTGGCTGGCGGGGGTCGGCCTGCGGCGCATCCTGATCGCCGGCGCCGGCGAGCTGGGCCGCGTGGTGGCGGACCGGATGCTCGAGCATCGCGAGCTCGGCTATCAGCTGGTCGGCTTCGTCGACGACAAGGCCGGCGGCGATCACCTCGGCTACCGGGGGCTGCCGCTCCTCGGCTCGCTCAAGCAAGCCGCGGAGATCGTCGCCAACGAGAAGATCGACGACCTCTACGTGGCGCTGCCGCTCGAAGAGCACATGAAGCTGCTCGACCTGGTCGAATCGACCAGCCGCGAGGGCGTCGACGTCAAGGTGGTGCCCGACCTGCTGCAGTTCATCGCACTGCGGGCGCGGCTCGAAGACCTCGACGGCGTGCCGGTCATCAACCTGAACGACGTGCCCCACCAGGGCGTGAGCGCGTTCTTCAAGCGCACGCTCGACATCCTGATCTCCGCCGGCGCGCTGACGGTGATGGCGCTGCCCGGTCTGCTGATCTCGTGGCTGATCAAGCAGAGCTCGCCCGGACCGGTGTTCTACACGCAGGAGCGCATGGGCCTCGACGGCAAGCAGTTCAACGTCTACAAGTTCCGGACGATGCCGCTCGACGCCGAGCCGGAAGGCCCGGTGTGGGGCGACGAGAACGACCCGCGCGCGACCGGCATTGGCACGTGGCTGCGCGCCCACGACCTCGACGAATGGCCGCAGTTCTGGAACGTGCTGGTCGGCGAGATGTCGATTGTCGGCCCGCGGCCGGAACGGCCCTTCTTCGTCGAGCAGTTCAAGCACCGCATTCCGCAGTACATGCTCCGCCACAAGGTGAAGGCCGGCATCACCGGCTGGGCCCAGGTCAACGGCTGGCGCGGCAACACCTCGCTCGAGAAGCGCATCGAGTACGACCTGTACTACATCGAAAACTGGTCGGTAACCCTGGACATCAAAATCATGTGGCTGACCCTGATCCGCGTGCTTACCCCGAACCGCGGGGCCGCCTAAGGTGCCGCGCGCGGTCATCACCGGCGCCGCCGGCTTCATCGGCTCCCACCTGTCGGAGGCGCTGCTCGATCGCGGCTTCTCGGTGGTCGGCATCGACAACCTGCTGACCGGTGACCTGGCCAACATCGCGCACCTGCGCGACCGCGACTTCCAGTTCATCCGCCACGACGTCACCAACTACATCGACGTCGACGGCCCGGTGGACTACGTGCTGCACTGGGCCAGCCCGGCCAGCCCGATCGACTACCTGGAGCTGCCCATCCCGACGCTCAAGGTCGGCGCGCTCGGCACCCATAAGGCGCTGGGCCTGGCCAAGGCGAAGGGGGCCACGTTCCTGATCGCCTCCACCTCCGAGGTCTACGGCGATCCGCTCGAACATCCGCAGAAAGAAAGCTACTGGGGCAACGTCAACCCGATCGGACCGCGCGGCGTCTACGATGAAGCCAAGCGCTTTGCCGAAGCGATGACGGTGGCCTACCGCCGGTACCACAACCTCGACACCAAGATCGTCCGCATCTTCAATACCTACGGCCCGCGCATGCGCATCCGTGACGGCCGCGCCGTGCCGGCGTTCATCTCGCAGGCGCTGCTGAACCAGGACGTCACGGTGTTCGGCGACGGCACGCAGACGCGGAGCTTCTGTTACATCAGCGACCTGGTGGACGGCATCATCCGCCTGATGCACTCGAAGGAAAACGATCCGATCAACATCGGCAACCCGCAGGAGATGACGATCGAGCAGATCGCGCGCCTGATCATCGAGATGACGGGGTCGAAGAGCCGGATCGTCTACGGGCCGCTGCCCACCGACGACCCGAAGGTGCGGCAGCCGGACATCACCCGGGCGCGCACCCTGCTCGGCTGGGAGCCGAAAGTGCCGCTCGAGCAGGGGCTCGTGCGCACCATCGATTACTTCAGGAAAAAGGTTCTAGGTTCCTAGTTGCCATTCACGACGCTCGGCCTCGGCTCGAAGATCACCAGCGCGCTCACGGAACAGGGTTACGTCGAGCCGACGCCGATCCAGGCAAAGGCCATCCCGATCATCCTCGAAGGCCGCGACATCATCGGCGTGGCGCAGACCGGCACCGGCAAGACCGCGGCCTTCGTGCTGCCCTTGCTCGAGCGCCTGAGCGGCTCGGAGCCAACCCGGCACATGCGCGCCCTGATCGTCGCCCCCACGCGCGAGCTGGTGGCGCAGATCGAGGAGAACATCCGCGCCTATGGCCGCCACCTCAACCTGCGCTACGCCACCATCTTCGGCGGCGTCGGCGAGGGCCCGCAGATCCAGGCCCTGCGCCGCGGCGTTGACATCGCCGTGGCCACGCCCGGGCGCCTGCTCGACCTGATGCAGCAGCGGCACGTGAACTTCGCCGACCTGCAGGTGCTGGTGCTGGACGAGGCCGACCGCATGCTGGACATGGGGTTCCTGCCGCCGATCCGCAAGATCGTGGCGGCGACGCCGAAGACCCGCCAGACGCTGCTGTTCTCGGCGACGATGTCGAAAGAGATCGAGGCGGTGACGCGCGAGGTCCTGAAGTCCCCGGCGCACGTGGAGATCGGCGCGCGCTCGACGCCGGTCGAAGCCGTCGCGCAATGGATCGTCGAGGTCTCACAGGCCGCCAAGGTGCCGGCGCTGGTCCACCTGCTCAAGGACGCCGCGCTCGAATCGGTGCTGGTCTTCTCGCGCACCAAGCACGGCGCCGATCGCATTGCCCGCAAGCTGGAGGACGCCGGCATCCGCTGCGCGACGCTGCATTCGAACCGCACCCAGGGCCAGCGGATTCTCGCCCTCAAGCGCTTCAAGTCCGGTGACGTCCGCTGCCTCGTCGCCACCGATATCGCGGCACGCGGCATCGACGTTGACGGCATCTCGCACGTCATCAACTACGACTTCCCGCCGCAGCCGGAAGACTACGTGCACCGCATCGGCCGCACCGGCCGCGCGCAGGCCATCGGCGACGCGATCAGCTTTGTCTCGCACGACGAGATGGACGACCTGCGCCGCCTGGAGAAGTTCCTCGGCCGCGGCATCCCGCGCCGCAAGCTCGAGGGGTTCGTCGCCAACACGCCACACCCACCGTCGTCGTCGGCGTCGGTGGGCAGGCCCGCCTCCGCACCGGGCGCGGGGCGCACGCATGCGCGGCCGGGCGCCAGCCGGCGGCCGGGCGGTGGTGGTGGCGGCGGGTCGTGGCGGCCACGGGGTCCGGGCGGCCAGCGCAGCGGGCCGTCAGGCCGGCGCGGACGGACCTAGCCGGGGCGAGCGCTTCGCGCTCGTAGGGCCTTACTCACTTCGTTCCTTCGGTGGGCTCGGCGGCTTTGCCGCCTCGTGGGGGTCGGCCGACTGTCGTCGGCCTCCTGGGGTTAGTGCACGAAGCCCTCAGTTCCAGCCCTCACCGGGATTCTTAGAATCTTCAGTCTCCCAGGCGCACTATGGCGCCCATCAGGACCATAGTCGGTCACGTAGACATGCGTGTCGTCGCGGCCTATGGGCATGCCCGGCAGCTTGATGTCACTCACCAACTTGTGACGATTGAGCGAATGCAGGTTCATCCAGTAGTCAGACTCGGTGCTCTGGCCAAACACGTAATCCGCGGGCAACCGTGTTCGGTAATGAACCGTGGCCACCGCATCACCGAATTGGCCGGCAGACTTCACCAGCGAGTTCCGCGCCGTCCACCGGACAGCTGGTTCACCGCCCAGCGTCCGTAGCACGCTGCCGTCGTCGGCAAACAACGGCGACGTGACATCGAAGCGGCGCCGCACCCGGCGAGCAGGGCTACAGCGACCAGTCCGAGCATCCGCATGAGGGAGTTTACCCCCCGATGGCATTTGTTTTCCCACGAGCGGCGCAAGCCGCAAGTCCTACGAGGCCGCGTAGCGGCCGAGCCTACGCGGGCCGAGCGGGGCGAGGACCGCGCCCTACGCCGAGCGCCGAAGGCGAGAGGCGCCCACGCGCGCCGCAGGCGCGCGCCTACTCGTTGATGATCCGCGCCAGGCGCCACACGTAGTCCACCCACGACGCCAGGGTGATGACCAGTGACAGCCAGATCGCGGCATCAACCCACAGCGAGGTGTGCCCGAGGTAGTTGAAGAACATCACCACCACGCACGAGACGAGGAAGACCGCCGTCGCCAGCTTCCCGAGCGGCGACGGACGGAACGTGCGCGGGCCCATCGCGAGGTTGACGATCGCGACGGTCAGCACGATGCCCAGGTCCCGGCTGATCACGATGATCGTGAGCCACAACGGCAACCGGTTGACGAGGCCGATGTTGGGCAGCGTCAGGACCACGAACGTCGTGGCGATCAGCAGCTTGTCGGCGGCCGGATCGAGCCAGGCCCCGAGGTCGCTCTTGCCGCTGGTCTTGCGCGCCGCCAGGCCGTCGAGCAGGTCGGTGAGGCCGGCGAACATGAAGGTCAGCAGCGCCCAGCCGAACCGCCCATACAACGTGAGCAGGACGAACGCCGGCACCAGCAGCATCCGCAGCAGCGTCAGCTGATTGGCCAGCGTGAAGACCTGGGCGGTCATGGCCGGGCGAGCGCTTCGATGCGGCTGATGATTTCCATGGCGTCGGCACCGCTGACGCCGCGCAGCAGTTCAAAATTGCCGCCGGCGAGCGGCATGATGCCGGCGGCGACAGCCTGCGAGACGTACGGGTAGCTGAGGTGCCCGGACGGCACGTCGTTCACCGTCACCATCGTCGCCTGCCACTTCTTCAGCAGGTCTGGCTTCGCGGCTGCCACCAGCCCCAGGAGCCGCGACACCGTCAGCGCCAATTCGCCGCGGCGCACGCGCGTGCCGGGCTGGAACTCGTAGTTGGGCAGCGGATCCATGATGCCCGCCCGGGCCACGGCGGTGATCCACTGCTGCGCCCAGTGCCCGCGCACATCCGTGATGATCAACTGCCGCGGACGCGCGCGCGCGACCAGGGCTTCGAGCCGGATGCCAATCAGCGCGGCGATCTCGGCCCGGGTCACGCCTGGATTCGACGGAATGGCGCGATACTCGGCCGGCAGCTTCATCAGCGCCGCCCGCGCGCGCACGCGTGCCACCACGCTGTCGGGCACCTCGCCGAGGTCGATGGCCCGCGCCCGTTCGTAGGCCGACAGGGCGCCGACCATGTCGCCGTCGGCCTCCAGCAGCCCGCCGATGGCGGCCCACGACCGCGAATCGCTCGTGTCGAGCTCCACGGCACGGCGATAGTGTCCGATCGCCCCCGTCGCATCGCCGGCCTTCTGCTCCACCGCCGCCAGCTCGCGATACAGGAACGCGGAATCGGGAGACGCGGCAATGGCCTGTTGATACGCCGCCCTCGCTTCGTCCCATCGCTGGGCATCGGCCGCGGCCTTGGCCCGCGCCAGCATGTCCTGCGTCGCGCGGAACCGCAGTACGTCCACCCGGGACTTCAGGTCCGACAGCGACGCGTCTTTCGCCAGCGCCGCCTCGAAGCTGGCCAGCGCGTCGCCGAGGCGATCCATCTCGAGCAGCGCCTGTCCGCGCCCGACGAGCGCCGGCACGTAGGCCGGGTCCGCAACCAGGGCGCGGTCGAATCGGCTGACGGCATCGGCCTCATTGCCGCGCGCCAGCGCCACGTAGCCGAGGGCCGCGTCGGCCGGATGGAACGCGGGTTGCTGCTTCAGGGCCGACGAGAACTCACGCTCGGCGCTGCGCAGGTCGTCGAGCTGCAGGAACTGCCAGCCGCGATCGAGGCGAGCGGTCTGCTCCGCGAGGGAGCCGTCGGGCGCCGTGGGGAACATGAACTCCGGATGCTTGGGCGCCCCGACCACCGCCGGCGGCGCCTTCGGCGCGCACGACGCGAGAAAGATGCCACAGAGACACAGAGCCACGGAGAAGACCAGGACTTTGGGGTATGCCAAAACAAGACTGTCTTCTTTGTGCCTCGGTATCTTGGTGGCAAACATTCGCTTAACCACGACGCCCTCGCACTTTCGGGGCCGCGGGCGTGGCCAGGCCAATCATCGCCAGCAGGCGCCGGGGGACGTCGAGCTCGAGCGTGGCCCGATCACCCATGGTGGCGTGACTGTGGACCGTGGCATGGCGATAGACCCACGCCAGGCGCTCGGCCTGCGCCGCATCCGACAGGTCGAGTTCGAGCGTCACGCGCTGCTGATCGAGGGCCAGCCGTGAGGCGACGCTTTCCAGTAATTCGTCGCAGCCGATTCCGGTGGCTGCCGAAATCAGCAGGGCTGACGGATCGCTCTCCTGGAGCCGCCGCCGCTCGTCTGGCGACAGCATGTCCACCTTGTTAAAGACCTCGACGCGCGGCACCGTGAGCGCGCCGACCTCTTCGAGCACGCGCGTGACCGCGGCCATGTGCCGCTCGCGTTCGGGATTCGAGGCGTCGATGACGTGCAGGACGAGGTCGGCATCCGCGGTTTCCTCGAGGGTCGCGCGGAACGCCGCCACCAGCGTGTGCGGCAGTCGATCGATGAAGCCGACGGTGTCGCTCAACAGCAACTCGCGGCGGTCCGGCAGGGCCACGCGGCGGACCAGCGGGTCGAGCGTGACAAACAGCGCGTTCGACGCTTCCGCCTCGGACCGGGTCAGCCGGTTGAAGAGCGTGGTCTTGCCGGCGTTGGTGTAGCCGACCAGGGCCACCGTCGGTGCATCCATCTTCTGCCGGCGCTCCCGCAACTGCGTGCGCCGGCGGCGGACGACGTCGATTTCGTCGGTGAGCACCTTCATCCGCACGCGAATGCGCCGGCGGTCCGCTTCGAGCTTGGTTTCACCCGGCCCGCGCGTGCCGATGCCGCCGCCCTGCTGCGACAATCCCGCGCTGGATCCGACCAGCCGCGGCAGCAGGTACTTCAACTGGGCCAGCTCGACCTGCAGCTTGCCTTCGCGCGTCTTCGCGCGCCTGGCAAAGATGTCGAGAATGAGTTGGGTACGGTCAACGACCTTGCGGTCCAGGCGCTTGGTCAGCTCGCGCAACTGCGCGGGCGACAGCTCGTTGTCGAAGATCACGACGTCGGCGTCAGCTTCCGCCGCCGCGGCCGCCAGCACGGCCACCTTGCCGCTGCCGAGAAAGGTCGCCGAATCCGGCCTGGGGCGCTCCTGGAGCACGCGCAGGACCGTGCGCGCGCCGGCGGCCTCCGCGAGGCCGCCGAGCTCTTCGAGGGAATGTTCCGCGTCGACCCGCCGCGCGCCGCCGGTCACCAAGCCGACAAGCGCCGCTCGTTCCACCAGCACGGGACGCCGTGTACTCATCTTCACCGCGATTTTAGCACGCGGCTTCCCTGGGCCGCGGACGTGCCCCCTATAATCGAGTCCGTGGTGCCGATCGATTTTGTCTTGTTCGCGTTGACGCTGGCGGGCGTCGCCATCTTCCATCACCGCACGCTGGAAGTGGCCCTCTCGGGCCTCGCCGTCATCGTGCTCTACAAGCTGGCGCTCGGGACCTTCCCGGCCGGTCCGGGCATTGATGGGTTGCTGACCCACCTCGGCCACGAATGGGTAATCGTCGTCAACCTGGCGTGCCTGCTGACGGGCTTTGCGATCCTGTCGCGGCACTTCGAGAAGAGCCACGTGCCGCTGGCGTTACCGCGGCTGCTGCCAGATGACTGGAAAGGCTGTTTCGCGCTCCTGGGCATCGTGTTTGTGCTCTCGTCGTTTCTCGACAACATTGCCGCCGCCCTCATCGGCGGCGCCATGGCGCACACGCTGTTCAAGAAGGTGCACATCGGCTACCTGGCGGCGATCGTGGCGGCGTCCAACGCGGGAGGCGCAGGGAGCGTGGTCGGCGACACCACCACCACGATGATGTGGATCGACGGCGTGTCGCCCATCGACGTGCTGCATGCCTATGCGGCATCCGTGGTGGCCCTGTTCATCTCGGGGCTGGTCGGCGCCGTGCAGCAGCATCGCTATTCGCCGATCATGAGGGACGTCCGGCACCAGCCGCACATCGACTGGACACGCGTTGCGATTGTCATCGCTATGCTCGCCGCGGCCATTGCGGCGAACGTGGTCGTGAACCTGTACTTCACCGGCCTCGCCGACCTGTTTCCGTTCATCGGCGTCGCGGTCTGGATGGTCATTATCGCCACCGCTCCCATCCGTCGTCCGGACTGGGAGCTGCTCGGTGAAGCGGGCCGCGGTGCCGTGTTCCTGCTCGCCCTGGTGCTGGCCGCCTCGATGATGCCGGTTGATCGGTTGCCGGCGGCATCGTGGGTAACGGCGTTCGGGCTCGGATTCGTGTCGTCGGTGTTCGACAACATCCCCTTGACCAAGCTTGCACTTGAACAAGGCGGGTACGACTGGGGCGTGCTGGCGTTTGCGGTGGGTTATGGTGGGTCGATGATCTGGTTCGGCTCGTCGGCTGGTGTGGCGATCACGAACCTGTACCCGGACGCGCGCTCGGTTGGCACCTGGATCCGCCAGGGCTGGCACGTCGCCGTGGCGTACGTCGTGGGGTTCCTGGTGATGATCGCGCTGCTCGGCTGGCACCCGCACGAACCGCACAAGCCCGTAGCGCGCCCGCCGGCGTCAGCGCCGGCGCACTAACGCCTCAACTGTCGGCGAGCGGAGCTTCGTGGGAGACCGAGGTCGGCTCCGACCGCAGGCGACGAGCGACCATGACCGCCAGCACCACGAGCAGGACGACGTCGGCCACGAACACGATGCGCAGTCCCGATCCGCCGATGAAGCCGGCGACCACGGGACTCACCGCCAGGCCGATGAGGGATGCCGTGGTCATCACGCCGAAGCCGGTCGCATGCGCATCAGCCGGCAGCAGCGATCCGGCCACCGAATAGATGGTGGTCGTCGCCACGCCGATGGCCACCCCCACCGCCACCATCGCGGCCCCGACGATCCACAACGTCGGCGCGATCACGATCGTGGCCATGGCCACCGCCGCGGTCGCGGCGCCGGCCACGATCACTCGCCTGGCGGGGCGGTCCTTCATGAGCCTGGGCGCCAGCTGCGACCCGAACGCCGCCGCCACGGCCCCGAGTGAAAAGAGGATGCCCGAGACCAGCGGCACGCGCTGCGCCTCGACCCCGACCTGGGCGACAAACAACGGCAGCACCGGACCGAAGCTGCGGTCCACGGTCTGCAACCCGAAGATGACGAACAAGGCCAGCACAAACCCCGGCAGGCGCATCAGGTGCGAGAACACTTCCATGCCGCCCCTGGCGTTCTTGGCCGCGACCTTGCGGGGCGGCTCCTTGTAGGCGACCAGCACCAGCACCATCGCCGCCGCATAAAATGCCGCCGCGAACAGGAACGAGTTCCGCAGTCCCACCAGCGGCGCCAGCAGGCCACCAACGACGGGACCAACGGCGGGCCCCAGGCGATGCCCGGTCTGCACCGCGCCGATGGCACGCGCCATTCGATCGCGAGGCACCGACTGGGCCGCCATGGAAATGGTGAGCGCGCCATAGCCGGCGAACACCCCGAGCAGGGCGCGGAGCGCGAACAACTGCCACGGCGCTGTCACGAACGCCATGCTTGCCATGGTGAGGATAAATGCGGTCAGCGACCGGATGACCAGGACCTTGCTGCCGTAGCGATCGCCGACCCGGCCCCACAGGGGCGCGCTGATGGCCGTGACCGTGGGCGTGGCGCCCAGCGTCAGGCCCGTCCACATCGCGATCTCACCGACGTCGGTCGTGCCCAGCTCCGCGATGTAGAGCGGGAGGAATGGCATGACCAGCGTGAAGCCGGTGAAGCCGATGCAGCCTGCCGCCGCGGCGGCAAACACGTTCCGGCGTTGCTGGCGTTCGTCCAATCAGAATCGGATCTTGACCGACGGGCCCGGGTAGACCTGGATGCTGTCGATGAAGCGGATGCGATGCGGGTTGGTCTGCATCACCATCGAACTGGTGCGAATACCGCTGCCGAAGAACTGCACGCCCTTCATCAACGACCCGTCGGTGACGCCGGTCGCGGCAAACACGATGTCCTTGCCGCAGGCGAGGTCCTCGGACTTGTAGATCTTCTTGAAGTCCTTGATGCCCATGGCCCGGCAGCGCTCTTCGTCTTCCGGCTTGGCCACGACCAGGCGGGCGAAGATCTCGCCGTTCAGGCAGCGCATGGCCGCCGCCGTCAGCACGCCCTCGGGCGCGCCACCCGTGCCCATCACCGCATGCACGCCGGTGCCGGACACCGCCGCCGCGATACCGGCCGACAGGTCGCCGTCGCCAATCAACCGGATGCGCGCGCCGGTCGCCCGGATATCCTCGATCAGCTTCTCGTGACGCGGCCGATCAAGGACCACCACCGTCAGTTCGTCGACCTGGCGACCGAGGCTCCTGGCAATGGCGCGGAGGTTCTCGCGCACCGGCGCGTCCAGATCGACCAGGTGCTTCGAGGTCGGCCCGACGACCAGCTTCTCCATGTAGAGGTCGGGCGCGTGCAGCAGGCCGCCCTTCTCGGACGCGGCCAGCACGGCGATGGCGTTGGCGGCGCCAGTGGCGCAGAGGTTGGTGCCCTCCAGCGGATCGACGGCGATGTCAACCTCGTCCCAGGTGCGGCCGCCGTTGACCTTCTTCTGCGCGAGGCCGACCTTTTCGCCGATGTAGAGCATCGGCGCTTCGTCACGCTCGCCTTCGCCAATCACGATGGTGCCGTCGATCGGCACCGTGTCCATTTCCCGGCGCATGGCTTCCACCGCGACCTGGTCGGACCCGTGGCGATCGCCCTGGCCCATGGTGTGCGCGCAGGCGATGGCGGCCTGTTCGGTGACGCGGAGGAACTCGAGCGAGAGATCAGATTCCATGGTTGTGTCCTGCAGCTAAAGGCAAACAGCAAATCGTATCAAATTTGCCGCACCCGGCGCACCGTAACCGTGGCGCCGCGCGACAGCCGCAGCAGCGTGGCCGCGTCCCCGGCGTTGACGGCAATCTCGAGGTGATCGGTGCTCCCGAACAGCGCGCACACCTCGCCGGCCGGCGCCTCGGCATAGGTCGCGACCACGCGGTCCACTTCGTGCGTGCCGGCGCGAATCGCGATGGCGCCTCCGCTGGCGAACTGCTCGAACACCCGGCGGTCGATGTTGGTGATCAGGTTGCCGAACCGGTCGACGCGGATGACCTCACCGCTGATGTGGGCGCCGTCGGCCCCGGCGCGCGGCAGGTCGAGCAACTGGAAGTCGGTGACGCCCCGGCCCAGCGAGGCGATCGCGATCCCCTTGGCCAGCCATCCGGCCGCCGGGGCGAAGCGATCGCGGCCCTCGAACGTGCGGCTGATGGTCGGCAGCGCGTACTTGCGCTCCGTCAACTCCACGACCTTCCGGGGCGGCGACTCGCGAAACACCGCCGACAGCACGCCGTTGTCGGGGGCCACGAACTTGTAGTCCCCGGTGTCGGCCGCCAGGCCGCGACGGGACGAGCCCACGCCCGGATCCACCACGACGAGAAAGATGGTGCCGTGCGGGAAGTAGCGATAGCAGGCGGCGAGTTCCAGCGCGCCGGCCATCACGTCGTGCGCCGGGATGTCGTGGCCAATGTCGACGAGCGTCACGTCGGGACAGACGCCAAGCACCACCCCTTTCAGGGTGCCGGCGTAATGATCTCGGGTGCCGAAGTCACTCAGGAAGGCAACGACCGGTCGGGCCATGAATGCCCGGCCCTCAACCGCGTGGCGCGGGCTTGCGGAAGAGCATCTCGCGGAGCTTGCTCTTCATCAGGAAGGAGTCGGTGACGCGAAGGTCCTTGAACAGCTTGATGATGTCGCCGTTCAGCAGGCTCCGCTGGCGGGCGCGCAGCGCCGGGTAGGTGCGATACCGCAGCGTCAATTCATCGACGACCACGTATTTCGTGTAGATCTGGTCGCGGGCCTCGGCGGTGCTGAACAGGCCGAGCAGGCATCCATCGGCCTTGAGCAACCGGCACAACGCCGTGGCCAGGGCCTGCGCCGCCGGGCGATCGAGATAGTCGAGGATGTCCCAGCACAGGATGCCGTCCACCGACCCGGGCGCCTGCGTGAAACGGCCGGCGAAAAATTCCGGCAGTTGCTCCAGCGTGCCGTCCTTGACGTGGCGATCGATGTCGGCGGCGACGTCTTCCACGCGAATGCGGCACCCCAGGTGCTCGCCGAAAAACGTGACGTTGCTGCCGACGACGGGGCCGAGATCGAGGATGAGGGGATTGTCGGCGGGCTGGAGCGTCGCGAGAAACTTCTGGAGGGCCTTGGTCGGATACGCCGCTTCCGCCACCTGCGTCACGGACGAGTCCGCCGCAGCCTCAGCCTCGCCACCCCGGCGAGAGCCAAGGATGCCAAACAAGTCGGTTAGCGATCGGGCGTCGGCCATGGCTCCTTGAGACTGAAAGGCGGAAGGCGCGGGGCCTTCCGCCTTCGTAAGAACGCTTTAGGCCCCGACCTTCTGGGACTGGGGCTGCGCCTGTCCGGGCGCCGCGGGCGCATTCGGCTTGGCCGCCTGCTTGGTGCCGGCGCGCTGCATGTCAACGGCGCCGCGGAAGTGCGCGCCTTCGGCAATGGCGACGCGCGGCGAGGCAATGTCGCCGTCCACGGATCCGTTGTCGCGGATGTCCACCTTCTCCGAAGCGGTGACGTTGCCGGTGACTTCACCCAGCACGACCACGGCCTTGGCGAAGACTTCCGCCTTGATCTTGCCGTTGGGACCAATCGTGAGAACGTTATCCTTCAGATCGATCCGACCCTCAACGTGGCCTTCAATCGTGAGGTCTTCACTCCCGCTCAACTCGCCTTTGATGATGACGGACTTTCCGATATTCACGTTGTCTCTCCCAAGTTGGGTACGCGGCTCGCTAGCAGCCGGCGCAGCGGCCACAGGCGCCGAGGGTGTAGCCGCCGGCGTTTGGGCCGGTGGCGTGGCCGGTTTGACCGACTCATCCCGCTTCCACATCGCTGAAACCTCCCCCTCTGCTGGAAATCCCGCTCGAGGGTGCCAATTATTTTTGAAACCCGGGGAAGTGGGCTTCGGTGTTGAAGTCTCGCCAGTATAGAAGCCCCCGCAAACCGTTGTCTAGTCCTTTTATTGCTGAGAGTTAGCAGGAATGCTACGATCAGATTTCCCACCCATGCGCATCTATCTGGACCATAACGCGACCACCCCGCTCGACCCGCTGGTCGCCGACCGGATGACCCGGGCCTTGCGTGAGGTCTGGGGCAACCCGTCCAGCGTGCACCATTTCGGTCAACAGGCCAAAGCGGCCCTGGACGACGCCCGAGGCGCCGTGGCGACGCTGCTGGGCGCTGAAGCCTCGGAAATCGTCTTTACCGCCGGCGGAACCGAGAGCGACAACATCGCCATTCGGGGCGCCGCCGAGGCCCTCGAGCCGGGCGGGCGCCGGCACCTGATCACGAGCGCGATTGAGCACGAAGCGGTGCTCAACACCATGAAGGCGCTCGCTAAGCGCGGCTGGCGCGTCACCACCCTCGCCGTTGACGACTCGGGCCTGGTCTCGCCCGATCGCCTGCGTGACGCGATTACCGACGACACCGCGCTGGTCTCGGTGATGCACGCCAACAACGAGATCGGCACCATCCAGCCCATCGCGGAGCTGGCGGCGATTGCACACGAACGTGGCGCGCTGTTCCACACCGACGCCGTGCAGTCGTCGGGCAAGATCCCGGTCGACGTTCGCGCCCTCGGCGTGGACCTGCTGTCGATCGCGGGGCACAAGTTCTACGGCCCGAAAGGCACCGGCGCCTTGTGGCTGAAGCGCGGCGTCCGGCTGATCCCGCCGATGACCGGCGGCCGGCAGGAACGCAATCGCCGCGCCGGCACCGAGAACGTCCCGGCGCTGGTCGGCCTGGGCGTGGCGGCCGAGGTGGCGAAACAGAAACTGGCAAGCGAGGCCGAGCGGCTGAGCGTGCTGCGCGACCGCCTCGAAGCCGGCATCCTCGCCTCGGTGACCGGCAGCGCGCGCAACGGCGCCATCAGCCCGCGCGTCCCCAACACCGCCAACGTGAGCATCAACGGCGTCGAATCGGAGTCGTTGCTGATCGGCCTCGACCTGGCCGGCATCGCGGTGTCGTCGGGATCCGCGTGCTCATCCGGCACGCTCGAGCCGTCGCACGTCCTCAAGGCCATGGGCCTGCCGCACGGGCGCACGCTTGGATCGATCCGCTTCAGCCTCGGCGCCTCGAATACCGACGCCGATATCGATCGGGTCATCGAGGTCCTGCCGCCGCTCGTCGAGAAGCTGCGCAGCCTGACCACCGTGGGCGGGCGGAAATAAGTCAATGGCCACGGAGCCACGATTAGCCACAAAGGCACAGAGACAGTGAGAAGACTTTGGGTTGGAGACTGCTGGCGGCTGACACCCCAAGTTGTTGCTCCGAGTCTTCGCGTCTCTGTGGCCGTACCGTTGTTCTCCTAGGGAAGCATTGCGAATTGTCGTAGCCATGTCGGGCGGCGTGGATTCATCCGTCGCCGCGGCCCTGCTCGCCGAGCAGGGTCATGACGTCATCGGTGTGTCGATGCAGCTCTACGACCAGGGGCAGACCCATTCGACAGGCTCAGGGCAGGCCACGGCCTCCGGCCAGCGCGCCTTCGGCACCTGCTGCACGATCGACGACCTCTACGACGCGCGCCGGGTCGCCGCCGCCATCGGCATCCCCCACTACATCGTCAACTTCGAGTCGCAGTTCGGCGAGCACGTGGTGGCGAACTTCGTTCGCGAGTACGTGTCGGGCCGCACGCCCATCCCCTGCTCGCACTGCAACAGCGCGCTGAAGTTCGCGGAGTTGCTCGACCGCGCCAAGGCCTACGACGCCGATCGGCTCGCCACCGGCCACTACGCCCGCATCGAGCAGGACGCCGCCGGCGGCCATCACCTGTATCGGGGCGCCGACAACTCGAAGGACCAGACCTACTTCCTGTTTTCGCTGACGCAGCAGCAGCTGTCGCGGGCGGCGTTCCCGGTGGGACACCTGGATAAGGAGACCGTGCGCGCACATGCACACCGGCTGAAGCTCCGGGTCGCCTCGAAGCCCGACAGCCAGGAGATTTGCTTCGTGCCCGACGGCGACTACGCCGCGTTCGTTGAGCGCAAGGCGCCGGAGGCGCTGCGCGAAGGCACCGTGGTGGACGGCGCTGGCCGGGTGCTCGGCACCCACGGTGGCGTGCATCGCTTCACCATCGGACAGCGAAAGGGCCTGGGGCTGTCGTCAAACGAGCCGTTGTACGTGCTGGCGATCAAGCCGGACGACGCGCAGGTGGTGGTCGGGCCGCGCGAAGCACTGGGCCGCACCGCCCTGAGCGCATCCACGGTGAACTGGGTCAGCGGCGTCCCCGAATCGCACTGGCGCTCGATCTCCGCCCAAATCCGCCATCGCCATGCCGCCGCGCCGGCGCGCGTGCGCGCCACGGACGAAGGGCGTGCCGAACTCGAGTTCGACACGCCCCAAACGGCGGTGACGCCGGGCCAGGCCGTGGTCTTCTACGACGGCGACGAAGTGCTCGGCGGCGGCTGGATCGACTAGAACAACAGCTTCACCGCTAGCTGGACGTTGCGCGGCTCGCCCGAGCCGATGCCCGGCGCGCCGCTGCCGTTGCGGGTATTCGTACTGACCCCGAAGGTCGTTGAATTCGACAGCGTGTTGCCCGGGTTCGCCCAGTTCTTGATGTTGAGGATGTTGAAGACCTCCGCGCGGAGCTGCAGCGAGGCGCCGCGGGCCAGCTTCGTCGTCTTGAACACCGACACATCCAGGGTCCGGAACGACGGCCCGTGAAACGCGTTCCGCGGCAGCGTGCTGAAGGTGCCGGGTGCCGCATTGGCAAACGCCGAGGCGTTGAAGAAGCGGACGAACTGGCCGCTCTGCGTGATCCCGGCGAACGGATCGCCGACCTGCACGGGGCGATCAACGAAATCGCCGACGCCGCTCACGTTCGTGCCGGACCGG
The DNA here is from genome assembly GCA_041659285.1 of Vicinamibacterales bacterium. Taxonomy (NCBI): domain Bacteria; kingdom Pseudomonadati; phylum Acidobacteriota; class Vicinamibacteria; order Vicinamibacterales; species Vicinamibacterales bacterium. The sequence continues at coordinate 218,767 of JBAZYO010000001.1, read as the reverse complement.
ATATTGAACGGAATCCCGCTCTCCATCGTGACGATGGCGTTGACCTGCCACCCCTCGCCGAGCCGCGACTCCACGAACGCCGGAATCTCGTAGCTGAAGCCGGCGGTGAAGATGTGCCGCACGTCGAAGTCGGAATCGCCCCAGTCGGCTTCGATGTTTAGCGCGTTCATCACCAGCGTGTTCCGGGCCTCCGAACCGTTGTCCCTGGCGTGCCCGAACGTGTAGTTGGCGCGCCCGGACAGCCCGTGCCACGCGCCCTGGATCATCGACACCTGCAACGCGTTGTAGCGTGACTTGCCGACGGTCTCGAGCTGGTTGATCGCCGCCAGATTCGGATAGGCGGCGTTATAGGGCCGCCGCGACTGCAGCGTGCCCGTGGTGCCCGCGATGGCGGCGTTGATGTCGCGCGAGATCGGCAGGTTCTTGCCGCGCGTTCCCACATATCCGACCTGGACGATGGTCGATGGGCCGATCTGGCGTTCAACGTTGGCGTTGAAGCTCTGCACCGACGGCAGTTCCAGGTCCTGGCTGACCGAGAACGCGCCGTACGGCGGCGACGGCGAGGTCCCGAACACCGGGACGCCGTCCTGAATCGTGACGCCGCGCTGGGTGATGGTGTAGACGGGCGAGGCGCCGCCGGGATTGTGGCCGACGCCCGCCGAGCCGCCGTTGCCGGATGGCCAGCCGGTGTTCGCGGCAAAGAAGGCGACCGCGATGACGTCGTAGAACAGGCCGTAGCCGCCGCGGACGACCGTCTTGCGGTCGGCGAACGGCGTCCACGCCACCCCCACGCGGGGTGCGAAGTTGTTGGTGTCTTTGGGATAGAGCTGGTCCACCGACACCAGGCCCTGGTCGGGCAGGAACGTCGTCAGTTTCTGATCCGCCGCGCCGAGCACGCCCTGGTAGGTGTAGCGCACGCCGAAATTGAGCGTCAGGTTCGGATTGGCCGTCCACGTGTCGTGGACGAAGAAGTCGAACGAGTTCTGGTAGTAATCGTGGCGGGTCGGCCCGCGGACGATGGTCGCGACCGACGCGTACCCGGCCAGAAAATCCGCCAGCGCCCGCTGCGCCGAGGTGCCCGTCGTCCGCCACGGGCCGACGGTGCCGTCGAAGCTGAAAGTGCCGCGCTTGAGCGTGTCGTAGAACACGTCGAGCTTGGCGCGCCGGACCTCGCCGCCGATCTTCAACTGGTGCGCGTTGGTCGCGTACGACAGCGTGTCGGTGACGTGCCAGGTCGCGTCGATGCGCCCCAACGGCGAGATGCCGCCGGCCTGGCCGAAGCCGCTGATCGCAATCACCGGCGAGCCCTGCAAGGACGCCTCGGTGACGCCGGTGTTGAGGCCGAGCGAGAGGGGGTCCTGGTCGGTGCTGGAGGTATCGAACGTCTGGTAGAAGTAGTTGTAGCCGATGACGATCTGGTTCACCAGTTTCGATGTCAGGATCATCGACGGCACGACCGAGACGTTGTGCATCCGGCTCGGCACCGCCTGGTAGTACGGGAGATAGGGCGACCCGCCGTCATACGCCGTCTGGTGGCCGGTGCCGCCGAAGTAGCGGGCCGAGACGCTGAACTTGTCGTTGAACTGGTGATCGATCTTCGCAATCCCGTTGTAGCTGTCGTAGGTGTTCTTGTCGGTGCTGACGAAGTTCTGCGCCGTCGCCGGCCCCGTCAGCGCAGCCGCCGGATAGAGCGACAGCAGCTTGAGCGACACGGGGTTCACCGGCACGCCGAACTGCTCGAGCACGGTCCTGGTTTGCGCGATCCACGCGTTCGAGGGTGCGGTCGTCACCAGCGTGTTGCCGGCGGTGAGCTCCTGCCCTTCAAACGTCGCGAAGAAGAAGGTCTTGTTCTTCGCGATTGGCCCGCCCAGCGAGAACCCGAACTGGTTGTTGCGAATCGGCCGCTTCGGCGTGCCCGGCGCCACCACGAACGAGTTGGCCGCCAGCTTCTCATGGCGGTTGTAGTAGAAGACGCTGCCCTTGAAGTTGTTGGTGCCCGACTTGATCACCAGGTTGACCGAGGACCCGGCATTGCGGCCGGTCTCCGCGCTGCCGGACGACTGCACCGAGAACTGGTCAATCGCCTCAACGGGCAGCAGGGTTCCAGAGATACCAGAGACGCCGCCCTGGTTGACGGCCGACGCGTTCTGGAACGCGTCGTTGTTGTCGGCGCCGTCGATCTGGTAGTTGTTGCCGCGGTTACGCACGCCATTCACGGAATTGGCCTGGGTCACGCCCGGCGCGAGCTGCAGCATGCGGCGGAAGTCGCGTCCGTTCAACGGCAGGTCCTGCACCTGCTTGGGCTGCACGACGTTGGCCAGGGCGGTGGATTGCAGGTCGAGAGTGACGGCCGCGGCCGAAACGTTGACCACTTCGGTCAAGGTGGAGATGCCCAGCTTGAAATCAGCCGTCGAGATTTTCGAGACCGAGACCGCCACGGTGGCGCGCTGCGGCTGGAAGCCTTCGATCGCGGCCTCCACCGTGTAGCTACCGAGGGGGAGGTCCGGCAACGTGAACACACCGGAACTCGAGCTGACGGTGGTGCGGCTGAGGCCGGTGGCGACGTTGGTCGCGGTCACGGTCACGCCGGGAAGGACACCGCCGCTCTCGTCCACCACGCGTCCCGAAATACCGCCGCGAAACGTCTGAGCATCGGCCGCGACCGCCACCAGCAGAAAAGTGATCGCCACGACCGCCTGGATTGAGCGCATTGCAAGACGCATCTCATCCCTCCTCTGTCCACGGGAAGGGCAAATGACCCGGCCACCGTGTACAAGGTGCAGTCTGCGCCTTCAGAGCCTCGGTCGTGCAACGAAGTGTCTCCTGCCGGAGGCACGACCTCAGTGAGCGGTCTGGTCATCTCCGCCGTGCTACGACTTGTGAACCAGATCGGTCGCTTCGTGAAGGGTTCCTGAGAGGAAGCGCTCGGCATCGATCGCGGCCATGCAGCCGGAGCCGGCCGCCGTGACCGCCTGGCGATAGACGTGATCCTGGACGTCTCCCGCGGCGAACACGCCGTGGACGCTGGTGCGCGATCCGTCGTGGGTCTTCAGGTAGCCGTTGTCGTGCAGCGCCAGCTGGCCCGTGAACAGCGCGGTGTTCGGCACGTGGCCAATCCCGATGAACACGCCGTCCACCGCCAGCTCGCTGGTGGCGCCGGTCTGGGTGTTCTTGAGCACCAGCGAGGTGACCTCGCCCTTCTCCACGTCCTTGATGTCCACCACCTCGGTGTTCCAGATGAACGAGATGTTCGGCATCGACATCGCCTTGTCCTGCATCGCCTTGGAGGCGCGCAGGCTGTCGCGGCGGTGGATCACGGTGACCGAGGTGGCGAGCTTGGCGAGGTAGATCGCCTCTTCCATCGCGGTGTCGCCGCCGCCGATCACGGCGACGGGACGGCCCTTGAAGAAGAAGCCGTCGCAGGTCGCGCACGTGGACACACCGCGGCCCGAGAGCTTCTTGTCAACGCCGAGGTCGAGCCATTTGGCGGAAGCGCCGGTGGCGACGATCAGCGTCTGCGCGGTGTACTGGGTCTTGCCGAGCGACACGGTGAACGGCCGCTTGGCGAGATCCACCGACGACACGTCGCCCTGAATGATGTCGGCGCCGAAGCGCTCGGCCTGCGCGCGCAACTCCGCCATCAGGTCGGGCCCCATGATGCCGTCACGGTAGCCCGGCCAGTTCTCGACCATGGTGGTCAGCATCAGCTGACCACCGGCCTCGATGCCCTCGATCACGAGCGGCTTCAGGTTGGCGCGCGCGGCATAGAGCGCCGCGGTGAGGCCGGCGGGACCGGACCCGATGATGATGACCTGTCGTTCGCTCACAGATGCTTGTCAATCATTTTGGCCAGGTCGTCCTTGGCCGCCAGTCCGACAATCGTTTCCTTGAGGTCGCCGTCCTTGAACAGGAGCAGCGTCGGAATGCCGCGCACCATGAACTTGCTCGGCGTCATCGGGTTCTCGTCGATATCGACCTTGGCCACCGTGATGCGGCCGTTGTATTCCACGGCCAGCTGATCCACCGTTGGCGCCAGGCGCCGGCACGGCGCGCACCAGGCTGCCCAGAAATCCACCAGCACCACGCCCTTTTTCACTGACTCACCAAAGTCGGCGTCGGTCAGCGTCTTCACATTCTCGGATGCCATTAAGAGTCCCTCTATCCTTTGGATGCCGGTGTCCGGCGCTTGGTACGCGCGGGCCGCAGTCGTGTGTATATTTTGACATACTCGGCTGCCGAGCGGTCCCACGAGAAGTCCGCGCGCATCCCGTTCTTTTGCAGCCGGGTCCAGATCTTTTTGTTGGGGAACGTCGCGAGCGCGGCTTCCAGCGTGCGCAGCATCACGTCCGGCTCATAATCCGAGAACAGGAACCCCGTGCCCTGCCCGTTTCTCGGGTTGTACGGGCACACGGTGTCGACCAGCCCGCCAACGGCCCGGACAATGGGGACGGTGCCATAGCGAAGGCTGTACATCTGGTTCAGCCCGCAGGGCTCGAAGCGGGAAGGCATCAGGAACATGTCGGCGCCGGCTTCGACCAAATGCGCGCGCTGCTCGTCGAAGCCCACAAACGCGCCAACGCGATCCGGGCGCCACTGCGACAGCAACCGCCACATGTCCTGGTAGCGCGGCTCACCGGTGCCGACAATGATGAACGTCGCGTCGAGCGCGGCCAGTTGCCCGGCCACGGCGGCGATGAGATCGAGGCCTTTCTGATCGACCATCCGCGACACCATCCCGACGATGGGCCGCGACATGGTGTCGTCGGTGACGGCGAACCCGAAGCGCGTCAGCAGGGCGCGCTTGGATGCCGCCTTGGCGTACAGCCGGTCGGCGTCGAAGGGCTCCGGCAGGTGCGCGTCGGCCGCCGGGTTCCACTCGTCGGTGTCGATGCCGTTGAGGATGCCGGTGAGCCGATCGACCCGCGCGCGGATCACGCCATCGAGACCGTCGCCCGACTCGGGCCGTTGAATCTCCTCGGCGTAGGTGGGACTCACGGTGGTGATCGCGTCCGCGAAGTTGATCCCGGCCTTCAAGAAGCTGAGACGATCGAAGAACTCGAAGCCGTCGATGGTGAAGTCTTCCCAGCGCAGACCCAATCGAGGGACCCACGTCTTCTCGAAGGTCCCCTGGTAGGCCAGGTTGTGAATAGTCAGGACGGTGCCTGGGGTGCCTAAGGTGCCTAGAGTGCGGGCGTGGATTGGCGCCAGGCCGCCCTGCCAGTCGTGCGTGTGGATGACATCGAAGGGCTCCGCCTGTTGCGCCGCGAAGTCGATGGCCGCGGCGGAGAGGAACGCGTAGCGGATCGCGTTGTCCGGATAGTCCACGCCGCCTTCGTAGTAGATGCCGGCGCGATCGTAGAGATCGGGGCAATCGAGCAGCAGCGCGCGCGCACCGGGGCCGATCGGCTGTTCGAGGAGTCGCGCGCGGAACCGGTGGGCGGCGACCTCCACCGACACGGTGCCGGCCACCGGGCCGTCCGGGGCGCCGCGGTAGCGAGGCGTCACCAACGTCACGTCGTGGCCGAGGCGGCCAAGCGCCTTGGGCAGCGCCCCCGCCACATCCGCCAGCCCGCCGGTCTTCGAGAAAGGCTGCGCCTCCGAGGCGATCATCAAAATGCGCAGGCGACGGGGAGGACTCGCCACCGCTTTCGGCTTCGCGGCTTTCTTCGCCATCTTCTCCAAGTGTATTTCAGAGCACAGGAATCCCCAGTTCACCAAATCCCCAAATCCCCAAATCACCAGATCACCAGATCCCTGTATGATCCCCCCGTGTCCGGCTCCTCCCCGAGCAGCGCGCGGGTCCTGCCCCGCGACATCGCCGAGCTCAAGGCCCTGGCCGAGCGCCAGCCCGAGCTGGCGCAGGCCGCCCAGATGCAGGTGGCCTTGATCGAGGCCGTGCGCCGCGTGCAAGGCCGGCTCACCACGCCGTGGATCGAGGCCACGCCCGAAGAGCTGTCGGCCCGCCTGGCCAACGGACAGCCGCTGCTCGACTTCGATCAGATCCTCTTCGAGTGGAACGACGTGCGGCTGTTGATCCGCCAGATTGCCGACATCCTCCGCCGCTACGACGCCATCGACGCCGACGCGGTGATCGCGCTCCACAACGTCGGCCGCGCCGCCGACCTGCCGGAGCGGGTGCGCGCCTGGTTCAACGGCACGCCCTCGCCGGACGTGGAGATGCTCGACGAGGTGCTGGTCTGGGCGGCGCGCCCGTACCTGCAGCGGGTCGCGGAGGTGCTGCAGCAGCGCGTGAATTTCGACGGCTGGGGCCGGCGGGTGTGCCCGGTGTGCGCGGCGGAGCCCGACTTCGCGGTGATCACGCCAGGCGGCGAGCGGCAGCTGGTGTGCGGCCGGTGCCTGGTGCGGTGGGCCTTCAGCGGTATCACTTGCCCGTACTGCGGTAACGACGACCGCTCGACCATTACCTCGATGGCCACGCCTGATGGCCTGTATCGCGTGATGATCTGCCAGCCGTGCGGCCGCTACATCAAGGCGCTTGATTCGCGAAAGGCCTCGCGCGCGTTGTTACCGTATGCGGATCCGATTGTGACGCTGCCGCTGGACGCGGCGGTGATGCAGCGCGGGAAATAGCTGCGGCGGGGTCAGACCCCTGTTATTCGTGATCTTGCTGCTGGTGCTGGGCGTCGCCGTCGAGCAGGGCCTTGGTGCGGGTGCTCATCCAGTTGAAGAGGTGGCGCGTTTCCCAGAACCGGCTGGCGTTCGACTTGGCGCCGAGCACCACGAACGCCACTTCCTGGCCCGACTGCGGCAGGCGCAGGAGGGTGGCCAGGCAGTAGCCCGAACGGCTGATGAATCCGGTCTTGCCGCCGACCACGTCGATGTCGCCGCTGCGGACAATCTGGTTCGTGCTCCTGGCTGTAATCGTCTGGCGACCGGCCTGCGTCGTGTACGACGTCTTGCGCATGATGCCGCCCACGCGTTCGTCGGCGGCGGCGTGCGCAATCAGGCGGGCCAGGTCGTAGGCGGACGAGACGTTCTCGGCGAGCAACCCCGACGGATCCGCGTAGTGCGTGTTGAGCAGTCCGAGTTCGGTCGCCTTCTCGTTCATCCGGGCAATGAAGCCATCGGCGCCGTACGGCGAGATGCGCGCCAGCGCCCGGGCGGCGGCGTTGTCGGACCCCACCAGCAGCAGATTCAACAGGTCGTCGGCGGTGAGCTTGAAGCCGTTGCGAAGGTAGGTGGTGGACGCGCGCGACACGTCGCTGCGCTGCACGGTGACCGGCGTGCTGAGCGGCGCGCCGCTCTCGAGGAACACCAGCGCCGTCATGACCTTGGTGATGCTCGCCATCGAGCGCTGGTCCTGCGCGTGGTCTTCCCACAGCACTTCGCCGGTGGTCGGGTTGTAGATGATGGCGGCTTCGGCCCGCACGTCGGGCACTTCGCGGCCGAACTCGTCCACGCGGAAGCGCGGGGTCTGCACGTCGCGCAACGCACGGGCGGCGGCCGCGGCGCGGGCGCGGGCCAATTGCGCGCGACGGGCGCGGGCATTGGTCGGCGAGTAGGCCTTCTTCTTGGCAGTAGCGCGGGCTGGCGTCTTCGCCGCGGTCGCCTTCTTTGCCGCGGCAATCTTCGTAGGCGCCTTCGCCTGCGCGGCGTACGAAGCGGGTACGGAAATCATCACCGTGACGACTGCCGCCAGGCACACTGCAAGTTTTGTGAAGCGGGTTGGCTTCGCCATCAGCAATTGGGGGGATTGTAGTCACACTATCCCCAAGAATCAATAGGGTTTATGGGTCTTGGGGTAAGCTTGGTCCCCTAATGGAACGACCGGCTCCGACCGAGTACCGCGTCCTTAGGGAGACCATTGCCGCCCGCGGGAGCCTCCGCCCCATCCTTGCCCTGGCCGGCCTGGGCCTGTGGGCCCTCCTGCTGACAGCCGTGCTCGTCTGGCTTCCTTACCCCGTCGCGGCCATTATTCCGCTACTCGTCCTGCTCGCGACCTTCGAGGTCATCAGGCCTTTGCACTTCGGCGCGGAGCGGATCGGGCGGTATTTGCAGGTGTTTTACGAGGAAGACGGCCAGCCCGAGCGTCCGCTGACCGACGCTCCCTCGTGGGAACGCACGGTGATGAGGTTGAGCGCGATCCCCGGCACGGGCGGGCACCCGTTATTTATCCCGATATTTTTTCTCGCGACCATCGCCAACACCCTGCCGGTGTTGCTCGCGCAGCCGCAAGCGACGCCCATCGAGCTGGCGGCCCTCGGTATTCCCCATCTCGCCCTGATCGTCTGGCTCGTCAACGCCGACCGCGCGATGCGGTCGCAGCGCGTCGCCGAGCTCGAGCAGTTCAGGGCACTTAGGAAGTAACGCCGTTCACTGCTGCGCGAGCGCAATCGCCAGCAACAGCGCGCGCTGCGATCCCATCCATGAATTTGTCGGGTCGAAGGCCTCGTCGAGGGCGTGCGCCCCTGAACCGCGGCCGCCGCCATCGATCGTGATCGCGGGGATGCCGAGGCTCATCGGGATGTTCGAGTCGGTTGACCCTTCATCCAGGCTCACCGTGAAGCCGAGCGCGCGGGTTACCGAGACCGCCGCCTGAACGATCGGCGAGGTCGCCGGCGTCTGTCCCGCCGGGCGGTTCCCCACCAGTGCCTTGTCAACGGTCAGGACGTTCTTCTTCCAACGCGCGTCTTCCGCCTTGACCGCGTCATCCACGGCGCGATGAAACTTGGCGTCGATGGCCTGCAGCGACGAGGGGCTCGCCGACCGCATGTCCATCTCAAACCATGCTTCGAACGGAATGGAATTGACCGACGTGCCGCCGCCAACCCGCCCGACATTGAACGTGGTCTTGGGATCGCTCGGCACCTCGAACTGCGAGATGGTTTCCACGGCGCGTCCCAGCGCGTGCAGCGGGTTCGAGAGGCCGAACGCGCCGTAGCTGTGGCCGCCGGGGCCCTTGAACGTCACGCGGTAGCGGAGGCTGCCCACGGCGATGTGCGTGATGCCGAGGCCGGTGCCGTCGATCGAGACGAAGCGATCGATCTGTCCCTTCATGCCTTCGTTGAACAGGTACTTCACGCCGCGCAGGTCGCCCAGGCCCTCCTCGCCCACCGTGGCGACGAAGGTAATCGATCCGGGCGTCTGCACCTTGGCCTGGTTCATTGCGCGGACGACGGCGAGCACGACAGCGAGGCCGCGGCAGTCGTCGCCGATGCCGGGCCCGCGCAGGATGTTGCCGTCGCGCTTGACCTTGACGTCGGTGCCTTCGGGGAACACTGTGTCGAGGTGCGCGCTGAACACGAGGCGCGGCCGCGGCTGGGCGCCCGGCCGGTCGCCGAGCACGTTGCCTTCCTTGTCGATGCGCACGTTCTGCAGCCCGGCGTCGCGGAACATGCGCGCGTACACTTCCGCGCGCTTCTGTTCCTTGAACGGCGGCGCCTCGACCTCGCATAGCCGGACCTGGTCTTCGATGGTCTGCGGCTCGGCCGCGCGGATCGCCTCGACCGCAGCCTTCACGGCCGTGTCGGCCATGAGCGTGGTGCCGACGTTCGTGGCGTCTTGCTGCGCGGCGGCCGCCCCGGAAAATCCGGCGGTCATCACCAGGGCGAGCAGTGGTCGGAGGCAAGTGGAGCGTCGCGTCATGGCGAAAATTATATCCCGGCCTCCTTTTTTTGATCCAAAAGTACGGATTGCAGAAACTTGCAATGGCGTTGGCGCAGGGCTACGATGCCCACCGCATACTGCCCTTCCGTGACAATTCGTCACGAGCAGGCTGTAGGCGCCCGAGATTACGGCGACCCTTCGGGCTCAGGTTGGCGATTAACTCGCGTTGTATGTCGTTGGAGGAACGAAGATGAGGCTGAACAGGCTGACAGTGTTCTGCCTGTGCGTGACGCTGCTTGCGATAGCAGCTCCCACTTTCGCACAGGAATTTCGAGGCCGAATTAACGGCACGGTCACCGACAACACCGGCGCAATCCTGCCCGGCGTGACGGTCACCGCAACAAGCCCGGCGATGATTCAGCCGCAGGTTCAGGTCACGGGCGCGGATGGCAGCTTCCGCTTCCTCGCGTTGAACCCCGGCCTCTATCAGCTCGAGTTTGACCTGGCCGGGTTCCAGAAGGTTGACCGCAAGGACGTGCGCGTCGTCATCAACCAGACCCTGACCGTAGACCAGCAGTTGAACGTCGCGACGCTGCAGGAAACCGTGACGGTGACCGGCGCCTCTCCGGTCGTTGACACCTCGACGACGGCGATGGGCACCAACTTCACCAAGGAACTGCTGACGGAAATCCCGAACGCCCGCGACGTCTGGGCGGCCATGGCGCAGGCGCCCGGCATCCAGATGACCTCGTTCGACGTCGGCGGCTCGAACACCGGCAACCAGTCGGGCTTCCGTTCGTATGGGTTCGACACGCAGAACCAGACGCGCGTCGAAGGCATCGACACCACCGAAGGCACGGCGGCCAACGCCGGCTACTTCGACTTCGGCAGCTTCGAAGAGTTCCAGGTCGGCGGCGCCGGCGCGGACTCGGGCAACTTCGCCGGCGGCGCGGTGCTCGCCATCAGCGTCAAGTCGGGCGGCGATCGCTTCACCGGCACGTGGTACAGCGACTACATCAGCGAGAGCCAGCTGACCGACAACGTGCCGGACAATCTGCGGACGGCGAACACGCCGGACGATAACGGCATGTTCTCGCGCAACGGCCTCTGCTTCGAGCGCAGCGGCGAAACCATCTGCCGCGGCAACGCCACCAAGAAGCAGTACGACCTCAACGGCGACCTCGGCGGCCCGCTGTGGAAGCAGAAGGCCTGGTTCTTCACCAGCTGGCGCCTGAACGACAAGTACGAGTACATCACCGGCCTCGGCGACCAGACCCAGCGGTCGAAGCTGAGCAACAAATACACGTTCAAGGGCACCTTTCAGGTGGGCAAGAGCAACCAGATCATCGGCTTCCTGAACAAGCGCGAGAAGCTGCAGGACTTGCGCGGTATCAGCCTGACAACGCCGCTCTCGGCCGCCTACTACCAGAGCTCGCGGAACTACCCATGGAAGGTGGAGTGGACCAGCGTGCTCGGCAGCCGCGCCTTCCTCGACGTGCTCTATGGCAACTGGTACAACTTCTTCCCGTTGCGCCCGGTCCGCGACTTCGGCCTGTATGACGGGCCGTGGGAAGCGCCGCGGGTCGACACCGCCACCAGCGTGATCTCGCCGCGCGGCGGCAACAGCGGCTACCAGGACCAGAAGCGCTACAAGCCGCAGGTCTACGCCACCCTGTCGTACTTCAAGGATGGCTGGAAGGGCAGCCACGACATCCGGACCGGCTTCGACTGGAAGCGCGATCGCCGGCACCTGTTCAACGATCAGCCGTTCGACATCAACTACCGTGACAACAACGGCAACCTGAGCGCCGTCGACATCTTCAACTCGGCGGTCACCGGCACCAATGACGTGGTCTACACCGCCGGCTGGATCAACGACACCTGGAAGCTCACCGACCGGCTGACGTTGAACCTCGGCGTGCGCGTCGAGAACTACAAGGACCAGTGGCCCGACCAGGAATTCGCGCCGAACGGCATTCCCGCGCTGGCGAGCTGGAGCGACGCCCGTTACCAGACGTTCGTGACGGCACGCGACGTCAAGGCGACCACGGTCGCCAACACCACGACCCTGGCGCCGAAGATCGGCTTCGCCTACGACCTGACCGGCGACAACCGTACCGTGCTCAAGGGCTTCGTCGGCCAGTCGCGGTGGAACTCGGCTGACACGCTGGCCAACCAGGAAAACCCGGTGGGTCTGGCGCAGTTGCGTTATGCGTTTGTATCGTGCTCGGCCACGGTCACGACCAACTGCGACCTGAATGGCAATCGCCTCGTCGACTCGCCCGCAGAACTGGGCGCGTTCCAGTCGACGCAGGGCGGTGCCGGTTTCGTGCGTGTCGATCGCGACCTCGTGCGTCCGACCAGCAACGAGATCTCGATGAACCTCGAACGCGAAGTCGCCACCGGGCTCTCAGCCCGTGCCTCGTGGGTCTACAAGAACATGCGCAACGTGTGGGGCGAGATTGACGTCGTGCGCGCCGCCGGTTACACGGTGCCGTTCACCATCAGGGACCCGGGCGTCGATCGCGTCCTCGGCACGACCGACGACCAGACCTTCCAGACCATGGCCCTGGCCGCCGGCACCGGCACCGATCGCGTCTACACCAACGACGCGCGGAACGACGCCGACTTCCACACCGCGGAGTTCGCCTTGAACCGCCGCTTCGCCAACAAGTGGATGCTGCTCACGTCGTTCGGCTATACCTGGTCGAGCATGATCCACTCGCAGTCCGGCGCCCGCTCGTTCGTGTATCGTCCCGCCGACCTGATGTTCGGCGACGGCGGCAAGGAAACCGACACCCTGTGGAACTACAAGGTCGTCGGCCGCTACGTGCTGCCGTATGAAATTGGCTTCTCGGGCTCGTGGAAGGTGCAGAGCGGCTTCAACTACGCACGGACCATCAGCGTGACGATGCCGGTGGAAGGCGCACGCACCATCCGCGTCCAGCCGATCGATTCCAACCGCTATCCCGCGGTCGCGATCCTCGACCTGCGCCTCGACAAGACGGTCAACTTCGGCAAGTTCGGCAAGGTCACGCCGATGCTGGACGTCTTCAACATCCTGAACTCGGGCGTGCCGACGTCGGTGCGCACGACCAACACGGCGACCGCGCCGTTCAACGAAGTGACCGCGATTCTCAACCCGCGCGTCATCCGCTTCGGCTTCCGGTTCAACTTCTAGCACCGGGCCGGACGCGAAACGCTGAAGGGCGGGTGGGTCACCACCCGCCCTTCGCTTGTACGCCCACCCGTGGGGCTCGCGCCCTGCGGGCGCTCGTAGGGCGCGGCGGCTTCGCCGCCTCGTGCGGGTCGGCCTGCGGCCTCCTGGGGCCCCACGAACGCAGTGAGCCCCACGAGCGGCGAAGCCGCGAGCCCTACGCGGGCGAAGCCCGCGCCCTTCTGTGATACAACTCCACTGTACCTGCCATGCGACGAGAGCGCGCCTCCCAGCTCGCCGTCGTGCTCGGTTACGTGTTGGTCGCCAGCGCCTTCATGTGGCCTTTGCCTGTCCATCTGGGGACTCACCTCACGGGTGAGCCCGGCGGCGATACCGGTGTGTACGTGTGGAACCAGTGGGTGTTCCACAACGAGGCGCTCAAGGGCAACAACCCGTTCGGCACCGAGCAGATCCTCTCGCTGACCGACCGCGTCGACCTGTCGCAGCACAACTACACCGTCTTCCTCAACATCCTGGCGCTGCCGCTGATCTCGCTGTTCGGCGTGGTGGCGTCGTTCAACCTGGTCTACCTGATCATGACCGTGCTGACCGCGCTCATGACCTACGGCCTGGCACGGAGCACGACCGCGGCCACGCGCGTCGAGGCGTTCCTGGCGGGCCTGGTGTTCGCGTGGTCGCCGGTGCTGGTGGCGCGGAGTACCGGCCACTTCAGCCTGGCCGCGGCGGCGCCGCTGCCGGCGTTCATCTGGGCGCTGGCAAACGCCGAGCGCAATCGCACCGTGGGCAACGCGGCGCTGGTCGGCCTGTGCATGGCGTGGGCCGCACTCTGTGACGCCTACTTCGGCGTGTATTGCCTGATGATCGCCGGGCTCTACGTGGCCGCCACCGTCGTCCGCGTGACGCGCGCCGCCCCGCCGGCGCCGCGGCGGCCCTGGGTGTGGCTGCTCGACGTCCTCATCGTCTGCTTTGGCGGCCTCGTCGCCGGACTGGCGGTCGGCCGTGGCGGCGACTTCGAAGTGCTGGGCATCGACATCCACATGCGCAGCCTCTATACGCCGGTGCTCATCCTCACCGTGCTGGTGGCGGCGCGGCTGGCCGCCTGGTGGCGGCCACGGTTCATCCGCATGCCGAATCTCGGCCCGCTGCCGATCAAGGCCGTGCTGGTGGCGGCCATCGCGTGCGTCGGCCCACTGTCGCCGGTGCTTTACGGCACGGTCGAACGCATCGCCGACGGGCGTTTCGTCAGCCCGAAGATCTTCTGGCGCAGCAGCCCGCGCGGCGTCGACCTGCTGTCGTTCATCACCCCCAACCCCAACCATCCGGTCGTGCGCGCGCTGATGGGCGATGAACAAATCACCGCGCCGACACGGTTCGTGGAGTACACCGCCGCGTTCAGCCTGGTGGCGCTCGTCGTGGTCGTCGCCGCGATCTGGCTGGCGAGGTACCGCCCCAAGGCGGGGTGGGTGTGGATCACGGTTGGCTTCACGCTGCTCGCGCTCGGGCCGTTCGTCTACATTGCCGGCGCCAACACGCACGTGCCCGGGCCCTGGGCCTTGCTCCGCTATGTGACGCCGATCGGCCTGGCCCGCATGCCCACCCGTTTCGCGATCGTCGCCGCCCTGGGCCTGGCCGTGCTGATGGCCGGAGGCCTGGCGGCACTCGGCACGCGGTGGCCGCAGCGGCGGCGAACCATCACCGCGGTGGTCGCCTTGCTGCTCGCCGTCGAGCTGTTTCCGGCGCCGCGCACGCTGTACTCCGCGACGATTTCTCCGATCTACGACACCATCGCCGAAGACCCGCGCGACGTGCGCGTGCTGACGCTCCCCTTCGGCATTCGCGACGGCGTTTCGTCGATCGGCAACTTCCGGCCGCGGTCGCAGTTCAACCAGACGCGCCACGAGAAGCGGCTGATCGGCGGCTACCTCTCCCGCATTTCCCCGCGTCGCGTCGAACGGCTGAGCGCCGATCATCCGACGCTGGCCATCCTGATGAAGATGAGCCAACCGACTCCGCTCACGACGGAGGATCTGTCCACCCTCTTCGCGCGCGGCACGCGGTTCGTTTCCGGCACCCGCCTGGGCTACGTCGTCATCGATCGGCGATTCGTGTCCGAGAAATCAGCCGACGCCGTGATCGACGCATGGGACCTCGAGGAGGTGCAGCGCGATCAGCACTTGACGCTGTATAGGCCGGCCGCAAGCGGCCGGTAGGGCTCGCGGCTTCGCCGCTCGTGGGGGTCGCGCGCTCATGCGCGCTCCTGGGGCTCACCCCACGAGGCCTCGAAGAGGCCGAGCCCCACGAGGTGCGAAGCACCGAGCCCTACGAGGCGCGGAGCGGCGCGCCCCACGCGCGCCCGTGAGGCGCGCGCCCTTCTGATACTCTGTCTGCAATGCGGCGTGGCCCGTTCCTGATCTTGTTCGCGGTGTCCGGCGCCGCGGCCCTCATTTACGAAGTCGTCTGGACGCGGCTGCTCACACTGCAGATGGGCCACGGCATTGCCGCGGCCAGCACCGTCCTGGCGGCATTCATGGGCGGCCTGGCCGTGGGCGCCGCCGTGGCGGGCCGCAAGGGTGGACGCCTCGCGCCGGAACGCGCCCTGACGGTATACGCCGGACTCGAGCTGGCCATCGGTGTGCTGGCGCTCCTCCTGCCATTTGCGCTCAGCGCGGTTCGTCCACTGCTGGTCACGGCGTATGCGGATGGCGACGGCGGAGCCGCCTTCGCCCTGCTGCGGCTCGGCACCAGCGTCCTGCTGCTGGCGATCCCGGCCGCAGCGATGGGCGCAACCTTTCCCATTGCCTCGCGGTGGATGGTACGGGCGGCGGCCAGCGCCGCGCAGGACGCCGGCGGCCTCTACGCCGCCAACACGCTGGGCGCCGCCGCGGGCGCGGTGCTGGCAGGGTTCGTCCTCGTCCCCTGGCTCGGCCTCAGCGGCTCGACGTACGTGGCCGTCATCCTGAACATCACCGCGGCCGTTGGCGCATTCGCCATTGCGCGGAGCGCAGCGCCGTCACGCGATCGTTCGGAGGGCGGGGACTTGAGTCCCCGCCTCACGGCGTCTGGCATGAAAGCGGACGCCAAAGCGTCCGCTCTCCGCACGTCCCTCGACGGCAGCCCGTGGATGGCGGCGTTGGCCCTGGGCGCCTCGGGCTTCGCGTCACTCACGCTGCAAGTGGTGTGGACGCGCCTGCTCGTCCAGATCCTGGGCCCCACCACTTACGCCTTCAGCATCGTGGTCGCGATCTTCATCGTCGGCCTGGCGGCGGGAGCCGCGGTTGGCGCGCGGCTGGTGTCGCGCGTGCGCAGCGCGGCCGTCGGCCTCGCGGTGTGCATGCTGGTGAGCGTTGGCCTCGCCCTGGCCGCGGCCTCACTGGTGGATTGGGCGCTGCTCGCCATCGCCCAGGTCGTCGCGACGCCGGAGTTCCAGTTTGGCGACGTGCTGGCGCGCGAAATTCTGCTGGTCACCGGCCTGCTGCTGCCCATGACGATCGCATTCGGCGCGGCGTTCCCGTTTGCCGTGGCCCTGGCCGCGGGTCGCGATGAATCGATCACGGAGAATCTCGGACGCATCTACGCGGTCAACACCGTGGGTGCCATCGCCGGCGCGCTGCTGTCCGGGTTCGTGCTGGTGCCGCAAATCGGGTTGCACCTGACCATCCGCGCCGTGGCCGCGGTGGTCGGCCTGAGCGCGCTGGCCATCCTCCTGACCGCCGGACGCGTCCGCGGCCGCATGGTCGGCTTCGGGCTCGCCGCGGTCGTGTTGGCGGCCGGGTTCGCGTTGCCCCAATGGGATCAGCTCCTCCTGTCGAGCGGCGCCTACAAGTACGCCGCGGCCATGCGGGGACCCAGCCTCGAGACCGCGCTCGCCGCCGGTGAGCTGCTCTCATACCGTGAAGGCGCGACCGGCACCGTGGCGGTGCGCCGCCTCGCCGGAACCGTGTCGCTCGCCATCGACGGCAAGGTCGATGCGTCGAATGCCGGCGACATGCTGACGCAGCGGCTGCTCGCCCATGTCCCGCTGCTGCTTCACCCGGCGCCGAAGCGCGCGGCCATTCTCGGCCTGGGCAGCGGCGTCACGCTCGGCTCGGCGCTCACGCATCCGCTCGAATCGGCAACCGTCCTCGAGATTTCACCTGAAGTGGTGGACGCCTCCCGGTTCTTTGAAACTGAGAATCACCGCGCCCTGGCGGACCCGCGGACCCGGGTCATCGTCGGCGACGGCCGCACGCACTTGATGCTCGGACGGGAAAGCTACGACGTGATCGTGTCGGAGCCGTCGAATCCGTGGATGGCCGGCATCGCGTCGCTGTTCACGCGGGAGTTCTTCGAGGGGGCCAAGGCGCGGCTGGCGCCGGGCGGCATCCTGTGCCAGTGGGCGCATACCTATGACATCAGCCGCGACGATCTGCAATCGATCGTGGCCACGTTCCTGACGGTGTTTCCCGACGGCACCCTGTGGCTGGTCGGCGACGCCGACGTCCTGCTGGTCGGCTCGACCGGTCCCCTGGATGACCGGGTGGCCGGCATCGCGGCCGCCTGGCAGCGGCCGGGCGTCGCGGCGGACCTCGCCTCGGTCGGCGCGTTGGAGCCGTTTGCGGTCACCTCCCTCTTCGTGGCCCAGGGCGATACGTTGAGGGCCTGGGCGAACGGCGCGCCGCTGCAGACCGACGACCAGTCGCGGCTGGAGTTTTCGGGCCCGCGGAACATTTTTGGCCTGTCACGCGACGACAATGCCGTGACCTTGCGCGAGCTTGCGGGCCGCAGTCCGAAACCGGCCGCCGTGACCGCCGCCATGACCGGCGCCGCGGGGGCAGATTGGCGCAATCGCGGATCGATGTTCCTCAAGTCAGATGCGTACCGGCCGGCTTACGACGATTTCAAGAAGGCGATCGAAGCCGACCCCAACGATGCGGTCGCCCTTGATGGGCTCATCCGGTCGGCGGCGGCCCTGACCCGGATCGACGAGGCCCGGGCGCTGCTGACCAACCTGGCGTCGGATCCCGCCCACACGGCGGCCAGGCTCGCCCTGTCGCGCGTGCTGGCGTCTCAGGGCGCCGTCGATGAGGCAGCGCGAATCCCCTTCAGCATCCTCCAGTCGAACCCGGGCGATGTCCCGGCACTCGAGCAACTGGCCTCGATACTCTCGGATATCGGCGATGCCCAGCGGCTCGAGCCGGTCGCCGCCCGCCTGGTCGCGCAAGCCCCGAAAAACGTGTGGTCGCACTACTACGCCGGCTCGCTGTTCTTCATGCAGGACCGTCTCGATCTGGCGCTTCAAGCGGCCCGCAACGCGGTGGCCCTGGACCCGACCCACGCCAAGGCGCACAACCTGATGGGCGCCTGCCTGGCCAGCATGGGCCAGCGGGACGCGGCCCGGACCGCCTTCGAAGCGTCGATCAAGGCCGACCCGCGCGAGTCCGGCACCTACACCAACCTCGCCACTCTCGAGTTCCAGGCCGGCAACCGCGCGCGCGCCCTCCATTACTTCGCCGAAGCGCTCACGGTCGATCCGACGTCGCAGACCGCGCGCGAAGGCCTCGCCGCCGTTCGATCCAAACCATAACCGCTATCCAATTCACTGAAGTTTGATCCAAGTTCGCCGAATACCTTTTGGGTAGTGTTGGCGTGCGTGCGTGTGTGTAAGCAGCCACCGACTGTGTAAGAAGTGCCACGAACCGGAGCAGCGGTACCGCAGCGCCATCGGCTTTTCACTCGGTAGATCCGCAGATCAGGCTCCGGCACGCGCTTTGCTAAGAGATTGATTCGGGGGGAGCAATTCGATGAGCGTCGTTCGTATTCTGGGATTCTCGACGCTGTCGTGTGGCTGCGTAGTCGGTCGATACCGGGACGTGGCAAGCACGCGCGAGGTCACTTACGTGGAAGAAAAGGGCGTGGGGTGTGAAAGCCATGCGCACCGTCGGAACCACACCGTGTCGGCCGAACGCGAGCGCTTCGCGGCCGTCGTCGGGACCGCGCTGACAGCACGAGCGTCGTAAGGTCCGGCAACCGGCCGTACGGCCACGGTACAATCGTACCGACGTGCCCCCTCGCCTGCCAAAACCCTTTGCCGACCTGCGCCGCGGACGCCAGCGGCTGCGCTTTTACCACGGCGACTCCCTCGACCTCCTCGGCCGGCTCCCGCCCGCCTCCGTCGGCGCGGTCGTGACCTCCCCGCCCTATAACCTCGGCATCCGGTATCGCTCCTACGACGATGGGCAGCCGCGGTCGGAATATCTGGCGTGGACGGGCGCGTGGATCCAGGCCGTGAAGCGGGTGCTGGCCCAGCACGGCTCCCTCTTTCTGAATGTGGGCGCCAAACCCAAGGACCCGTGGACGGCCCTTGATGTCGCGCAGGCGGTTCGCCCACACCTGGAACTCCAGAACATCCTGCATTGGGTGAAGTCCATCGCCATCGAGAAGTCCCTCGCCGGGGCGCGCTCCGGCCTGGCCGACGACCTCGCCGTGGGCCACTACAAGCCGATCAACAGCGAGCGCTTCCTCAACGACTGTCACGAGTTCGTCTTCCACTTCAGCCCCACCGGCCGCACGCCGCTCGATCGGCGGGCGGTGGGCGTCAAGTACCAGGACGCCTCGAACGTGACGCGGTGGCAAGGGGCGGGTTCGGGGCTGCGCTGCCGCGGCAACACCTGGTTCCTGCCCTACGACACCATCCAGAGCCGCGACAAGGAACGGCCGCACCCGGCCACGTTCCCCTGGCGGCTGCCGGCTTACTGCCTGAAGCTCCACGGCCTGTCGCGGGTCGGCCTCGCGGTCGATCCATTCCTGGGACTGGGGAGCAGCGCCGTTGCATGCGCGCAGCTTGGGGTGAACTTCGTCGGGATCGAGCTCGACGAGCACTACCTCGCCGAGGCGGTAGCTCGGGCGGAGGCCGCTCTCAACAAGCGCGCCCCATAGTTCCCCTTGAATCCATCTCTGCCGGAGATATATGCTCACATGCAGTCCGGGAGTGATTAGTGGACCTTCGACAACTAGAAATCATACGAGCCATTGCGGAAACTGGTTCCTTCACGGCCGCGGGGCATAAGCTGCACGTCTCGCAGTCGGCCATCAGCCGGCAGATTCTGCTGCTCGAAGACGAACTGAAAGAGCCGGTGTTCCTCCGCGTGGGACGCCGCATTCGCATCACGCCGGCCGGCGAGTCGCTGCTGCAGCTGAGCCATCGCGTGTTCCAGGATCTCAAGGACACGACTGCCGGCATCACCGACAGCCAGGAGTCGCTGCGCGGCACCGTCCGGCTGCTCGGCGGCATGACGGTGTGCCTGTACGTGTTCCCGCCCCTGCTGACCGAGCTCAGGCGGCAGCACCCGGAGATCGAGCTGAAGCTGATGTCGGGCAGTTCCGAGCAGTGCCTGGCGCGGCTGCGTTCCGGCGCCGGCGACCTGGCCCTGCTCACCCTGCCGGTCGATCAGCCCGACCTGGTCACGGTGCCCGTCCTGCAGGAAGAATTGCTGGTGGTGACCGGGCCCAAGCACCCGCTGGCGAAGAAGCGCAAGGTGCTGCCGCAGGACCTCTACCGCCAGCCGTTCGTGCTGTTCGAGTCGGGCTCGAATACCCGCCGCGCCATCGACGAATTCTTCATGGCCGCCAAGGTCGAGCCGCAGATTGTCATGGAGACGGAAAACGTCGAGATCATCAAGGCGCTGGTCCGCAACGGCATCGGCATCACGATCATCCCCTACCAGGCGGTGGCGCGTGACGTGACCAGCGGCCAGCTGTTCTGCGCCCGCATTGAGGGCCGGTCGCTGGTCCGCGAAACCGGCTGGATCTACCCGAAGATGAGCCGGACGCCCCGCGCCGTGCAGGAAGTCATCAAGGCCTTCGAGCGGGTCCGGCCGAAGTTGAAACTGGCACCATGATCGAATTGGATGATTCCGATTCGATCATTCTATTTTCGTGGTGTGAGAGCGGTCGCTAGGATGGGTCCATTCTCCGTCCCTGAAGTGAGGCCCGCAATGGAAATCAGCCGCGAACGTGTCATCTCCATCGTCCTGAACGAAAAAGAGTGGCAGGCCTTCGTTCGCCTGCATCCCCAGCCGGTGGTGTGGCTGCGGGAGCGCATCCAGGAATCGATCGCGGTCGCGCCGGTTACTTCGCTTTCGGCTGCTGGCGGAGCGAATACGACGTCCGCGACCACACGTTAAGCCCCGGCTTGTTCACCAGCTTGAGCTCGATCTTGCGCGTGCGCTTGAGCGGGTCGGGGTTGGTGGATGAATACCCGAGCACGTAGTAGTCGCTGGTCTCGGCGTCGATGCGCTTGAGCGCCTTGTCGAAGTTGTTCTGGTTCACCACGGCGATGCCGCCGGTTTCTTCCGCCAGTACGCGCAGGCTGTCTTGCGACTTGCGCACGTACTCCCCGTACTCCACCGGATCCAGTTGCTCGTCGAGGTCGGCGCCGGCCACCAGGCCGCGTGGGTCGATGGTGTAGAGCGTCGCGTTGGCGCGGTTGGCCGTGCGCGTCACTTCGGCCAGCTCGCGCGCCAGGTCGGCATCGGCAAACTGCTGCCCGCTGAACTGCCCCTGCTGCTCCCGGCCTTCTTCCCGCGTCTGCCCGAAGCGGCCGCCAAACACCGGGTCTTCACCAAGCCGCGATTCCGAGAACGGGTTGAAGTCGTAGCCGTTGCTCACCCAGATCACCGCCTTGCGGCGGTTGTTGATCTTCTCCATCTGCGACAGCATGTCGTAGGCGGTCGAGAACGCGACGTGCGCGCGATAGCGGACTTCGCTCGGGCCATCCGACCCTTCCGCGCCCTGGATGATGTCGGACGGCTTGAGGCCGCTGCCGGTGATCTTCTTGATCGCCTCGTCCAGGATCTTGCGGTCGTAGGTCGGGTCGATCGCCAGCGACGAGGGGCCCGTCGAGACGATGGAGAACATGTCGCCTTCGTGGACGAGGGTCTTCGAGATCTTCTTGAACAAGTCGCGAATCCGCCCCGTGTTGCGGAAGTCCAGGTGCAGGTCGTCGACGATGATCAGGAAGATGCGGCCGGCGGTGTCGTTCTTGGGACGCGACGGCGGCAGGATGATGCCTTCCTGCGCCACCGGCGCGGGCGGCGCCGCCAGGTTGTGCACACGGCCGCCATGCACGAGCGTGAGGCCGGTAATCTCCTGCTTGACGCCGTCTTCGTAGATCTCGAAGTCGCCCTTCGTGAGATCCGCCACGAACTGATCCTGCGCATTGCGCACGATCGCGTCCGTGCTGACGTAGTCGATGGCCACGCGGAACTGGGGCTGTCCGGCCGGGGCCGGTGGCGGCGCCGCCGGCTTCTGTGGTGCCGGCGACTGCGCGCCGAGGCCCGTCGTCAAGGCCAGCACGGCCACTCCTGCGAAGCGAAGGCTTGCCGTCGTCATCCTGACAGTATAAGACGGGTTGGGCGCCGGATTAGCCGGTCAGGCCAACGGACCAGGTTCGAATAAGCTAGAACGACGATGCGCATTGCCATTGGAGCCGATCACGCCGGTTTCGAGATGAAGCGGGACCTCGCCGGTTACCTGGCCCAGGGCGGCCATGAGATTACCGACCTGGGCACGCACTCGACTGCGCCCGTGGACTACCCCGATATCGCCGAAGCCGTGGCGCAGGCCATCCGCAACGGGCAGGCCGATCGCGGCCTGTTGATTTGCGGCAGCGGCGCCGGCGCGGCGGTGGCGGCGTGCAAGTTCCCCGGCGTGCGCGCCGCGGTGTGCCACGACGCCTACACCGCGCGCCAGGCCGTCGAGCACGATGATCTGAACGTCTTGTGCCTGGGGTCGCGGGTGATTGGGCCGGCGCTGGCCCGCCTGCTGGCCGATACGTTCCTGGCGGCCAGCTTCTCGAGTGAAGAGCGGCACCTGGCGCGCCTCGCTAAAATCGACGCCATCGAATCCCGGTTTTCGCGGGAGCGCTAGGCCAACAGCTCCTGGCGGAGCTTTTCAAAGTGCGCGTCGGTCTGGCGCACCCCGTCGAGAATGGCTTCCGGCGTGAGCCACGTGTCGGGGTCGAGCGCCGCGGCGCGCGCCATCCAGCGCTCGCGTTCCAGCGGGTCGGCGTGACGCTCGTGAATGCGCGCCGCGATCTCGGAATGGCGGGCCCGCAACCGGGTAGCGATCTCCCGGCCCACCAGCTCCTCGAGCAGCCCATACGTGTGACGCGGCGCGGGCGGCGCTTCGTCCTGAGCGCCGGCACCAGCCGCCATTTCCTCGACCATCTGCTCGGCCTGCGCCTCGAGCGCGGGCTCACTCGTGGCGTCGTCGGGCGCGTAGGCCGCCGTATCGGGGGCCGGCGACTCGGGGGGCGCGTCCTGGCGCCGCCGCGGCTGCGCCTCGCGCGGCTGGTCGCGCCGCGGCTGCCTGCGGCCGGCTGGCGACGGCCGGGCGGCCGCCTCGTCTTCGTGCATCATCGCCTCGCTCAGCGCGAGGATGGCGGGCCAGTCGAAGTCGATCTCGGGATGCTGCTCTTCAATGGTGCGAATGGCGTCTTCGTCCAGCGCGGCGCGGCCCAGCACGATGCCGGGCGCGGTGCGATACCAGTACAAGAGCCTCGGCCGATCGCCGGGGCGATCGGCGTGGAGCAGGAAGGTGTTCTCGGTTCCGCGGCGGTCGCGGGTGAGGCGCAGGAATGGCACGGACCCGCCCTAACGCCGCTTCTTCGCGGGCTTGGCGGACTTGGCCGGCTTTGCCGCCTTCTGCGCAGGTTTCGAGACCTTGACGGGCTTGGCTACGGGCTTGGCCTTGGCCTTCGCCACGGGCTTGGACTTCGCCTTGACGGCGGGTTTGGCCTTCGCCACCGGCTTGGCCACCTTGGCGGCCACCGGTTTGACGGCTGCCGGTTTGACGGCTGCCGGTTTGGCCTTGGCGGCTTGTTTCGTGGGTGCGCTGACCTTGACGACCGGCGCGTCCGGCGAGCGATGGATCATCGTGAACCGCACCTGGTCGAACGTGGCGTGGAAGGTCCAGATCTCGGCCACCGGGATGTTGTATTCGGTGCAGAGTCGGCGGGCCGCGTCCACCGACGTGGGCGGGACGTACAAGTGCATTGGTACCTTCAACTTACAGAAGACACCCCATTCCGCCCGCGCCTCGAGGGCATTGACGGATTCGCCGGTTTCCACCTCGATGGTCCCCAGCAGCTTCTTGCCGCCCTCCGCGAAGAGGAGCAGATCCGGAAACACGACGAGGTTCTCGACCGTCACCGACTGGTTCTGCTCGGCGCCGGGATTCATGATGACTTCGTTCTTGCGCTTGTAACGGGCCTGCAGCAGGCGAATCACTCGATCATGTTCGAGTTGCTCGCGGACCGGGCGGGTGAGAATCGGGCTCACTACTGAACCGTCCGTTCGTTATGCAAAGGGGCCGTTCCTACGGAACGGCCCAGAAAGCGTCGACGAGCTTGGTGGCCGATCCCTGGACAATCGCTCATACGCTCCATTAGAACCTCCGGAAGGGGTTCGTAAAAGTCACGGCACTATAACACGCGCCCCCGGGGCGCCCGGCTAGAATGGAGGGATGTTTCTTCGTGGAATGACCATTCTCTTAGCCTTTATGTTGACCGGCCAGGCGGCCGCCTTCGCCCAGGCTTCACCGGACAGGCCGGCAGGCAAACAAGCCCCCAGGCCCGCCGCCCCGGCCGTTGACCCCGCCCTGGCCAAGCTGCTGGCCGGCATCCGCGCCGCCGACAAGGGCCAACTGGCCGTGTCGGAAGAGGACGGGCGCTTCCTGAGGGTGCTGGTCGGCGCGATCGGGGCCAGGCAGGTCCTGGAAATCGGCGCCGCCAGCGGCTACAGCGCCATCTGGATAGGCCTCGGCCTGCGCCAGACCGGCGGAAAGCTGGTGACGATCGAGTACGACCCGGTCCGGGCCAAGGAAGCCACCGCCAACATCCGGCGTGCCGGCCTGTCCGACATCGTCCAGGTGATTTCGGGGGATGCGTTCAAGGAGATCCCCAAGGTGACGGGCCAGTTCGACCTGGTGTTCCTGGACGCCTGGAAGCCGGACTACAAGAAGTACTTCGAAATGGTGTTTCCGCGGGTGACGCCGGGCGGGCTGTTCCTGGCGCACAACGTGATCAACAAGAAGAACGACATGCTCGATTTTCTGACGGCCATCGAGACCCATCCGCAGGCGCTCACCATCACGGTGTCGCCCGGCTTCGAGGGGATTTCGATGACGTACAAGAAGCGATAGGCTGCGGGCTCGAGGCTTGAGATGAGGGCTGTTCACATCATCGGCGTGCCGCTGGACCTTGGCGGCAATCGCCGCGGCACCGACATGGGGCCGTCGGCGTTCCGCATTGCCGGCATCGGCGAACAGCTCGCGGCGCTCGGCCTGTCGGTCACCGACAAGGGCGACGTGCCCTCCCCCATTCCCGAGGCCAAGGGCGCCGGCGATCCGCGCAAGCGCTACGTGAAAGAGATCGCCAAGGTGTGCCAGCGCTTGTTCCAGGCGACGATGGCATCGATGGACGAGGGCGCCACGCCCATCGCGCTCGGCGGTGATCACAGCCTGGCGACCGGATCGGCGGCCGCCGCATCCGCGCAGATGCGCAAGCAGGGCAAGCCGCTCGGCCTGATCTGGGTGGATGCACACGGCGACATGAACAGCCCCGACTCCACCGGCTCGGGCAACGTGCACGGCATGCCGCTCGCCGCGCTGCTCGGCAGCGAGCCGTCGGAGCTCGGGCACTTCGCCGGCGACACGCCGGTGGTGCAGGCGAAGCACACCGTGCTCGTGGGCATCCGCAATCTCGACGATCGCGAAAAGGAAATCGTGCGCGCCTCGAACGTGCACGTCTTCACCATGAAGGAGATCGATCGCCTCGGCATCGCGGAGGTGATGGATCGCGCGATCGCGCTCGCCACCAGCGGTACCGGTGGGTTCCACGTCTCCTACGACCTCGACGCGTGCGATCCCACGGTGGCGCCCGGCGTGGGAACGCCGGTCAAGGGAGGCCTCAGCTACCGCGAGGCGCACATGGTGATGGAGATGATTGCCTAGTCCGGCAAGATGACGTCGCTCGACCTGGTCGAGGTGAACCCGGCGCTGGACATCAGAAATACGACGGCGGAGTTCGGTACGGAGCTCGCGCTCTCCGCACTGGGCAAGAATATCCTGTAACTGAAAAAGGCGGCACTAAAGTGCCGCCCTTCTGGCGACAAGCGTCCGAGCCGGACTACGACGCGGCGATGCGGCCGAAGCCGCTCTGATTGCCGCGCGACTCCTCGAGCATGTCCTCGAGCGTGTCCATCAGCATTACCAGCGAGTACGGCTTTTCGACCAGCCGCGTGTTCGGGCGGAGCGTTTCGAGGTCGGCGGATTCGGAGCGGAGTCCGGAGAAGATGATCACCGGCACGCCGGGCGGAATCGAGACCACCACTTCGCGGCCGGAGCCGCGCCGCAGCCGCAGGTCGATGATGGCGGCGGCCGGGCGATGGGTCTTGATGGCGTCCAGGCCTTCGTCGGCGGTTTCGGCCGTGACGACGGTGTACTGCCGCATTTGCAGGAACTTCACCAGCGGCTGGCGCACGGCGCTGTCGTCTTCTACAACCAGGACGACGGGGGACACTTCTCTAACCACGGTGAAATTATCGTCCCAGAACACCGGGAACGCTAGGGCTGACTGGTAGGACACCGCAGTCCGCCATGTGCGTTTAGCGGACTGAGGCGACATCCGGCCGAATCATTCAGCGCCGGGCCCGTATCTGCTTCTCGTGGTGCCTGGTATGGACCAGGTGAAACCGGGCCCACTGGTCCACCGTCAAGGCGCCGATCACGGGGTGATTCAGCACCTTCACCGGCCCAAACGCCTTCCGCACACGCCCGGTCGCCTCATCCAGCCAGGCCAGGTCCTTCTTCACGCCCTCGATCACGTCAGGCAAGGCGATGGTGCCGGTCGGCACGACATGCCTGGGCGCCTTGCGGCCTCCCGGAAAGTAACCGAGGTTGATGATGACAAAGGCCTGCAGCGTCTGCTTGAACGTGGCGCCGGTCGCCAGCGGCGCGTTCTTCTCCAGGCAGCGTTCGAACCCCTTGGCCGTACCTGAGTACGTGCGCTGGAGGTGCTCCACGATCTCCACGACTGACCAGCGGTCGCCCGTGCGCCTGGTGGCGGATTCGGGCGTGATGCCGGAGGTGGCGTCGAGAATGACGTCGAGGCACGACTGCAGGTGAGGGTTCATGATTCCTCGCAGTGTACAATGGGAGATTCGGGCCGGTAGCTCAGTGGTAGAGCATCTGACTTTTAATCAGGTGGTCGTGGGTTCGATCCCCACCCGGCTCACCATTCGACTCGCCTATCGACCCACCTGGGCGGGTCGATAGGCTCGCTCATGGCGGGCCATGAACGGCAGTCACCTCCTCGTCGCGCGCTCCACCTGCAATAGTTCTCGCGTCGCCGCATGCTGCGGGCGGCTCAGCACCTCCCTCGGGTCCCCCTCCTCCACCACCGCGCCGTCGGCCAGCACCACCACGCGTGTGGCGTGCTCCCGCACGAAGTCGTCGTCATGCGAGGTCATCACCAGGGCGCGGCCCGTCGCCGCCAGCGCGCGCAAGGCGTCCCCGAGGTCGTGCCTGCGGGCCGGGTCGAGGGACGCCGTCGGTTCGTCCAGCAACAGCAGCGGTGGGTCCACCGCCAGGGCGCGGGCAATGGCGACGCGCTGCGCTTCCCCGCCCGACAGCTCGCGCGGCAGCGCGCCGGCACGATGGCCGACGCCGAGTTGATCGAGCAGGGCCTGCGCGCGCACGCGGGCATCCGCGAGGGACTGCCCCACGACGTGAATCGGCGCGAGCGTCACGTTGTCGATCGCCGACAGGTGCTCGAACAGGTAGTGAAACTGGAACACCATCCCCACCTTGGCCGCCGTGATGTCGCCCGCGTCCGGCGGCTCGAGGCCCGCAATCACGCGCAGGATCGTGGTCTTGCCGGATCCGGAAAGGCCCATCAGCGCCACGACCTCGCCGGCCGCGGCCTGGAGATCGACGCCGCGCAGAATCTCGCGGGGGCCGCGGGTCAATCGCAGTCCGCGCACGGTCAGGGTGGTGGTCATGGCGTGGGCATCCTCCACCGCTCTTCCAGCCGGCGCGCGAGGTAGCCAAGCGGCAGCGACATCACCAGGTACATCGCCGCGCACAGCAGACCGGGCACTACCCAGCTGCCGATGTTGGTCGCAAAGATCTGCGTCTGCTTGGTCAGCTCGACGACGGTAATCACCGAAACCAGTGAGGAGTCCTTGAGCAGCGCGACGAAGTCGTTGGTCATGGGCGCCAGCGCGAGCCGGAACGCCTGCGGCGCGCGGATCAGGCGCAAGGCCTGGAGGTTCGAGAACCCGAGGATGCGCGCGGCATCCAGTTGCCCGCGCGGCACGGCCTCGAGCGCGCTGCGGTAGATCTCGCTCTCGTAGGCGGCGTAATTCAGCCCAAGGCCCACTAGCGCCGCCATGAAGGCGGGCAGGCGAATCACCGCCGCGAGGCCGTAGTAGATCACGAACAGTTGCAGCAACACCGGCGTGCCGCGCATCACTTCGACGTAGGCCGTCAGCACCACCCGCGTGACGGGATCGCCGTAGACGCGGCCAATGGCAATGAGCGACCCAGACGCGACGGCCAATGCCATGGCCAGGCAAGACAACGCCAGAGTAATCAAGGCGGCGCGCACGAGCGACGGGAAATACAGCGAGGTGGCGCCGGTACCTAGGGTGCCTGGGGTGCCTGGGGTGCCTGGGGTGCTAGGGGTGCTAGGGGTGCCTAGGACTCGCTGGAACAGCGCCGGTTGATCGTCATTCCACACTCGCCACTTGCGGAAGATGCGCTCGAGCGTGCCGTCGCGCATGGCGGCGCGGAGGGCGTCGTCCATCTGGTCGCGTAGCGCCGTGTTCTCCGGCGCGGTGATGACGATGTAGTGGCCGATGGCGAGCGCGCCGGGATGGGTGTAGAGGCCGGTGGCGCGGCGCATGGCGCGGTTGGCCAGCACGTTGTCGAGCACGACGGCGTCGACGCGCCCATTGAGCAGGTCGGAATAGGGATGCACGTCTTCGTCGTACGACACGGCGGTGATGCCATGCGTGCGCTCGGCCTCCAGCAGCAGGTCGTAGGCCATGGTGCCACCGAGCGTGGCCACCTTCCGGCCCCGGAGGTCAGCGAGGCTGCGGTACCGTTCGCGGTCGCCATCGCGAACCGTGAGCACTTCGCGGAACTCGTAGTACGGGACGCTGGCGCCCAGCGACTGCCGCCGGGCCGGGATGTCTTCGATGCCGCTCAGGCCAATGTCGAAGTCGCCGCGCTTCGCGGATTGATCGAGGGACTGGAAGGCGACCTGGATGAACCGCGCCGTGCGGCCCAGTCGGGCGGCGATTAGTTCAGCGACCTCAACATCGAAGCCCGCGACCTTGTTGGGATCGGCCGGGTCCGCCTCGACGTACGGCGCGCCGCCCTCGGCGTCGCCGCCCCAGCGCAGCGGTGGCGGCGTCTGGGCATGGGCCGACGCCGCCAGCAGCACGGCGCCCAGCCACGCGGCCACTCGCTTCATTGCTGCGTAAGCCAGTCTCGAGCGGCGGCTTCGTCGTCGAACAGTTCCGGCCACTTGCCGATCATCGTGAGCGTGAGGAACGCCGGTGCCTCATGTGTCGTGGCCGTGATGGGCATAGATCCTCCCGGGAGAGGTTCCCCATACTCGCGGCCGGACCGCAGCGTGTCAAGTTTGGAGCGCGCCCGGCGAGAGCGGGAGACGTCGAAATGCCCTGTGCTATAATTCGTTGTTTCTCACCAAGCGTCCCCGTCGTCCAGAGGCCTAGGACGTGGCCCTTTCAAGGCTAAAACACGGGTTCGAATCCCGTCGGGGACGCCAATAAGTCGGTCGGCAGAATTCCGGCCAAAATTCCAGGTTTCACATCCGCGTCCCACTTCACAAACCATCCTGAAGTAGTGATATCGATTGAGACCCCCGTTGTTCCGGGTTTCACATCCGCGTCCCACTTCTCAAACGGGGGACGTTCGGCACCGCTCAACGTCAACGGTCCGAGCATCCGGCGCAACACCAGCCGCGCAACCTTCGGCTCGGCGCGAAGGGTCTCACGCCACTCACCGGCGCGTTGCAGTAGCGCAGCGCGGACCTTGTCAGCGTTTGGTCGCTCGGGACGCGGACGCCGCAAAGCGGCCTCCACCTTCGCCAGTTCCGCTTGGCGCTCCTTAATCTTCGGCACTAGGCCGTCGCCACTTCCGAGTTGCGCAACCACCTCGCCCAGATTGTTCAGTTCCTTCCGCAGCCGGTCCCGGTCCGAGGTCAGCCGCCCGGTCTCGTCCGGCACAGTCTCGACCATCATCAGCAGTTCATCCACATACCGGGTGCCCAGCGCCTCGTCGATCACCTCCTGCAACACGGCGTTGTCGGTCTCGACAATCGGCAGCGCCAGCGTGCTCGAACACACGCCGGGTTTCCGGCGGCGGGTCGAGCAGATATACACGTTGCTCAGGCCCTTCCACGGTGCCACCCGGGCCTCGAAATTCGCACCACACTCCGAGCAGACCAACATCCCGCCCGAGAGCAGGAACTTGCCGTGGGCACGCTCGGGGACTCTGCCGCCTTTGGCGACAGAGGCGAAGTAACGCTCACGCTTCTCACCACGAATCGTAGCCACGCGCTCTGCAAGGTCTGGTTCGACAATCTGCCACTCGGGCTTCTCAACACGCGTCCACTGGTCCGGTGGCACAGGTATCTGCCCCTTCTCCCGCTTCGTGCCGTCGGGGCGGAACTGGCGCTTTCCTAGCTCGCGGCCCCACGCCTTCTTGGTCTTGCCGAACACCATCACGCCGCGATAGACCTCACGCTTCAGAATGTCCATCACGGTCATCATCGACCAGCCCGAGGGACGGCCCAACTGGGCGCGTGGGGCCGGGACCTTCCGAAGGTTCAGCGCCTCGGCAATCGAGCGGTAGCCCTCGCCGTTGGCGGCGCGGGTGTAAATCTCGACTACCACCGCTTCCTCATCGGGCTTGGGCTTCAGGGTCTTCTGCTTCTTCGGTCCAACGATTTCATAGCCGAAGGGCGCACCACCAACCCAATATCCGTCTCGTGCATATGCGTGGGAGGCACCAGTCGAATGCTTCCGCTTCTCGCGGCGAGAGAACTGCACCAACTGCAGCCTCATCGACAAGCTCATCTCGCCCTCAAGCGAATCGAGGTCCACTTGTTGGCCGTTCGAGAAGTCCCAGACGGACACGCCGAGGTCAGCCAACTCGGACAGCGCGTCCATACCCTTGTGGGCAAGGCGGGTAAAGCGGTCAAGGTCGAAGAACACCAACGCATCGAATGCACCGGCGCGGGCATCGCTCATCATCCGTTGGAAGGCAGCACGGCCTTCAAACAGCGCACCGCTCACGCCGTTGTCGCGGTAGACCTGCGCCTCATCGAGGGTCCACCCCTGCTTCTCGATAAAGGCGCGGCCACCCTCGACCTGGCGCTTCACCGATTCAGTGTCGGCGTGCTCCTCGCGTTTGTTCTTGTCGTGGTCCTTCGATACTCGGGCGTAAATTGCGGCTCTCATCGTTCGCTCCTCAGTTCCTCAATACGGCACGCCACATCGAGGTGGTAACCGTCGGCCTGCCAGTTCAGTAAGCGCACCACGTAGCGCCCATCGCCTATCGCGACAATCCGACCTATCGCATCGGTGCGCGCCATACTCATCACCCGCACTACATCGCCAATCTCAAACATCGAAGCCTCCTGTGCGGCGCGAACTTTACGAGGTCGCTACACAGCGGGGCAAACTTCGTGGGGTGGGTGTGTGGGGGTGTGTGGCCTCGGCAATCTGCTTGCGCCTTACGGGGCCAGCCCGGAGGGACCCGTCACCTGTGTCACACCTGTCCGTGATCACCCATACGAACACCCGGGCCGCAGCATTCGCTACGTGCCCGGGTGCTTGGCGTGTCGGTGAAAGAGCCGACCGAAGCTGGGGACGCCACGCTCCCAGAGAGAGGGTTCATACGCGGTCAGATGGCCGGCGCATAGCGCCGAGGGTAGAGGACCGCGCACGTTGGGGTGTCCCTCTCAAGACACCCGGAGCACCTCTACCGCTTACCCAACCGTCACGGTCTCATCGACCGCTTCAAACAAGTCGCGCAGCGCCATCGCACGCGCCTTGGTCAGTTCGACAACGTCGCCACGTTCCAGATGGCGATACGGGTCCTCATCCGTTGGCCAGCGAAACTTGTTTGGCTTGCCGGTGTAGCGGAACTTGCACTTGGTCTCGGGCGTGGGCCACTTGGCTTCGAGGTCGCGCAGTTGCTCGACTTCGCGCTCCAGTCGGCCCTTCTGGACGCGCAGCCACCGCAGCCCGGGCTTGCCGACCAGTAGTTCCAACTCAGGGGACGAGATACCTTGTTCCGCCGTCGCGCCGTTCTCCAACTGCCACAGTTCGTGTTCAAGGTCGGCGCGTTTGCGGTCTACCTCGGTGCGAGATAGACCGGAGCGCATTACCTCGGCGCGAGTCTTGGGTAGGGCCTCAAGCTTGCTCTGGCGGTCCTTGACAAGGGTGTCGCGCAGGTCAATCGCTCGCCCCGTATTCGACAATTGCGTCAGGGTTTCGACCAACATCACTTCACCTCCTGTCGTGCACGGACAATCGCGGCGTTCAGGTCCGGTGGGTTGGGGACGCCGTTTGCCTGCGTCGGCGGCACCGGCGACACCTTGGGTGCCTTCTCCCGAATCAGGGCATTCAGGTCCGGTGGGTCCGGTGCCCACGGCAGTTCCAGCTTGCCTTGGGAGACGAGGGCCACGATTGCCTTGGCGTAATCGGCCATCGTGCCGACGACCTTGGCCACCGGCTTCGCAGGCTTCTCGGCTTTGGCCAGAGCAACCAGCCGCGTCAAGGATGCCAGCCGCGCCTCCGCGTTGCGGTCCGTTGGCGCGCACTTGGCGCACTTACACTGCGCCCGAACAATCTTCAGCGTTGCTTCACTCATTTGGGGTCTCCTTCTTCATAAGCCCACGCTGGCATCGGTGCCAGACCTGGGGCCGTAGCCAGTAGTTCAAGCAGTTCGGCATCGCTTCGCGTGGCCAACGCTTCGCGCACCGTCGCGACCAATCCGGGCCGCGAGGTCTCCATCAAGTCGCAGAGGTCAAGCACATCGCGCCGCCATTCGCGCATTACTTCGGCGGTGGGGCGGTACCAACAGACGCGAACCGCAGACCAATCAGGTTGCGCGTTGCGTCGGTAGCAATACTCGTGGGCAAGTTCACTAACGGATTCCATAACCTTCTCCATCGGCCACGAATCCCGCCGGGGATTCTGGCCTCGCATTAGCGGACGCCATAGAGGTCCTGTAGTTGGCGAAGGCGCACACGCGCACGGTCGTAGGCCTCGACCTTCGATATGCGGCCAGCTTCGTAGTCGTGCAGGTCGCCGGCCATCTCCATCGCCTCGCACGTGGGCTTCGGTTATCAGCACGCCTCGGGCGTAGACCTCGGGTGCGCCCGACACACGCTGCGGCTGTGCGGGAACAGCTACGGGCTGCGATTGGAGTGGCGGCTGGGGCCTAACCTGGGTCCAGCCGAGGATTTGGTCAGGCGCGGCTGCGGCAAGGGCCTTCAGCTTTGCGTTGCGCGTCTGGTAGAAGTTCCGCTCCTCTGCGGAGAGCATCTTGTAGCTGCCCTTAGGGTGCAGCACGAGGTTGCCCCTGCGGCCGAGGGCCAGCCACATACGCTTCTCGACCAGCGTGGCCAAGAACACTTCGGTGGTTATCCACATAGCGTTGCCTCGTCACAATAGGAACGCGGGGCCGACGACGCACGTGGCTCGATTGCGCGGGAGGCACTTGTCCAGCTAGTCGAGGTCCGACTGTCCGGCGAAATGCCGAGCGAAACGGCCGCACGCGGGTTTCTCGGGTTTCGCGGGTTTGCCCGCAACCTCTCCCCGCGAGGCGTATTCGACCGAATCGAATCTTTCTCAGCATCCTTGCTATAAAAGAAACCCGCGAAACCCGAGAAACCCGCGCTCATCGGCCCTCCTCGGTCACGAGGTCAGGCACTTCGTCTGTCCAATCGCTGTCGGACAGGTCCTTCTGCCTCGGCTCGCCGTTGCTCAGGGTCCACTTCTGGCCGTTGCGCGAGGGCTCGCAGCGGAAGGCGCGGCCATTACTCACGCGGTCCTTGTGGCGGCGCAGCCACCAGCCCACGCTCCTGCCGCTCCATCCGCGACCTTGACAGCCGGCCTCAATCAACTTGTCGTGCAGTTCCACGATGGCAGGCCGCGCCTTTATCTGCGCGTAGCTCGTAGCGAAGGCGCTGGCTGCCTTGTCAATCTCAGCGACCTCGATACTGGCGTCCCCGAGCGCCGCAGCCCACAGCGCCATCACGTCCTGCAATTCATCGCGGCGCGGGTCAGCGTCAAAGATTGCCTCTTGGGTCTCAGCTGGGTCAGCGTGGCCAAGCCAAACGAGCGCCCCGCGAATCAAAGCGAAGTCGGCAAACGACCCCATCGGCTTCTTCAACTTCACCGGACCAGCGAGGGTGTAGGCGCGAAGCACCGTCAGCCCGGCGACCACTAGCTCAGGTCGCTGGACAAGGGCTTCGGCGTGGCAGTCGAAATCAAACTCACGGTCGGCGGGTCGCTCGACTTTCGCATCCAACCGACAGATCACAGCGCGGCGCGTCACATCGCCCGGGAGGGTCAGGTTGTTCCCACTCGCCATCACCAGCGCCGTGGCCGGCAGCACTACAACTTCGCTCAGACCGAGAATGCGCGACTGCACAACCTCCTGCGTCAGCATCGAGCAGAGAAAATCGCCCTCCACCGGACGCTCGCAGTTATCGAGGTGGATAATTGGGTCACCCGCTCGAAGGACGGCGACCAGGCGCTTTTCATTCTCCTCAGGCGTCTTGCCTTGACTCAGCGCTGGGGGCTTTACGCCGGTTGCAATCAAACCGGCCAGTTCCACGAGCATCGACTTGCCCGTGCCAGCCGTGGGTGCATCGAAGGCAAACAGCGGTGCGGTCCGCATCACCGGCCGCACCAACGCGGTCAGCATCGCCGCCAGCGCGACGGACCTAGCCGAGTCCCCGTCGAAGGGAAAACCACGCAGCAGGCAGTTCAACCTGTCGAGTGCGGCGGCGGCGTCGTCCTTCGTGGGTGCCGTTGGCACTCGCGGGAACGCATTCAGGTCGAAGTCGAGCAGGAGGCGCGTCTGCGCGTCGTAACCCGGCGTGTCCAACACGCTGCCATCGCGTCGCAGCAGCGGCGCGGTCACCACGGCGCGGAGCGAGGGGAATTTCCAGTCGTCACGCGCCAGTAGGGTTCGGGGGTAAATCGACGGCGGGTCAATGGGCTTATGGTTGGACTTCCACCGCATCACGCCGCCCATCAGTTCGGTCAGCCGCGCCTCGCGCAACTGCGATAGGACTAACGACCCGCGCTCACGTTTCACGCCGCCGTGGTCTTGCTCTAGTTCTTGGCGGACGGGCATTACCAGCTTGCCGCCGCGTTGGTAGATTGGCTGGTCGCTTTCGAGTAGCTTCGCCTCAACGCGGTCAACAATTTCAGTTAGCTTGCCGCCGGCCACGACGATTGTGTTTTCGTCGTCAGTCTCCCCAGCGCCGAGCCATTCCGACAACCGCTTAACGACCTTGGGGTCAATCATCTCGGCCAG
This sequence comes from Vicinamibacterales bacterium, assembly GCA_041659285.1. Taxonomy (NCBI): domain Bacteria; kingdom Pseudomonadati; phylum Acidobacteriota; class Vicinamibacteria; order Vicinamibacterales; species Vicinamibacterales bacterium. Next base: position 183,393 of record JBAZYO010000001.1, on the reverse strand, counting down.
CGCCGTCTGGCCCTTTACCGGCTCACCGGCGGCAATCGCTTTCGCGGTGGTCTCGATTACGACGGCGGCATCCTTGGCATCGTTGCCGGTGGCCTCGGCCAACGTCTGGCAGACATCGAGGGCTTCCTCATTAGTGGCACCGGATTGGAGCAGTAACCCTGCGACGGCCATACGCGCATCGTGGCCGAAGCCTCGGTGCCCGAGATACTTGTAGAGCCGGTCAGTAACGGCGAACAACGCCACGCGACGTTCAAGATTGTCAACGTGTTCAAATTCGCCTTCCGATACCACGCAGAGCGTTTCATTGCTCGGGTGTAGCGACGGCGGAATCATCGTCTGGCAGGGCGTGCCCTTCTTCGTCAGGCCGCGCAGTTCAACGACAACCTCTGTGCGCTTAATCGGGTCTTTGTATTGCCGCAACACGACGGGCGTGGGTGTCGTGTAGAAAACGTGCGCCATCGGCTTACTGGCGCGTCCGAACACGAACCCGTTAGCAGGCAGAAAACGGTCAGCGCGAATCCCGCCGGTCACGTTGTCGAAATCAACGTCAGCGAGGTAGCGACCGGGCTGGACCTCGGTGCCGAGCTTTGCGCCGAAGTTCATGCCCTCGCGGTTGTCCGTCAGCGGGTAATCTTTACTTGTCCAAGCGGTGTCCCTTGGGCCTTTCCAATCCTTGCGGTCCGCGCCGCGTGGCCAGATAACCAGCGACACGCCGCGCCGCTCAACGAGGTCGCGCAGCAGGTCTACAGCCACACGCGCTCCTCGGGAAAGCAAACCAACCGCGCCAGCTTCGCCATGCGCTCACGCACCATCAACGTCTGGGGCGTGCCGTCACGGCGCGTCAGGTCGCGTCCGAGATTCGAGTGGTGGGGACCGTAGCCGACTAGCTGCGCAATCGTGCAGCGCGTCATCGGTGCGTTGCGCACCGCTTCGACAAATTCAGGATTCAGTAGCCGCTTGGGAGCCATCGCCAGTCATCTCCTGGCCGGACCCGTACAGCAAAAGAGCCGAGTCCGGCGTAATACGAAACCGCCACTCATCTGGGAGTGGGTTGGGTTTGCACTACTACGCGGTAACTCAGCTCATCGAGCTTCGTAGGCGAGGGCTTCCGTTAGCCGAGATAATTATCGCGCCGTCTCGCGGAAGATTCAAGTGTTTCCTGCCGCCGTGGGGCGCTCCCATAGAGCGTTCGTCGCGTTCGCGCTCTATGGGAATCTGCCATAACGGCGTGGGGCGCGGCGACGGCGCGGCGTTCTCCGTGGGGCGCTGCCATAGGGCCGTGGGGAAGCTTTGCGTTACAAAGCCGACCTCGGTTCAGGCCACTCTCCCAACACGGGTCCATTCCACTAAATTCCACTAGGTTGACATTGGCTGGTTACTCTGCCACTATTGGCTTATGGACGAAGCCCCAAAGCCCGGCGACCCCTTCGCAGAGATAACGGCCATGCAGAAGGTGGCCGAGGCGCTCAAGTCGCTCGACACCGCCGCGATTGGCCGCGTGCTCCAGTGGGCGGCCAACCATTGGAGTGTGCCGACGCCGCAGGTCATCACCGGCGCGAGTATCCCGAGCACAGCCAAGATGCCCGCGCCAATCGTTTCGGCCGACGCACCGCCCCCGAAGTACACAGACTTGGGCGAACTGTTCGCTGCCGCGTCTCCCGCCGCCGATACCGACCGCGTGCTCGTGGTCGGCTACTGGTTGCAATTCATCGAGGGCAGAAGCGACCTCGCGTCATTCGACGTGAACAAGGAACTCAAGAACCTTGGCCACGGCGTGGCCAATGTCACCACGGCGTTCGACAACCTCAAGGCCCGGAAGCCCGCGCCGGTCATTCAGCTCAAGAAGGCCGGCACCAGCAAGCAGGCGCGTAAGACCTACAAGCTCACGCTGGCGGGCAAGCAGGCGGTCGAGGCTATGCTGCCGCCCCAATAGACGAGGAGAGCACGATGCAACTCAAGTTGTTACAAGTAGCCGTCGCAGCCCACGCCCACCGGCGCGACGGCCTAAACAGAAAGACCCGCCTCCCAATCGCCTAGCAGCAGCGGGAAGCGGGTCCGGGTGGGCCGTTACCAACCCAACTATCGAATCGTAACACGTAGCCAAGTAGGGCCGGGCGTCCCGGCCCTATGCGGCCTTATTGGAGGTCGCATGGGATATCTGGGAAATCAGTGGGCCATAGCGAAAGTGGTCCTCAAGGACGAAGAACGCTTCATCATCCGCTTCGACGACAACACCACCACGCCGGGTTACATCTTCTCGACAACGCAGCCGCTCACCGAAGCGCAACTGCGCGAGCAACTGGCAAAGGCGGGCGGCACGGAGTTCGACATCGAGCGGGTCTTGCTGCAGGCGCGGGAGAACTACCAGAAGGAACTGGTCCGCACACCGTAGCAAGACGACCAGCGGCGAGGGCGGGACCTTACCTGGCCCTCGCCACGGTCGTGCGTTCTCGGTGTCGGCGTCAATCAGGAGCTAAGAATGCAGAACACGAAACGAACAACGATGCTGTCCACCGACGTTGGTCGCGGTTGCGAACATTGCGGCGAATCGGTCGGGTTCAACGACAGCGGCGACCTCGCGCCGAGTATCAATCACTATATCGAGCAGCACGGATACTCGCTGCTCCACGTCGGCCAGCAGTCCTCAAATGGTAACGACGGCAAGCCTTACCATCACACCGTCGCTGTCTTGGGGCACGATAATCCACCGGACATTCCGCCGGTGCCCGACCTCGCGGACTACATCAAGGGCCGCCCGGAGAAGTCTTAGGAACCGGAACTGCGGGAGGCGCGGCGGGAATCACAGGAAGGACGGCGTGCGGGTCAGTCGAGAGGCTGTGCCCGCACACCGTAGCAACACGATTGCCGGTGGCCCCAGGTTAGGGTCCACCGGCGGTCTACGCCGCTCGGAGAAGTCCTACATGCAATCGTGCGTCGTCGCTGTCCCCGCACCCGCCAGATCCAGCCATTGTATGTCCATCGAAAACGACATTCTCCAGCCTGGCCGAAGCGTCACCGAGAAACCAGACAGTCGTTCTCCTCGCGGTAGGGCACCGACGTCGGTTCCGCTACCTATTGACCATCTAACCGTAGCGTCCGCCCCTGCAGCCTCACCGTGCCAGCCGTTGGGTGCGCTGACGTCGACTACTGGCAGACCGCAGAAGCCAATCGCAAAACTCCTCAGAGGTCCCGTCGAGCCGTCGTTTTTCACTGTCACCTGCATTACGCGACTAGCGTTGGCAGACTCGCAACGAACGTAGACCGATACTCCTTCGAGGAAGCCAACAAGAAGTTCGTCCCTGCCGCATTCGTTGTCGCGAAGGCCTCGGTGTGGCTCCTGTAGGAGCGGCGACGAGAGCGCAATTAGAAGCAGCAGGTTAAGCGGCATATGGCTATCGTCCATTCTGACATGCCCTCATCTTTGCAGGTCCGCCGATAGCAATGTCGGGCCGGTGGTTTACGCCGCTCGTAGCAGGCCTCCGACCCGCTTACAGCTTCGCTTCGGGGACGCCAGCCTCCGCTCTGATTCAGGCGGAGGCTGTCCCGCCGTAGCAAAGCCAAGAAGTGTGCTTTGCGAAGGCGGACCGTCCCCGACCAAAATGAGAGCTTCGTCTGGGCGAGCCGCTGGCAATTCCTTCGACATCCCGTAGCCATCGGCATTGTACAAACTGCGACGTCGCAGCCGGCTTCCATCGAAATCGCGCGATATTCTGAAGGGCCTGGAATTGCAGCGGGGTGTGCTCATGAGAGCTCCTCTGACGACCGTGTACGTACTTCGAAGCACTCCCGCGCCAGCCCGCTACTATGTTGGCCTCACATCGGACCTCAAGCGCAGGCTTGAGACCCACAACAGTGGCGGCTCACAGCACACCGCCGCACTTCGTCCATGGGAGTTGGTCACTTCAATCGAGTTCGCGTCGGAAGCCAGCGCCGCCGCGTTCGAGACGTACCTCAAGACAGGATCTGGCAGAGCATTCGCGAAGAGACACTTCGTGTAGGGCAATCATTCGGGCCGTGCGACCCTTTGGCGAATTGCTCCACGGGCATCGTGGGGCGTCGGATTGGTTACACGTGGCTGGTTGCGGAAGGGTCATCGCGTGCTCCGTAGCCCTCGGCGTCGCTCAGCGTTGATCCTTTCTCTCACGCGCGGAGGATTTCCGATCGAACCGCGGACCCGGAACCGGCTGTACCTGTCACGCCGAGGGCGCGAGAACGTTTCCCGTTTCCAGCGCCAGTCGTGGTTGAATCGGTGGAGCCGCATGAGCAGGTTGCCCAAGAACGAATCCGACGACAATGCGCCGGTCGCGCGAGTCAAGAACTACATCACACCGAGCGGTCTGCAGCGGCTCAAGGACGAGCACAAGTTTCTCCTCACCAGGGAACGACCGGCAGTGACACAGGTGGTGGCGTGGGCCGCGAGCAACGGCGATCGCAGCGAAAACGCCGACTATCAGTACGGCAAGCGGCGGCTGCGCCAGATCGATCGGCGGATTCGCTTTCTCACGAAGCGCATAGATGCCGCGGAAGTGGTCGACCCGGAAACCCCGAGACCGGCGCGGGCGGCGGCGCGGGTCTTCTTCGGGGCGACCGTGCGCTACGCCAATGCCGCTGGAATGGAGCGCGTGGTGAGCGTCGTCGGCAGCGACGAGGTCGACCTCGATCGCAACCACATCAGCTGGGTGTCGCCACTGGCGCGGGCGTTGATGAAGTCCGGGCCAGGTGATCGCGTGGTCCTTCACGCGCCAGGCAGCACGGAGCGGCTGCTGATCATCGAGGTGCGTTACGAGCGCATTCCCGTGGAACCGTTCCGCGTGCCACCTGGGGCCGAGGCCACGACCAAGGAACGTCCTGGCATCGACGGCTAGGACGCCGAGCGGCGACCGCTCCTAGCTCGCCGCCGACTGGACGAAGCGCGTGTCGATGCCGGCGCGCTTCAGCAGGCCTTCGAACCCCGGCTTGTCCACCGCCTTGAGGTAGGCCTCTTGCGGTTCGACCACCTTCTTCGCCACCAGGTCCATCAACGCGTCGTTGAGGGCGACCATGCCCTGCGAGCGGCCCACCTGCATCATCGAGGGAATCTGGAACGTCTTCGCCTCGCGGATCAGGTTGCTGATCGCACTGTTGATCAACAGGATTTCGAGCGCCGCGACGCGGCCGCCGCCAATCTTGCGGCACAGGTTCTGCGCGATCACGCCCTTCAACGACTCCGACAGCATGATGCGGATCTGCGACTGCTGATCGGTCGGGAACTGGTCGATGACGCGGTCCACGGTGGACGCGGCGGTGGTGGTGTGCAGCGTGCCGAACACGAGGTGGCCGGTTTCAGCGGTTTCAATCGCAATCGCCACGGTCTCGAGATCGCGCAACTCGCCCACCAGGATGATGTCGGGGTCTTCGCGCATCGCCGCCCGCAGCGCGTCCTTGAACCCCGAGGTGTGGGTGCCCACTTCGCGCTGGTTGATCAGGCAGCTCTTGTTCTCGTGCACGAACTCGATCGGGTCCTCGATGGTGATGATGTGGTCCGACCGGTTCTTGTTGATGTAGTCGATCATCGCGCACAGCGTGGTGGACTTGCCCGAGCCGGTCGGGCCGGTCACCAGCACCAGGCCCTTGGTCAGCCGGCACAGCTGCAGGATGTGCGGCGACAACCCGAGCTGCTCCGCGGTCAGGATGTTGGCCGGGATCACGCGGAACACGGCGCCAGGCCCCTTGCGATCGAGGAAGACGTTGGCGCGAAACCGCGCCAGGCCGCTGATCTCATAGGCAAAGTCGGTGTCGTGGCGCCGCTCGAACTCGTCGCGGTTGGGCGGCGGCATGATCGGCTGCAGCAGCGCGGCAATGCCTTCGGGCGTCAGCGCGCCCATGCCGGCATCGAGCGCCTGCATGTGGCCGTCCTTGCGGATCAGCGGCGGCATGTCGGACGACAGGTGCAGGTCCGACGCCTTCGCGTCCACCATCTGCCGGAACAACACGTCGATGGCGTGGCCGCCGCCGGCCGGAGCCGTGGTCACGACCGGGCGGGTCACCGGCTTGCCCGCGGCAGCCTGGGCGGAGGCGATGGCCGCCGGCTGCTGCGCCGCGGCCCTGGTTGAGGCGGACGCCGCCGACTGATCGGGCACGAAGCTCACGGCCAGCTCGGTGCCATTGCGCAGCACGGTCACCTTGAAGGTGCCGGACTCCGGGGACACATAGTCGAACTCCACCGTGGATTCCTGCGGCAGGCGCCGCCGCGCGTGCTCCGGAATGATCGGGCTGAGCAGCGTGAGAATCTCCTGGCGCGTCAGCGGCGTGCTGCTGGCGTCTTGCGCGGTCCCCGACGCGTCGAGCATGCGCGCCGGGCTGCCCACCGCCAGGCGCAACCCGCGCGCCCCGGTCTCGGCCATCGTCTTCAACAAGCCGTCTACGGCTGCGGCCATCAGTCGCTCACCTCGAGCAGCGAGACAATGTGCAGGGAGTTGATCAACACCGTGCGATCCGACAGCTCCACGTAGCGGAACCGATCATCGATGTGCGCGTAGTCGCTCAGCCGATCGCGGCCGGGCGGCCGGTAGACGGCAACGTGACCGGTGATCTTCTCGCCGCTGGAAAGCAACACCGAGACGTGACGCCGCGTCGCCACGTCGTAGCCGTCGTCGAGCTGCGCTTCGATCACGTGCTCCGGCAACACCACCTTCACCACGTGGGCGCGATTGATCAGCGAGGTTTCTCCGCTCGGGGCCTGGAACGGGAAGAACCCGGGCTCCAGGTTGAGCAGGTCGCCCACGCGCTCCGGGCCGGAATGCCCCTGGCTGGAGCCGGACAGGAAGAAGTGCCCGGTGATGGTGCCGCCGGTTGACAGCGTAATCTCGGCGGCCTCGCGGCGTTTTTCGACTCGAAACTCAGACACGTCCGTCATGGCCTCTTGGGCTCGGCGACCACCATGGCCACGGCATCGCCTTTCGGTGACACGTTCAACCGGCTGATCGCGCCCAACCGGACCGCGGCACCGTCGAACACCTCGGTCCAGCCGGTGGCGCCGCGCGTCCACGAGAACACCTTGGTACCGGCCGGCATCAACACCGTCTTGCCATCGGGCATCCAGGCGTAATCGCGATCGCTGCTGCCCTCGACGGCGCGCACGAGCGGCTCGATCTGCCGGGAGTCGATGTCGATCTGCTTGATCCAGAATTCCGCCGCCGACTCGCGCTGCACGAAGCTGACCTTGCGCGTGCCCGGAATGCGATGCAGCGAACGGCCGATGTCGCGCGCGACCACCTCCGCCTTGCCGGTGGAGACCCGGCCCACCTGCAATGTCGCCGGCTGGCCGAGGATGAACATGGCCAGGTGATCCGGCTCGACCCAGGCGTGATAGCCCACCGGCTTGACGTCGGCCAGCACGAGCTGCGGGTTCCGGCCCGCGGCGTCGAAACGCCACAGCCGCTGGCTGCGATCCGGTTCGGTCTGCACGACGCTGAAGCCGCCGGACTCGCCGATCCCGGCCGGCAGGAACGTCGGCGAGTTCTCGTTCTCCGGCGTTTGTGTGAGTTGCACGGTTCGCCCAGTCGCGCGCTCGAACACGAACACGTCGGTCTGCTTGCCGTCGTGGTTCGCGGCAAACAGGATCCGCGAGCCGTCGGAGCTGAACATGGGCTGGTTGTCGTAGCCGGGCTCCACCGCGATCGGCGCCGGCTTCGCCGTCTTCATGCTGCCGAGTCCCGCCGCGAGCGGCACCAGGTAGATGTCGGTGCCAGGCGGCGGCGCCGGAGCCGGCTGTGCCTGGACCAACCCGAGGCCCGCCAGCAAAAGAATCAGCGCTCGCATCGCAGGAGTATACTGCGCGCGTGACTCGGCGGACGTTCCTCGCCACGCCTCTCGCCGCTCTCGTTCCCGCGGCCGCCACCGGACAAGCCGCGCCAACCGCGGTCGATACCGCCACCCGGTCGTCCTTCGACCCCTGGGTTGAAGTGCACGCCGCCAGCCTCGCGCACAACGCGTCCGAGCTCAACCGTTACACCAGGCGCCCCGTCATGGCCGTGATCAAGAACAACGGCTACGGCCTTGGCGTCGTCAACGTCGCCCGCAGTCTCGACCACCATCCGGCCGTCGCCGGGTTCGCCGTGGTCAAGTTGCAGGAAGCCGTCACGCTGCGCGACCAGGGCATCACCAAGCCGATCCTCCTGCTGGCGCCGGTAGACGACGCCGACATCAGGACGGTAGCAGCGCGCGACATCATGCCGATGGTCTACACGCCCGTCGGCGACGTGCTCCAGCGTGAGGCCGACCGCTTGGGCCGCGCCATCCCGATTCACGTGTGCGTGGATACCGGCATCGGCCGCGTCGGCGTGCCGCACACCAGCGCGGCGCCGCTGATCACCGACCTCGCCCGCCGCAAGGGGATCCGGATCGACGGGACGATGATGACGTTCACCGAGGATCTGGAGTTCGATCGCGAGCAACGCCAGCGCTTCTCGACGCTGACCGCGGCGTTGAAGGCGAACGGCGTTGACCTCGGCCGCCTTCACGCCGCCTCCACCTACACACTGTTCCAGCACGGCGACGAGACGCATTTCGACATGGTGCGGCCGGGCATGGCGCTGCTGGGGATCTACCCCGACGCGCGTTTCAAGGCGGCCCGGCGCGTCGAGCTGCGCACGGCGCTGGCCTTCCGTGTGCGCGTGGCCTTCGTGAAGCAACTCGCCGCCGGCACCAGTGCCGGCTACGAGCGCGCGTACGTGGCCAGCAAGCCCACCTGGATCGCGACCTTGCCGGTCGGCCACGCCGACGGCTGGCCGCGCGAGGCGGCCAAGGGCGCGCGCGTCCGGATCAACGGGCGTCTGTTCCCCGTGATTGCCTCGGTGTCGGCGAGCCACACGCTGGTGGAGATCGGCGACGACCCGGCCGTCGCCGCCGGCGACGTCGCCACGCTGTTCGACGGGCAGGACGGCTCACGTCCCGAGGACGTCGCCGCCGCCTGCGGCGCCTCGGTCTACGACCTGACGATGCACCTCAGCCCGCTGCTGCCGCGGCGCGTCGTTTAGCTACATCTTGGGCTTGTCGTTCTTCAATTCGACGATCACCACCTCGATGGGCTCCTTGCCGCGGTTCATGTCGCCATGCTGGGTGCCCGCCGCATCGGCGTCGAGCCAATAGGCCTTGCCGGTTTCCCACTTGTAGGTCTGCTGGGTGGCGCCCTTGGCGTCGACGACGTCGAGGTTTCCGCCCTTCAGCACCACGGCGGCACGCCCGTGCTCGTGCCGGTGCAGCGCCAGCGGCTGGTTCGGCATGATGATCGACTTCCACACCTTCAGTTCGCTGTTCTCGAACTGCGGCTCACGCCGGCTCGCGCCGGACTGCTGCCCCACTGCCACCCCGGCGGCGAACACCGCGCCGATCACTGCCACACCTGCCATCACCTTGATCTTCATCCGGTCCTCCTGCGAGGGGGTCAGACCCCTCGGCAATTCTTGCTCGGGGTCAGACCCCATTCGTCTCGAGGAGTCAGACCCCTAACAAGTTCGCCGCGTTGCGGCCGTAGATCCCCTCGCGCTCGGCCGGCGACACCGGCAGCCGGCTGATCGCATCCAGCATTTTCGGGATGCTGCCGATCTGGTGGGGATAGTCGCTGCCGGCCAGGATGTGGTCGGCGCCGGCGAACTTGATCGCCAGCTCGATCGCGTTGACGTCGAAATTCACGGTGTCGTAGTAGAACTGCTTCAAGTACGTGCTCGGGGCGCGGCTGATGTTCGTGCGGCACTCGGCGAAGGCTTCGTAGCCGCGATCGAACCGCTCCGCCAGGTACGGCACGGCGCCACCCATGTGGCAGAGCACCCACTTGATTCTCGGGTAGCGCTCCGGCACGCCGGCGAACACCAGATGCGCGGCGGCCAGCGTCGTGTCCATCAGGAACCCCACCAGCGGCATCAGCCAGTACTGCTCCATGGCTTCCACGCCGAGGGGATGGGCGGGGTGAATGTAGATGACGGCGCCCAGCTGGTTTGCCTTGGTCCAGAGCGGCTCGTAAGCGGCGTCGGCCAGCGCCACGCCGTTAACGTTGCTGAACACCATGGCGCCGGGCAGCCCGAGCGTCGTCATGGCGCGCTCGAGTTCCACGACCGACGCCGCCGGATCGTTCAGCGGCAGCGTCGCCAGCGACAGGAAGTGCTGCCGCTGCGTCACCGCCGTGGCGAACGCGTCGTTGACGTGGCGGGCCATCTCGACCGCGGTGGCCGGCTCTTCGAAGTGCGTGCCGGGCGTGGTGAAGGTGATGACCTGCTTGTCGACGCCGTGCTTCTTCAGCACGCCCTCGCGGAAGTCGAGGTCACGATGACCGGGCACCAGGATGTTGTAGTCGCCGGGATAGTGCAGCCGCGGGTTGCCTTCCGCGTCGTAGTCCATGCGGACTTTGGTGGGGCCCTTCTTGACCGCCGCAAGGTATTCCGGCGGGTAGTAGTGATTGTGAAAGTCGATTTTCATGAAGCCTTTCGATTCCAAAAATAATACGCGGGAAGCCCGGAGGCCACAATCAGCAAGCCGATGGCGCTTTCGGTGAGGTCGGCGCGGATCTGATTTAACACGATCGCCGCCGAGGCGATCACGAACACCAGCGGCGCAATCGGGACGAGCGGCATGCGCCAGGCCGGCTGGTAGCCGGGCCGCCGGCGCAGCAGCACGACGCCGAGGGCGAGCAGGGCGAAGAAGATCCACTCCGTGTAGATCACGCGGGTGAACAGCGCGCGGTAGGTTCCGGTCAGCACCAGCACCGACGACCACACGCCTTGCAGCAGGATGGCGCGGCCCGGCGTCTGGAACCTGGGGTGGAGGTGGCCGGCCCACTTGAACCAGAGTCCGTCCTGCGCCATCTGGTAGTACACGCGCGGGCCCACCAGGACGATGCCGTTGAGCGCGCCGAACGCGCTGAACATGACCAGGGCTGAAATGATCGAGGCCCCGCCGGCGCCGACCAGCACGTCGAAGGTGTCGGCCGCGACCCGGGACGAGGCAATCACCTTGTCGATCGACAGCACGCGCAGGTAGACCGCGTTCAAGCCGATGTAGCACAGCGTGACCACGACCACGCCGATCAGCAGCGACCGCGGGATGGTGCGCGTCGGGTCCACCGTTTCTTCAGCGGTGTAGGTCACCATGTGCCAGCCGCCGAACGCGAACAGGCCGGCGCCCACCGCCAGCAGAAAGTTGCCGGCGCCGATCGGCGCCGCCGGCGCCGCCACCACCGCCGCCGACGGATCGCTCAAGGCCCAGCCGATGGCGATGATCGCGACCACCGCCGCCACCTTGACCAGCGTGAAGGCCGATTGCACGCCGCCGCCCAATCTCACGCCGAAGTAGTTAATGCCCGACAGCACGAAGATGGCGCCGATCGCGACCAGCCGCGTCGCGGTATCGCCCATCGGCACGAAGTAGCCGGCGTAGCGCGCGAACACGGTGGCGATGGCGGCCAGGATGCCACTGTGCATGGTCCACAACATCGCCCAGCCCCACAGGAAGCCGAGCGACGGCGCGTAGATCTCCTTGAGGAACACGTAGACCCCGCCGGTTTTCGGGTACGCGGACGCCAGCTCGGCGCAGACCAGCGCGCCGATCAGCGTCAAGACGCCGGCGGCAGCCCAGGCGAGCACGACGGCCCACGCCGACGGCACCAGGGCCGTGATCTCGGAGGCCTGCACGAAGATGGACGAACCGATGATCGTGCCGACGACCAGGGCGGTAGCCGAGGGCAGACCGATTGCCCGACGTAGTGTGCTCATCTGGTGATCTCGTGACTTGTTGGGCTGGTGAACGTGGATTCTACACATTTAGGCGGCGGACCGCGCATGACAGCGTGTACGATTATCAAACGTGCCTTTCTGGCTTGAACTGATCGCGCTGGCCACCGTCGGGGTGGTGTCGGGCGCCCTCAATGTCGTGGCTGGCGGCGGGTCGTTCCTGACCCTCCCTGCCCTGCTGTTCTTTGGGCTGCCCGCTTCGCTCGCCAACGGCACCAACCGCGTCGGCGTGCTGTCCCAGAACCTCGGCGGCATTCTCGGGTTCCATCGCCACGGCGCCGTGGACTGGCCGTGGGCACTCAAGGCCAGCGTGCCCGCCCTGGCCGGCGCGGCGATCGGCGTGTGGGCCGCGCTCAACGTGCCCGACTTCGCCTTCCGCCGGATCCTGTCGGTGGCGATGGTCGCCGTCACCGTGTGGTCGCTCGTGAACCAACGGCGCCAGCCGATCGCGCAGGCGGAACTCAAGCCGCCCACCCACTGGTTCGTGATCGCCGGCTTCTTCGTGGTCGGCCTCTACGGCGGGTTCATCCAGGCGGGCGTCGGCTTTCTGGTGCTGGCGATTACCTCGGCCGCCGGCATGGACCTCGTACGCGGCAACGCGGTGAAGCTGCTCAGCGTGATGCTGCTGACGCTGCTCTCGCTGGCCGTCTTCGCCGGCGCCGGCCAGGTGGACTGGCCGCGCGGGTTGGCGTTGGGCGCCGGCAACTGGGTGGGCGCCATAATCGGCGTGCGCCTGGCCGTGCTTCGAGGGCACGCCTGGCTCCAGCAGGTCGTCACCGTGACGGTCGTCCTGTTCGCCATCCTGCTCTGGTTCCAATAGACCTTCCCACTTCGGCTCACCCGATGCGCTCGGCGGTAGAATGACTCATGCCCACCACGACTGCCGTGACCAGACGCCCGCGCAAGCGCCGTACCGCCGAGAGCGCGCCCGCGGTCACCACGCCGCAGCGCGACTGGTCCAAGCTCGACCCGAATGACCTCACCTCGCCCGCGCTCTACATCAACCGTGAGCTGAGCTGGCTGGCGTTCAACCAGCGCGTGCTCGCGCAGGCCCAGGACACCTCGCATCCGCTGCTCGAGCGGGTGAAGTTCCTCGCCATTTCCGGCACCAACCTCGACGAGTTCTTCATGGTGCGGGTCGCCACCATCCTGAAGAAGTTCCGCGCCGGCATCGAGGAGGTCTCGATCGACGGCATGACGACGGACCTCGAGCTGGCGACGATTCGCGGGCACGCGCTGGCGCAGATCGACGCGCAGATCGCGTGCTGGTCGCAGTCGATCCGCCCGCTGCTCGCCGCCGAGGGCATCCACTTTCTCGATCCGGCTGACTACACGCCGGCGATCGAGGCGTGGCTGGCGCAGTACTTCAAGGAGCACATCTTCCCGGTCCTGACCCCGCTGGCGTTCGACCCCGGGCATCCGTTCCCGTACATCTCGAACCTGAGCATGAACCTCGCCGTCCGTGTCCGCCACGCCGGCCGCACCAAGTTCGCGCGCGTCAAGGTCCCGGGGATGCTGTCGCGCTTCATCGCCCTGCCGGAGCACCTGTCGCCGCAGCCCGGGATGGCGCACGTGTTCCTGGAAGACGTCATCCGCCGGAACATCCAGACGCTGTTCCCCGGCACCCAGGTCGAGGGCACGCACCTGTTCCGGATCATCCGCGACACCGACATGGTCATCCAGGAAGACGAGGCCGACGACCTGCTCGAGACCGTGGACCGCGGCCTCAAGCAGTTGCGCCACGGCGCGCTGTCGCTGCTGCACGTCGAGGCCGACACGCCCAAGCGGGTGTTGAGCATCCTGATCGAGAACTTCGAGATCGAGGAAGACGTGGTGGCGCGGGCCACCGATCGCCTCGGCTTCGGCGACTGGCACTCGCTGGTCAAGCTGCACCGCCCGGCCCTGAAATACCCGGCGATCACGCCGCGCACGCTGTGGGCGCCCGACGAAACCGACAAGGTCTTCGAACAGATCGCCGACCAGGACTTCCTGCTCCACCATCCGTTCGACTCGTTCACGTCGGTCGAGACCTTCCTGCGGGCGGCGGTGGAAGACCCGCAGGTGATCGCGATCAAGATCACGCTGTATCGCATCGGCGCCAACTCGCCACTGGTGGACCTGCTGATCGAGGCCGCCGAACAGGGCAAGCAGGTCGCGGTGCTGGTGGAGTTGAAGGCGCGCTTCGACGAACGGAACAACATCGCGTGGGCGACCCGCCTGGAAGCCGCCGGCATCCACGTCGTCTACGGCCTGATGAACCTGAAGGTGCACTGCAAGCTGTGCCTGGTCGTGCGCCATGAAGCGGACGGCATTCACCGCTATGCCCACGTCGCCACCGGCAACTACAACCGCGTCACCTCGCAGGTCTACACCGACCTCGGCCTGTTCACCGCCGACGAGGGCATCCTCGACGACGTCACCGAGGTGTTCAACTCGCTGACCGGTTATTCGAACAAGCGGTCGTACAACGCCTTGCTGGTGGCCCCGGTCGGGCTGCGGCAAGGGTTCCGGGCGCTGGTCGAGCGCGAGATGGAACACGCCAAGGCCGGACGGCCGGCCCGCATGATCCTGAAGAACAACGCGGTGGCCGACCAGGGCATGATCAAGACGCTCTACCGCGCCTCGCAGGCCGGCGTCACCATCGACATGATCGTGCGCGGCTTGTGCTGCCTGCGGCCGGGCATCCCCGGCATCAGCGATCACATCCGCGTCCGATCGATCGTCGGCCAGTTCCTCGAGCATTCGCGCATCTACTATTTCGAGAACGGCGGCGCGCCCGAGGTCTACATCGGCAGCGCCGACCTGATGGAACGCAACCTGGACCGGCGCGTCGAGGTGCTCTGCCCCGTCACCGATCCCGGCCTCAAGCAGTTGCTGCGCGACACGGTGCTCGAAGTGCTGTTGAGCGACACCGACCGGGCGTGGACGCTGCAGACCGACGGCGCCTACGTGCGCGCCACGCCGCCCGAAGGCGTCCCGCCCTTCAATTCCCAGCGGTTCCTGCTGGAGTGGTACGCGGCGCAACATGAATCCTAGCCGGGTGTTCCCTCGTTGCCGCGCCGTGACGCTGTTCACCTTCCGGACATTTGCGCTAGGGTATTCGCTGTGAAGGTGCATCAGGATCGCTGGGACGACACGCAGGGGTGGCACGAGTCCCCCGCCCTGCCGGCCGCCCAGCTGGTTCTCGTGTTCGGGGACCGCGCCAGCATCGGCAGCCCGCGGCTGGGATCCGATCTGGCGGCGCGATGGCCCGCCGCCGCGATCATCGGCTGCTCGACGGCCGGGCAGATCAGCGGGACCGACGTCTTCGACGCCGGCGTGGTCGCCACCGCCATCCAGTTCGAGTACACCGAGGTCCGCCTGGCCACCGCGCCGGTTACGGCCATCGACAGCGCCGCCGCCGGCGCCGCCCTGGCGGCGACGCTCGCCGGCCCGGGTCTCGTGCACGTGCTCGTGATCTCCGAAGGACTCGACATCAACGGTGAAGCCCTGGTGCGGGGATTGGGTGAGCGACTCCCGCCCGGCGTGTCGGTGACCGGCGGCCTCTCGGCCGACGGCGAACAGTTCCAGGAAACGGTGGTGCTGTGCGGCGGCCGGGCCGTGACCAACACCGTGGCGGCCGTCGGGCTGTACGGATCGCGCCTGAAAGTCGGCTACGGCTCCCTCGGCGGATGGGATCCGTTCGGGCCGGAACGTCAAATCACCAAGTCCGCGGGCAACGTGCTCTACGAGCTGGACGGGCAATCCGCCCTGGCACTCTACAAGCGCTACCTCGGCGATCATGCGTCTGACCTGCCGGCCTCGGGCCTGCTCTTCCCGTTGTCGTTGCGCACGCGCGAGGTCAGCGCCCCGGTGGTGCGCACGATTCTGTCGGTGCATGAGGCCGACCAGAGCCTCACCTTTGCCGGCGACGTCCCGGTCGGCGGCTACGTCCGGCTGATGAAGGCCAACGTCGACCGCCTGATCGACGGCGCGGTCGGCGCCGGGCGCATCAGCGCCGAGGCGCTGGGCACGCCGGCGGATCTCGCGCTCCTGATCAGTTGCGTGGGCCGGCGCATGGTACTGCGGCAGCGCGTGGAAGAAGAAGTCGAGGGCGTCCGCGACATCGTCGGGCCGGCCGCCACCATCGCGGGGTTCTATTCCTACGGCGAGATCTCGCCATTCACGCCCAAGGCCCGGTGCGAGCTCCACAACCAGACGATGACGGTCACCACCCTGTCTGAACGCTGATGATGGGCGATTTCCACAGTCTGCTGCGCCGCCAGTTGAAGCGCTTCTTTCCGGAAGCACCGGTTCCCGCCGAGCTCACGCCGATGCTCGAGGCGGTGGACCAGGCCTACCGGGAGTTCGACAACGATCGCGCCATGCTCGAGCGATCGCTCGAGTTGAGCTCGCAGGAATTGCTGCAGGCCAACGCCGAGCTGCGGGCGCTGGTCGGCGCGTTTCCCGACCAGATTCTCCGGCTCGACAAGCAGGGCGTGATCCTGGACGTGAAGGGCCCGGCGCACGCGGAGCCGACGCGCGGCTGGGTGACCGGGCGCGCCATTGCCGATGTGCTGGACGCCGCGGCCCGCGGGCCGGTCGCCAACGCCCTCGCCCGCATCGCCCGGGACCACGCCCCGGTGAACCTGGAGCTGGAGCTCGGCGCCGACACGCCGACGCCGCGGCTCTACGAGGCGCGCCTGCTGCCGATGGAACAGGCGCAGGTCATGCTGATCCTGCGCGACGTCACCGAGCGCTACTACGCGGAGAAGCAGTTGCGCGCCAGCCAGCTGGCCCTGCACGAGGTGCACCGGGATCTCGAGCGCCGCGTTGACGAGCGCACCGCCGCGCTGGCCCGTGTCAACGACGAACTGCGCCGCGAGATGGCCGACCGCCAGGCCGCCGAGTCGGCCCGCAGCCAGCTCGAGGAACAACTGCGCCACGCGCAGAAGATGGAGGCGATCGGCCGCCTGTCGGGCGGCATCGCGCACGACTTCAACAACCTGCTGACCGCCATCCGCGGCTATTCCGAATTGCTGATGACGTCGCTGGCCGGATCGCCGCTGCGCACCGACGTCGAGGAGATCTTCAACGCCGCCGAGCGCGCCGCCACGCTCACCGGCCAGCTGCTGGCGTTCAGCCGCCGCCAGATCCTGTCGCCGGAGATCGTCGGGCTCAACCAGCGGGTGATGGACATGAGCCGCATGCTCAACCGGCTGATCGGCGAGCACATCGCCATCGACCTGCACCTGGCGACGGACCTGTGGTCGGTCCGCGCCGACGCCGCGCAGCTGGAGCAGGTGCTGGTCAACCTCGCGCTCAACGCCCGCGACGCCATGCCCGAAGGCGGCCGCCTCTCGATCGAGACGGCCAACCGCGAAATCACCGCGAACCAGGCGCGGTTACTCGACATCTCGCCCGGGTTGTTCGTGGAGCTGCTGGTGCGCGACACCGGCGTCGGCATCCCGGCCGACGTGCAGGGCCGCATCTTCGAGCCCTTCTTCACGACCAAGCCCAAGGGGGCGGGCACCGGCCTCGGCCTGTCGATGGTTTACGGCTTCGTGCGCCAGAGCGGCGGCGCCATCTCGGTGGCCAGCGCGCCCGGTGACGGCAGCGCCTTCTCGCTCCTGCTGCCCCGCACCGACGACACCACCGTCCCGCCGCCGACGCCGCGCACCCTGACGGCGGCGAAGACCGGCAGCGGCACCATCCTGATTGCCGAGGACGAGCGGGCGCTGCGGCGGCTGGGGGCCACGGTCCTGCGGACGGCCGGCTACCAGACCATTGAGGCGTCTGACGGCCAGCAGGCGCTCGACCTGTTCACCGTGCACGGGCAGAGCATCGTGATGGTGGTCACCGACGTCGTCATGCCGCGGATGGGCGGCATCGAACTGGCCAAGCGCCTGCGGAAGGTGCGGCCCGGCCTGCCGATGCTGTTCGTGACCGGCTACGTGGACCAGAGCGAGGCCCTGGGCGATCAGGGCGCGCCGGTGCTGCTCAAGCCGTTCTCGCCCGACGCGCTGCTCAAGGCGGTGGCCTCGGCTATTGCCAGCGAAACAGCCTGAGCGTCAGCGCGAACGAGGCGCCTCGCGGCCGCCGCGGGCTGTCAACCTCGGTCACGTCCTATTCCTGATTGCCCATGTGAGGACCGGCCCTGGGTCGCGTCACCTTCACGCTCCGCGACGGGGAGCTCGGGGAACACCAAGGCAAGCAGCGCAAGCGCCGCGCTCGCCGCCTTCTGAATCTCTTCGACATCAGCGCGCCGCGCATCGTCCGGCGATATGTCCGTCAGCAACACGTCGGCAAATCCCAGGATGATGCCGAGCTGATTCTTGAAGTCGTGACGGTGCTTTTCGTCGTCCGGCATCATGGCAAATCCCCTTCGACGAGGCTGAGAAACGTGCCGACCAGGTCAGCGCGCCGCCAGCCGCAGGCGACCTCCGCCCTCAGTTCTTGAGCGGCCTGCGCCCGCGGCAAGGCGGCCCTGTAGGGGCGCGCGGTCGTGAGCGCGTCGAACACGTCGACGATGCCCATCACGTGCGCCAGCAGTGGAATCGCATCCCCGCGCAAGCCATCCGGATAGCCAGTGCCGTCCAGACGTTCGTGGTGGGATCGAACGATCGGCCGCACCTTTCGCAGCGAGCGCAGTTCGCCACAGAGTCGATCACCGATCAGCGTGTGCTGCTTCATTATCTGGAATTCATCGGGCGTGAGCGGCCCGGGCTTTAGCAGTACCGCATCGGGAATGCCAACCTTGCCAACATCGTGCAAGTAGCCCCCGCGCTCCAGCGCGGCACTGTCGTCCTCGTCGAGCCCCAGTATCCGCCCCAGCGAGACGGCGTACGCGCCGAGGCGTTGGCAGTGCCCCTCCGTGTTGCTGTCACGGGCTTCGATGGTCAGCGCGAGGCTGACGATGACGGCATCGGCCGTGTCCAGATCGTCGGTGTAGCGCTTGAGGCGGAGCAACGAGCGGACCCGCGCCAGGAGCTCATGCCGGTTGAAGGGCTTGCTCAGAAAATCGTCGGCGCCCGCATCGATTCCCCGGATGCGACTATCCATGTCGTTGAGCGACGTGACCAGGACCACGGGCGTCAGCCGCGTCGCCGCCTGTCGCTTGATCTGGCGGCACGCCTCGAAGCCGTCGACCTCGGGCATCATCACGTCCATGAGCACGAGGTCTGGATGGTCGTCGAGCACCATGCGGACCGCCTCGGCTCCACCGGCGGCCGTACGCACGGAGTGACCATCCGCCGTCAGCAAAGACGACAGCAACCGGGTATTCCCTTCGATATCGTCAACAACGAGCACGAGACCCATCGGCGGTCACTCCAGACCTCGGACAGCTGAACTCCGCTGGCACTTGACTACGGGTTCGGTCCATCCGTCAAGCCCGTCCGCGCCGCCGCGGCGTCCGTGACCGCAGCTCAATGCGAGGCTCTTTCGACGATGTCGGTGAGCGACTCGCTGGTAAACGGCTTCGCGAGGAAGCCGTCGCCGCGCGGGAGCCGCGTCGGATCGGGCGCGAACGCCGAGATGAACACGGCGCGGACGCCGGGCGAGATCTTCCGCGCTTCGGCCATCAGGTCGTAGCCGTCCATCTCGGGCATGACGACATCCACGAGCATGAGCGCGATCGCCGGTTGACGGTTCAGCACGGCGAGCGCGGCGTGCGGGCCGGCGACGGTCACGACCTCGTGGCCGCTTCGCATCAGGACGGCCTTGATGAGTTCGCGCATGCCCGGCTCGTCCTCGACGACCAGCACGGGCGCCGCCAGCCGCGTCCCAGTCCGGGCCGGGTCGGGCAGCGCGGCCGGTTCCGACGTGGCCGGCAAGTCGATCGTGAACGTGGTGCCGACGCCGGCCGCCGAGTTGACCTGGATCCGCCCACCCGCCTGTGTGACGATCGCGTCCACGTTGGCGAGATCGATCGCGTTTCCAGCGGCATCCTCACTGACGAAGAACGGCTCGAACAGCCTAGCCCGCGCCGCCGCGGACATTCCGCCGCTGGTGTCGGTGATGACCATCCGGACGTACTCGGCTGGCGCCCCGCTCGCCGCGTCCCGGGTGCCGGACGTGTGCATGGCGGTGGCCACGGTCAGACGACCGCCGTGCGGCATGGCGTCACGCGCACGAATGCCGAGCTTGAGCACGATCTCTTCCAGGTGATACGCCGCGATCTTGACCCGCGTGATGTCGTGGTCGAGCGCCAGCGTGACCTCGATGTTCGGACCGAGCATCTGCTGGAGGGCTCTCGTCGTACGAGCGGCCACGGCGTTGACGTCGATCACGTCGGCCGGCGCGCGGTGGCCGCCACTCAAGGTGCGCAGCGGCCTGGTGAGACGCGCGGCACTCAAGGCGGCGCGTCGAATCTCGTGGGCGTCCTGGATGCTCGTGCCGGACGGGTCCAGGTTCGCGATCAACAGCTCGGCGCGTCCGGTGATCGCCGTCAACAAATCGTTGAGGTCGTGCGCGACGTCACCGGCCAGCCGGCTGTCGGCGTCCATGGTCCTGGCCAGCGCGTCCCTCTCGCCGTGATCCCGGTCGCCGGCGCGGAGCGCGGCCCGTGCGGCGCGAGCCCGGAGTGTCGCCACGCACGCCGCGGCGATCGCGATGAACGCGACGGCACCGAGTAAGGCGATTGCGACTGAAGCGGTCAACATGCACTCACGGCTCTCCGAAGCCGGCCGCTGGCGGTCCGATGGCGGGAGGGTCGGGCGGGGCGACCGGCACCTCGGGGGCGCCGGCGGCGCTGCATCGATTTCGTCCCCCCCGCTTGGCCTGATACAACGCGTCGTCGGCCCGCCCGATCAACGCGGTGATCCCGGTTTCCGCGGGCCCGGCCTCGGCGACGCCGATGCTCACCGTGACCGGAATGGTCTTGCCGCCCGCGACCATCGCGAGGGTCGCCATCATCCGCCGCACCGATTCGGCGGCCTGCTGCGCTCCGATCAACGGCGTGTCGGGAAGAATGATTAGGAACTCGTCGCCGCCGTACCGGCATCGCACGTCCGTGCTCCGCAGCACGCGCGTGAGCTGCGCGCCGACGGCGCGCAGCAAATCGTCGCCGCGCAGGTGCCCCAGCTCGTCGTTGATCGTCTTGAAATGGTCGATGTCGAACATCAGGATCGACAGTGGCTGTCGGGAACGGCGCGCCCGGTCCATTTCCCGAGCCAGCGTTTCGAGGCCATGGCCGCGGCTGAAACAGTTCGTGAGGCTGTCGCGCAGGCTGAATTCCTTGGTCTCCAGAAACAACTGCACGTTTCTCACTGCAATCGCGATCAGTCCGGTGGCGACCCCGAGCGCCTTCCGTTGATCGCCGGTGATCGTGGCGCCGTCGTGGATCCCGAGGACGCCAACGGCCACGCCGGCGACCATCGGAAAACAGAGGACGTCCCCCTCGACGATGCCCGCGAGCCGGGCCGCCGAGAGGGTCTCCGGCGACACCGCGCGATCCGCAATCGCTTCGAGCTCTTCCAACGATTTTCTGCGGGTGACGCCCGCCTCCTGCAGCAGCGCCTCCCAGCGATCGGGTCGTCGCGCCAGGACCCAGAACTCGCGCTCGCCCGCAAATGCGGGCAGGTGCCGCCACAAGGCCTGCTGGAGCGTCGTGGGTTCCAGCGCGTTGGCGAGCGCTTGGCTGAAGGTCATCAGCCGCTCGAGTTCCGCCGAGCGCATCCGGGCCTGGGCTGCCTCCGCGGCGGCAGCGAGCGCCTCAGCCTTCGCCTGCTGCCGCTTGCGGGCCTCGTGGAAGACAAAGACCCCCGCGAAAATCGCCAGCGCCGGGAGCAGGTCGACGTGGTAGCGCTCCTGCACGTCCCACGCCGCCTCCCAGACAAAGCGGAGCGGCCGTTGAAAAATCACAACGGTGCCGGCAATGAGGCCCACGACAAGCGACGCGTCGTTTCTGGTGATGAGGCGCATAGGGGTCTTGGGCCTGAAAAGCGCGTAACCGGCCCAGTCTACGCCCTTCTGTTCAAGGGTGAGCACCCTCTGCGCCAAGGCCTGAATTCGTGTATTGTAGCGACTCGCACAGTGCGCCCCTCATCGTGCAAATGCTCCGATGGGTGTTGAGAGCCAAACCGCAACAAACGGCGGCAACGGTACGGCAAGGTTGGCAGCATGGGTGACACCGCACAGCTCATCTCGTTTTGCCTGGATCAGCAGCGCTACGCCTTACCGCTCGCGGCGATTGAACGTGTGGTGCAGTCCGTTGAAGTGACGCCGCTACCCCATGCTCCGGCAATCGTTCTCGGCGCGATCAACGTGCACGGCCGGGTGCTCCCAGTCCTCAATGTTCGGCGGCGGTTCCTGTTGCCGGAGCGCGAGGTGGTCCCGACTGACTGGTTCTTGGTTGCACACACCGAGCGCCGCACGGTGGTCCTCGTGGTCGATCAGTCGGATGGCCTGGTGGAACGTCCACAGACCGAGGTCATCCCCTCATCGCAGGTCGCTCCGGGCCTCGATGCCTTCCCCGGCGTGGTTCGCTTGGACGATGGCCTGGTCCTGATCCACGACCTCGACCAGTTTTTGTCACTGGACGAGGCGCGCACCTTGGACGATGCCATTGACGGCTTCAAGGGGGCCTAGCGGATGATGCCGACCTCTTGCTCGCCGAACGGTCCATCAGGTCCCCAGTGGACACGCTGGAGCGAGTTCATCGGCAGGCACCTGGGGCTGCACTTCCCGCCCGAGCGGCTCGCGGATCTGCAACGCGGCCTGGCCGCCGCAGCGGCGGAATTCGGATTCACAGATCTCTCTGAGTGCGCCAGGTGGCTGTTATCGGCGCCCCCAACCAAGGCGCAGCTTCAGGTGCTCGCCAGCCACCTGACGGTTGGTGAGACCTATTTTTTCAGGGACGACGCCCTGTTTGATGTCCTCTCGAGTCGCGTGCTCCCCGACTTGATCCGCGCGCGGCGAGGCCGCGAGCGGCGGCTGCGGATCTGGAGCGCGGCATGTTGCACGGGCGAGGAACCCTATTCGCTGGCGATTCTGATCCATCAGCTGCTGCCCGATCTCCCGGACTGGCACGTCTCGATCCTGGCCACCGACATCAATCCGCATTTTCTCCGAAAGGCCGCCGCCGGTGCCTACGGCGAGTGGTCGTTCCGCAACACGCCCGCCAGTACGAAGGCGCGCTACTTCCGCCAGTCCGGAGGCGGGCCGCACACCATCCTGCCGGAGATCAAGAGGCTCGTTACCTTTGGGTACCTGAACCTCGCGGAGGGGGTTTATCCATCGCTGGCAACCGATACCAACGCCATGGACCTCATCCTCTGCCGCAACGTCCTCATGTACTTCGGACCGGCACAGGTCCGCAAGGCGATTGACGGCCTGCACCACGCGCTGGTTGACGGCGGCTGGCTCGTGGTCAGTCCGAGTGAGGCGTCCCACGCC
Source organism: Vicinamibacterales bacterium (assembly GCA_041659285.1). NCBI lineage: Bacteria > Pseudomonadati > Acidobacteriota > Vicinamibacteria > Vicinamibacterales > Vicinamibacterales bacterium. The sequence goes on along the minus strand of JBAZYO010000001.1, from coordinate 160,255 downwards.
CTCTTTCCTCAGTTCGCCATTCAGAACTTCCCGGGCGTGATCCTCTACCAACGGAATGCCGTCGTGGCCCCAGGCGCGGGACGCGTTGGGGTGCCCGAGATTCCCACGGCCTCGGTTCTGGCGGCACCGCCGGCTCCACTACCGGCGGATCCGCCTCAGGTGAAGCCGAGTCCTCCGCCGCATGCGCTGGCCAGTTCGCTGTATCAACAGGGCCGCTACGATGAGGCGGCCGACACGTTGATGGCGTGGGCGGCGGGGCGCTCCCCCGATCTGGCGGCGTGTTCCTTGCTCGCGCGCGCGCTCGCCAATCAGGGCCGATTAGCGGAGGCGGTCGTGTGGTGCGATCGCTGGATCGCCGCCGACAAGGTGGACGCGGCCGCGCACTACGTGCGGGCGGCGGTGCTGCTCGAGCAGGGCCCGAAGGATGAGGCTCGACGATCGCTCGAGCGCGTCCTCTATCTGGACCCAGACTTCGTGCTGGCGCACTTCGCGTTGGGCAACCTCGCACGCGGCAGCGGCAAGCCTGACGAGGCCCGCAGGTATTTCAGTACGGCGCTGCGGCTCCTGGCGCGCGAACAACCGGACACGCTGTTGCCGGAATCGGACGGCCTGACGGTCGGCCGCCTCACCGACACCATCACGGCTCTGGAGCACATGCTATGACGCCCGAGACCCGCCCGCCCGTCATGTCTGATGCGGCGCAGATCCTTCGCGCGCGCGCACACGCGTTGGCCCGCCCACTGGAGACGCCTCCAGTCGCGGAGTCGTTGCTCGACGTGCTGGAGTTCCGCCTTGCCCAAGAACGCTACGCCGTCGAGACGCCGCACGTACGTGAGGTGTATCCGTTGAAGCACCTGACGCCTCTGCCGTGCACGCCGGCGTTCGTTGTCGGGATTGTCAATGTGCGGGGGCAGATCCTGCCTGTCTTCGACATCAAGCAGTTCTTCGAACTACCCCAGAAGGGACTGAGCGACCTGCACCGCATCATCATCGTCCGCGGCCACGGACTCGAGCTCGGCCTCCTGGCCGACGAGATCGTGGGCGTACGATCAATTCCAGTCGACAGCCTGCAGTCTTCCCTCCCCACCCTCACCGGAATCCGCAGTGACTACCTGAAGGGTGTGACGGCCGACGGACTGGTGGTCCTCGATCTGGCCCGCATCCTGGCCGACCCGAAGATCGTCGTACGCGACACCGTGGACATCTGATCGACAACCTGCGAGGGAGACCGCATGACGCTGCGATGGAACGTTGGAACGAAAATCGGCGCCGGGTTTGGCTTCACGCTGGTCATTTTTCTGTTCGTCGGAGGTGTGTCCTACCGGAGCACAACGCAATTGATCGAGGCGTCAAACGCGCGCCGACACACCTACGACGTGCTGAAACAACTCGCGGAAGTGCTGATGCTTCTGACGACCGCCCAGACAAGCCAACGTGGGTACGTGATCACCGGCGACGATGCCTACCTGGATCCGTATCAGGACGCGTTGGGCCGGCTCGATCAGGCGGTACGGGATCTCCGTTCGCTCACGGCGGACTCTGCAGCCCAACAACGCCGGCTGGCGACGCTGGAACCCCTCATCCAGTCCCGGCTGGCGATCGCTCGGGAAGCGATCACGGTCCGCCGGGCGAGCGGCCTGGACGCCGCTGCCCAGGCCACGAAGGCTGGCAAGGGCGAGGCCAACATGGACGAAATCCGCAACCTGCTTGGCGACATGCAGGGCGATGAGGATGCATTGCTCGAAACACGGGTCGCGCAGGCGCAAGCCGATGCGAGCAATGCGAAATGGACCATCCTGCTGGGTACGCTCTCCGCCCTGATCGTCGCAATGGTGGCCGCCTTCGCGATAACGCGCAACATCGCCGGGCCGCTCCGGGACCTGACGGGCGTCGCGGAACGGATCACCATGGGCGACCTGCGCACGAATGTGGCGCCGGACTCGCGGAACGACGAACTCGGCATGCTGGCGCGGGCATTCAGCGTCATGACCGAGTCTCTGCGCGCCATGGCCGTGGCGGCCGAACGCATCGCGGCTGGTGACCTGCGGTCCACCATCACGCCACACTCTCCCGATGATGTGCTGGGCAACGCCTTTGCGCGCATGGTCGAGAACCTGCGCGGCCAGATCCGGGCACTGGTGGAAGGCGCGTCCGTGCTGGGGTCGGCGGCCAGCGAGATCGTCGCGTCGACGACGCAACTGGCGGCCAGTGCCAACGAGTCGGCCGCGGCGGTCAGCGAGACCACCACCACCGTGGAAGAGGTCCGCCAGACCGCGCAGGTGGCCAATCAGAAGGCCAAGCACGTGGCCGACAGCGCGCAGAAGGCCGCGCAGATTTCGCAAAACGGCCGCAAATCGACCGAGGACGTCGGTGCCGGCATGCAGCGCATTCGCCAGCAGATGGACGCCATCGCGGCCAGCATGGGGCGGCTCAGCGAGCAGGGCCAGGCCATCGGCCAGATCATCGCCACGGTGGAGGACCTGGCCGCGCAGTCGAACCTGCTGGCCGTCAACGCGGCGATCGAGGCGGCCAAGGCCGGTGAGCACGGCAAGGGCTTCGGGGTGGTCGCGCAAGAGGTCAAGAGCCTGGCCGAGCAATCGCGGCAGGCCACCACGCAGGTGCGGACGATTCTCGGCGACATTCAGAAGGCGACGGCCACTGCAGTGCTCGCCACTGAGCAAGGCAGCAAAGCCGTCGACGCGGGCACCCGGCACACCGAGGTGGCCGGTGAGGCCATCCAGACGCTGGCGGGCAGCGTCTCCGAAGCCGCGCAGGCGGCGACGCAGATCGCCGCCTCGAGCCAGCAGCAGTTGGTGGGGGTGGACCAGGTAGCGGCGGCGATGGACAGCATCAAGCAGGCCAGCACGCAGAACGTGGCGAGCGCCACGCAACTGGAAACCGCCGCCCGCAACCTCAACGCGCTCGGCCAGCGGCTCACACAGGTGGTCGAGCGCTACCAGGTGTAACGATACCCACGCCATGGCCCCCCAAGACGACGACTTTCTCAGGAAGCTGCGGGCGACCTTCAGGGTCGAAGCGCAAGAGCACATGCAGGCCATCGCGTCGGGCCTGCTCGAATTGGAACGGTCGCCTTCAGCCGATGAGCGACAGCACGTGGTCGACACCGTGTACCGCGCCGCGCACAGCCTGAAGGGCGCGGCACGGGCCGTGGATTTTACCGAAGTCGAGTCGATCTGCCAGTCGCTTGAAGACGTCTTTGCCGCGTGGCGGCACGCGGCCGCGCCAACCCCCCAGGGGCTGGACGAGATGCACCACGCCGTGGACGCAATCGCCGCCGCACTGGGCGGTCTTGATGCCCCACCCCGCGAAGCCCCGGTCACCGGGTGGCCTCCCCATCGGTCCGGACCGTCTCTCTCGGCGCCCGAGTCAGCGGCCGTGTTCCCGTCCGAGCCTTCCGCCGATCCAGTGGCTGTGCCGAGCGACGGCACCGTCCGCATCAGCGTGGCGAAGCTCGACGCGCGGTTGGTCGAGGCGGAAGAGATGCTGACCGCAAAGCTGACCACGGCTCAGCGGGCGGTGGACCTGCATGAGCTTGGGCGCCGCTTCGAGGCGTGGCGACGGGAATCGGCCACAGTGGAGCCGCACACCCGTGCCCTCCGCCAGACGGCGGATCGGCCGGCACACAGCCCCGCGGAGCAGGCAGCCAAGGTGAGCCTCACCAGGCTGCTCGACTTCCTCGACCGGAGCACCGAGCACCTCAAGTCGATCGAAGGCCAGACGGCGGCCCTGGCACGAACCGCACAACAGGACCACCATGCAATCGGCAAGCTCGTGGACGACCTGGTCGAGGACTCCAAGAAACTGCTCCTGCTGCCGTTTGCGACACTCGCCTCGCAGTTCCCCAAGCTGGTGCGCGACCTCTGTCGCGACCAGGGGAAGGAGGCCGACCTCGTGGTCCGCGGCGAAGAGATCGAGATTGACAAGCGCATCCTCGAAGAGATGAAAGACCCCTTGGTCCACCTGCTCCGCAATGCGGTGGATCACGGGATCGAGACAGCCGACGTGCGAAGCCGATGCGGCAAGCCGGCGCGCGGCACGATCTCGCTCGCCGCCTCTCGGGTGAACAGCACTAAAGTGGAAATCCTCGTGTCGGACGATGGGTCCGGCATCGACGTTGACAAGGTCAAGGCATCGGCGATCGCCCGCGGCCTTCTCCAGGCCGACGAGGCGAACCACTTAAGCGACGCCGAGGCGCGTGCGCTGGTTTTCCAGGCTGACGTGTCGACCAGCCCGATCATCACGCGACTGTCGGGCCGCGGACTCGGCCTGGCCATCGTGCGTGAAAGGGCCGACCGGTTGGGTGGATCCGTCTCGGTCGAGAGCCGGCTGGACGAGGGCACCAGCATCCGCATCGTCCTGCCCACCACGCTCGCCACCTTTCGAGGCATTCAGGTCGAAGCGGCGGGGCGACTATTTGTCGTCCCCACGCTCCAGGTCGAGCGTGTCGCGCGCATCCGGGCGGGAACGATACAGACCGTGGAAGGCGGCCGCCCCACCATTGCGGTGGGGGGTCGCGCCGTGTCGCTCGTGTGGTTGGCCGACATTCTGGGGCTCCCGGCCCTTGCCGCCCGCGACACTGCCGCGGACGCACCGATCCCGATCGTCGTTCTCGGCTCCGGCGATGAGCGCATCGCGCTCGCGGTCGATGCGGTCTTGGAGGAGCAGGAAGTGCTGGCCAAGCATCTGGCTCCCCCGCTCGTGCGCGTGCGCAATGTCGCCGGCGCCACGGTGCTTGGATCCGGCCAGGTGGCGCCCATTCTCCATGTCGCCGACCTGCTGGCGTCGGCCCGGACCACGAGAGTTGCGGCGGCGCCGAGGGCTTCCGAAGCCAAGCCGCCGGCCGCGCCGTCCGTGCTCGTCGCCGAGGATTCGATCACGTCCCGGATGCTGATCAAGAGCATCCTCGAGTCCGCCGGCTACGAAGTTCGAACGGCGGTGGACGGCATGGAGGCGTACACGCTGTTGCGTGCGGAACGCTTCGACCTGCTGGTCTCTGATGTGGAAATGCCGCGTCTGAACGGCTTCGACTTGACCGCGCGGATTCGAGCCGACAAGACCCTGTCGGACCTGCCGGTCGTGCTCGTGACGGCACTCGAGACGCGCGAGGACCTCGAGCGTGGCATCGACGTCGGCGCCAACGCCTACATCATCAAGAGCAGCTTCGATCAGGGCAACCTGCTCGACGCCGTGCGGCGGCTGGTCTGACCATGGGACTGCCTCCATCACGCCACGGGTCTCACGGCGCCATCACGGTGCTGGTAGTGGACGATTCGAAGGTGCTGCGGATGCTGCTCCTGCACCTTCTGGAATCGGACCCCCAGATCCGGGTCATTGGCACGGTCGACGACGGTCAGGCCGCACTCGACTTCGTGTCGAAGCAGAAGCCCGATGTGGTCGTGATGGACATCCATATGCCGGGCCTGGATGGCTTCGAGACGACGCGGCGCCTGATGGAAACCTATCCGGTGCCCATCGTCATCTGCTCCGCCACCTCGAATCCTCAAGAGGTGGCCACGACGTTCAAGATGATGGAGGCCGGGGCCGTGGCGTGCATCGCCAAGCCGACCGGTCCGGAGCATCCCCAGTTCGAGGAGCGGGTCGCGATGCTTCTGCAGACAGTGAAGCTGATGTCTGAGGTCAAGGTCGTCCGGCGCTGGCCGCGGCCGCTCGCCCCGACACCGCCTGTGCCGCGCCCGGGTGGAGAGAGGCCCGCGCGAGCCGAGATCACGGTGGTCGGCATCGGCGCGTCCACGGGCGGGCCGCCGGTATTGCAGACCGTCCTCGCTGGCCTGCCCAAGGACTTCCCCGCGCCGATCCTGGTGGTGCAACACATCGCGCACGGCTTTCTGCCAGGGTTGGCCGAGTGGTTGGGTCACACCACCGGGTTTCAGGTGCACATTGCGTCGTATGGGACCCAGCCGCTGGCGGGCCATGTGTATCTCGCGCCCGATGATTTCCAGATGGGTCTCAGTGCGGGCGGCCGCATTGTCTTGACCAAAGAGGGCCCGGAGAATGGCCTGCGGCCGGCCGTCTCGTACCTGTTCCGATCGCTGGCCGAGGTCTGCGGCCTGCGATCGGTGGGCGTCCTGCTCACGGGCATGGGCAAGGACGGGGCGGCGGAACTGAAATCGATGCGGGACGGTGGCGCCATCACCATTGCGCAGGACCACGGCAGCTCCGTCGTGCACGGCATGCCCGGCGAAGCGATCAGGCTTGGCGGCGCCAGTCATGTACTGCCGGCCGATAAGATCGCGGATGGACTGGTGTCTATCGTCCGCAAGAACAGCGCGGAGCGTGAGTTGTGAGCAGCGAGCCACTAGCGCCAAACGGGACCGTCGATATCCTGATCGTGGAGGACAGTCCCACCCAGGCCCAGCAACTCCAACACATCCTCGAGCAGCGCGGATACCGCGTGGCGCACGCTGCCAACGGCCGGCTGGCGCTCGAGTCGGCGCGGCAACACCGACCCGCCGTAGTGATCAGCGACGTCGTCATGCCAGAGATGGACGGGTATGAGCTCTGTCGCGAGATCAAGGCCGACCCCGGCCTCAGTGACGTCCCGGTCATCCTCGTGACCAGGTTGTCGGATCCGGCGGACGTCATCCGCGGGCTGGAATGCCGCGCGGACAATTTCATCCTCAAGCCCTACGACGAGCGGTACCTGGTGAGCCGTGTGCAGTTCGTGCTGATGAATCGCGAGATGCGAAAGGCGGAACCGGGCGGCCTCGCGGTCGAGATTTTCTTCAACGGCCAGCGCCACCTGATCACCGCCGATCGCCTGCAGATCCTCAACCTGCTGCTCTCCACCTACGACGCCGCCATCCAGCGGAACAACGAACTGAGCCAGGCACAGGTGAAACTGCGCGACATCAACTCATCGTTGGCGGAGGCCAATCGTCAGCTCCTGCACCAGATCCTGGAGCGAGAGCAGGCGGAGCGGGCCCTCCGCGAGAGCGAGCAGCGCCTCCGACGCGTCGTCGACAACATGGCCGCCTTCGTCGGCGAGATGACCCCAGACGGCGTCCTGGTGGACATCAACCAGAGCGCCCTCGATGTCGGCGGCGTACGCCGCGAGGATATGGTCGGGCAGCGGCTCGACCAGGCGTGGTGGTTCTCCCATTCCCCGGCGGTGCAGGCCGAGATTCGCGTGGACATCGAACGGGCGCTGCGCGGCGAGGCGGTGCGCCACGATGTGGAAGTACGCGCCGCCGGCGGGGCCCACCTCACCATCGATTTCATGCTCGCCCCAATCCGCGACCACGAGGGCCAGATCATCCGGCTGATTCCGTCCGCCGTCGACATCAGCGAGCGGAAACAAATCGAGAAGGACATTCGCGATCTGAATGACAACCTGGAGCGCCTCGTCACGGAGCGCACGGGCGCCTTGCGCGAGAGCGAGGAGCGCTTCCGCCAACTCGCCCAGCACAGTAGCGAAGTCGTCTGGTTCATCTCGCTGAATCCGGAGCGTACTCTCTACGTCAGCCCGGCCGTGGAGAAGGTGTGGGGACTGCCTGCCGACCGCTTCTATGCGGACGCGGGCACATGGGCGGCAGCCATCCATCCCGAGGACCGGTCGCGGGTGCAGGCCGCGTTCGAGGCCTGTGCTCGCGGCCAAGCACCGCGTTTCGAGGAGGAATACCAGATCGTGCGGCCCGATGGGTCTGCCCATTGGGTATTGGACAGCGGCGCGCCGATACGCGACGAGCGGGGCGACATCATCCGCCTCAGCGGCGTGGCCCGCGATATCACCGAGCGCAAGGATCTCGAAGCCCAGTTTCTCCAGTCGCAAAAGATGGAGAGCGTCGGGCAGCTCGCCGGCGGCATCGCCCACGACTTCAACAACCTGCTGACGGTCATCAATGGGACCACGGAGTTCGCGGCGGAGAACCTGGCGGAAGGCGACCCCTTGCGCGAGGACCTGGCCACGATTCGCGACGCCGGCGCCAAGGCCGCCGCCTTGACGCGGCAATTGCTGGCCTTCAGCCGAAAGCAGATCGTCCAGCCGGCCATCGTCAACCTGAACACGGTGGTGGCGGACGCCGAGGCCATGCTGCGGCGTGTCCTCGGAGAGCACGTCACGCTGCTCGTACGCCAGGACGCGGACCTGGCGAGCGTCAACGCAGACCCCGGGCAAATCGAGCAGGTGGTCATGAATCTCGCCATCAACAGCCGTGACGCGATGCCCAGGGGCGGCACGCTGACCATCGAGACCGCCAACGTCGTGCTCGACGAGTCGTACGCGCGCACCCACACTGGCGTTCGGCCCGGCTCACATGTTCTGCTGGCGATCAGCGACACGGGCATCGGCATGGACGATGCCACACGGAAACGGATTTTCGAGCCGTTCTTCACGACCAAGGGGCCTGGCAAAGGCACCGGCCTCGGCATGTCTACCTCCTACGGGATCGTCAAGCAGAGCGGCGGGGACATCTGGGTCTATAGCGAGCCCGGACAAGGCACGACGATCAAGATTTACCTGCCCAAGGCCTCGGGCACGCCCCGGGCGGGCGCAATCGCGCGTTCCGCGCCGGGCGTCGGCGGGACGGAGACCATTCTCGTCGTCGACGACGACGGCGGGATTCGCCAGATCGTCCAGCGTGTGCTCGGCAAGGCCGGCTACAAGGTGCTCCTCGCCGGAACCGGCCAGGAAGCCCTGCGGCTCCTCGAGCGCGACGACGCACCCGTCGATCTGGTTCTCACCGACGTGGTCATGCCAGGCATGAGCGGACGAGAACTCGTCGACCGGATTGGGGCCAGCCATCGCGCGATAAAGATCCTCTACACGTCGGGCTACACCGACGACGCCATCGTGCACCATGGGGTGCTCGACGAAGGTGTCCACTTCATCAGCAAGCCCTATACGGCGGCCGCGTTGACGCGAAAAGTGCGAGAGGTGCTGGACGCGGCACCAGAGACACCGTGAGGCATGACCGATCGACCGATGCGCCGCGGAGCGGTGTCTGCTGCTATTGCCAGCGAAACAGCCTGAGCGTCAGCGCGAACGAGGCGCTGCCCCAGGCGGCGAGCACGGCCATTTCCGGGATCAGCGCGGTCAGCGGCCGGCCGTCGTTGATCACCGCCCGCAGCGCATCGATCAACGCCGTGAGCGGCAAGGCCCGGATGACGGGCTGCATCACCTCGGGAAAATTGGTCGAGGCGAAGAACACGCCCGACAGCACCCACATCGGCAGCATCACCAGGTTCATCAGTCCCGACACCGCTTCGATGGTCCGGACCCGGCTCGCCACCAGCAGCCCGATGGCGCCGAAGGCCAGCGCGCCGAGCAGGGCCAGCACGGCCAGCGCCCATAGCGCGCCGTGCACCTCGACCTCGAACGCGATCCTCGCGAACCCGACGATGACGACGGTTTCCAGGGCCAGGAAGAGCAGCCGGCTGATGATGTGCGACGCCAGGTAATGCGTCTTCGACATCGGTGTCGCCGCCAGCCGCTTCAGCAGCTTCTTGCTGCGAGCCTGCACGATCGAGAAGGCGACGCCCCACAAACCGGTGCTCATGATGTTCATGCCGAGCAAGCCGGGCACCAGCCAGTCGATGTAGCGTGACCCGACCGCCTGCACCGGCGCCTCGACCGGCGTGAACGCGTCGGCGCGCCCCGCGGCGCGCTGCAGGGCGCGATCGACCGCGAGACGCGCGACCTGGCTTTCGGCGCGAGCCTCGTCGAACCGGTAGGTCGGCGGCGTGCCCGGCACCACGACGACGGAGGCGCGGCCGTCGCGCACGGCCTGGGCGATCTCGGCCTCCGCCATTCGGCGCACGGTGAACCCGCCCGCCTGTGCCAGCGCCGCCACCACCTGATCGGCCCCCGCCCGCTCGACGACGCCGGCGATGATCGGCTCCTGGCCGCGCGAGCGGAACGCGATGCCGAGGGCGCAGGTCATGATCAGCGGAAACCCGAACACCCAGAACATCGCTTCGGGCTCGCGCAGGAATTCGCGGAACCGCGCGAGGGTCAGTTCGAGGAGCGGATGGGGCCTGGCCTGAGACGAGGGCGGATGGGTCATTCGCGCAACTGCCTTCCGGTCAAGGCCACGAAGACATCTTCGAGCGTGGCGCTGTGCGTGCCCAACTGGCTCAGCGTCGCGTCGTGCGCGCGCAGCAGGTCGAGCAACGCCGGCACGGTCAAGTGGAGTTCGGAGGTCGCCAGCGCCAGGTGCGTGTCGTGTGTGCGCACGTCGCGCACGCCGGGCAGTTGCCGCAGGGCGGCGTCGGCCGGCGTGGCGCCGCTGGCGAGCGCGAACTCGACCACGTGCTCGGCGCCGAGCGACGCGACCAGCTCGCGCGGCGTGCCAAGCGCGATCAGCCGGCCCTGGTCCATGATGCCGACGCGGTCGCACAGGGCGTGGGCCTCGTCCATGTAGTGTGTCGTGATCAGGATGGTGCCGCCGCCGGCGCGAAAGCGCCCGAGCAGTTCCCACAGCTGGCGGCGCGATTGCGGGTCGAGGCCGGTCGTCGGCTCATCCAGGAACAGCAGCTCGGGCTGCCCGGCGAGCGCGCAAGCGACCGACAGGCGCTGTTTCTGGCCGCCCGACAGCTTCGACACCCAGGCATCACGCTTGGCGCCCAGTTCCACGGTGTCGAGCAACTCGTCCACCGTCGGGCCGTTGGGATAGAACGAGCGGAACAGCCGCAACGTTTCGCCGACGGTCAGCTTGTCGGCGAGCTGCGTTTCCTGCAGCTGGATGCCGAGGCGAGGCCGCAATGACGCCGCGTCGCGGGACCACTGCCGGCCGAGCACCGACAGCTCACCGGCGTCGGCGTGCAGGAGGCCTTCGAGGATCTCGATGGTGGTCGTCTTGCCGGCGCCGTTCGGCCCGAGCAGGCCGAAGCACTCACCGCGCATCACCGTCAGGTCCAATCCGTTGACGGCGGTGACCTCGCCGTAGCGCTTGATCAAGCCGGTGCACTGCAAGGCCACGGATTCCGGAGGCACGGCCTCATTGTAGCCGTGGTACACTTCGCGATCTGTGTCGTCGCGCATTGTGTTGATCGGACCCGCGGACGCGTTGCCCGCCCTGCAGGGGCGGCTCGACCCGGGCGCCGAGGTTCAGACGTTCACCGACGCCGATGCGCTCGAGGCTCTCGACCACATCATCCGCACGAAGCCGGCGGTGGTGGCGATGCAGGACGAGTTTTCCGCCACCTCGCGCGGCACCGCGCTGATCAATCGCATCAAGGACGACCCCTCGCTCACCGCCTGCGAAGTGCGCGTGCTGGCGCGCGACCATGAGAAGAGCCGCGTTGCCGTGAAGCGCGGCCACGGCGGTGGCGCCGCGGTGGCAGTGGACGCACCGAAGCCGGCCCTCGACCAGCGCGGCACCCGCCGGGCGGCGCGGGTCCGCATCAAGGACGGCGTCGAGGTCGCGGTGGACGGCAACCTGGCGGCGCTCGTCGACCTCTCGGCGGTCGGCGCGCAAGTCGTCTCGCCGACCGTGCTCAAGCCCAACCAGCGCGTGCGCGTAATCATGGGTGACGGCAAGACCGCCATCCGCTGCAGCGGGGCGGTGGCGTGGGCAGCGTTCGAAATGCCGAAGGGCTTGCCGACACGGTATCGCGCCGGCATCGACTGGGGCCTCACCAACGAGGCCCAGTCGGTCGAGGGCTTCGCGCAGAAGCACCGGAAAGCGTAGCGCGTTACGGCTTCGCCGGCAGCCACTCCGCGACGATGCTGCCGTCACGCACAATCGTTTCATTACGATCCGAACCGGTCGAGATCATCCCGACCGGTACGCCGCTCACCTCTTCCAGCCGCCGGACGTAGCGCTGTGCCTCCACCGGCAACTGCGCGTAGTCGCGCGCACCCTTGGTGGGCGTCGTCCATCCCGGCCACGACTCGTAGATCGGCGTGATCGGGCCGGCGGTGTTGAGGTCCGAGGGGAACTCGGTCACCGTGCGATCGCCGATCTGGTAGCCCGTGCAAATCTCGATGGCGTCGAAACCGTCGAGCACGTCGAGCTTGGTCAGCGCGATGCTGTCGATGCCGTTGACGCGCACCGCGTAGCGCACCGCGACCGCGTCGTACCAGCCGCAGCGGCGCGGCCGACCGGTCGACGCGCCGTACTCCTGTCCGGTTTCGCGCAGCCGGTCACCCATCCCGCTGAACAGTTCGGTCGGGAACGGCCCTTCACCGACGCGCGTCAGGTAGGCCTTGGCGACGCCGAGCACGCCGTGAATGGCCTTGGGCGGGATGCCGAGCCCCGTGCAGGCGCCGCCGATGGTGGCGTTGGACGAGGTCACGAAGGGATAGGTGCCGTGATCGATGTCGAGCATGGCGCCCTGGGCGCCCTCGATCAGGATCCGCTGCCCGTCCTTGCGCGCCTGGTCGAGGGCCAGCGATACGTCGCCGGTCCACCGCCGCATCCGCGCACCGTAGGCCAGCAGCTGGTCGTAGACCGGCTTCCAGTCGAGCGTGGAGTCCTTGATCATCCGATTGCGCGCGCTGACGTTCTCGCGCACTTCGTCGGCCAACGCCTGCGTGTCAACGAGGTCGCAGACGCGGATGCCGCGGCGCCCGATCTTGTCTTCGTAGGCCGGTCCGATGCCGCGCGAGGTCGTCCCGATCTTGCGCTCGCCCCGCCGCGCCTCGCTCAGCACGTCGAGCTCGCGGTGATACGGGAGGATCAGGTGCGCCTTGTCGCTGATCAGCAGCCGGTCGCCGACCTCGATGCCGAGCTGCGACAGTTCCTCGATCTCCTTGAACAGCGCCTGGGGATCGACCACCACGCCGTTGCCGATCACGCACTTGACACCCTCGTGGAGGATGCCGGAGGGGATCAGGTGCAGCACGAACTTCTTGCCATTCACGTACACGGTATGGCCGGCGTTGTGCCCGCCCTGATACCGCGCCACCAGCGAGAAATGCGGCGTCATCAGGTCGACGATCTTGCCCTTGCCTTCGTCGCCAAACTGCGCGCCCAGGACCACGATGTTCATGCCTCTACTGTATCCTAGGGCCACGGGTTCGACACCGACTGGCCGCAGAAACAGCCGCAGAAACAGCCACCGATTAGACACCGATTAGACACAGAATAATCCCGATGATCCTGCTGGACGGCGCAACACTTTCCCTCACCGACTTGCTCGCGATTGCCGATGACGGCGCACAGGTGGGGCTGGCGCCCGAGGCCCGCGCGCGGGTCGCCGCATCGCGCGCCGTGGTGGACGCCAAGGCCGCGGGCGATGCGCCGGTCTACGGTGTGAACACCGGCTTCGGCAACTTCGCGGAAACGCGGATCGAGAGAGCCGACCTGGCCGCCCTGCAGTTGAACCTCCTGCGCAGCCACGCCGCGGGCGTCGACGAGCCGCTGCCGGTGCGCGCCGTGCGCGCGGCGATGGCGCTGCGCGCGAACGTGCTGGCCAAGGGTTATTCGGGCATTCGCGTCGAAACGCTCGAGGCGTTGCTGGCGCTGCTCAATCACCGGGTGCATCCGCGGGTGCCGTCGCGCGGCTCGGTCGGGGCGAGCGGCGACCTGGCGCCCCTCGCCCACCTCGCCCTGGTTCTCGTCGGCGAGGGCGAGAGCTGGGATCACGAATCGCGACGGGCCGGCGCCGATGCCCTCGCGGCGGCCGGGCTGGCACCGGTGGTGCTGGGCCCGAAAGAAGGACTGGCGCTCATCAACGGCACGCAGGTGTCCACCGCGGTGCTGGCCCTGGCGCTGGCCGGGGCCGAGCGACTGGCCCGCGCCGCCGACGTGGCCGCGGCGCTGTCGATCGACGCGTTGATGGGGTCCATGCATCCGTTCGATGCCCGCATTCACGACGCGCGTCCGTTCGCCGGACAGGGCGCCGCAGCGGCCAACCTGCGGCGGTTGATGGACGGGAGCGCGATCAACGCCTCGCACGTCAATTGCGGTCGCGTGCAGGATGCCTACTCCATGCGGTGTACGCCACAAGTGCATGGCGCGGCCCGCGAAGCGCTGACGTGGATTCGTCACATCGTACAAATCGAAATGAATGCGGCTACTGACAATCCCATGGTGTTCGCGGCCGACGGCGACATGGTGTCTGGCGGAAATTTTCACGGCGCGCCGCTCGCGCTGGCCGCAGACTTGCTGGTGATGGCGGTGGCGCAGCTGGCCACGATCAGCGAGCGGCGGTCGGAACGCCTCGTGAATCCGGCCTTGAGCGGCTTGCCTGCCTTCCTCACCCGTCATGGAGGGTTGCAATCGGGCTTGATGATCGCGCAAGTCACCGCGGCGGCGCTCACGTCCGAAATCAAGACACTCGCGCATCCCGCATCCGTCGATACAATTCCGACATCGGCAAATAAAGAAGATCACGTCAGCATGAGCATGCACGCCGCGCTGAAAGCGGAACGCGCTTTGCAGCTGGTTTCCACCGTGATCGGTATCGAAGTACTGTGTGGATGCCAGGCCGTTGACCTTCACGCGCCGCTGCGCAGTTCCGAACCGTTGATGCGCGCGCACGCCGCGGTCCGCAACCTGGTGCCAACGCTGACTGATGACCGTTCGCCGGCGCCCGACATCGATGCGATCACCAAATTGATCCGCCACGGCGGACTTGAGTACGCGACCGGCATCGTTGTCAACTGATTTCAATTTGCACTTTCAGTTTGACAAGCGAAGCACCACTGCTTAGTTTCTTATCTTCGCGTTCGTCCCCTTCGATACGCCTTACCGTAGATGACAACGATTGCTCACTCACACCGCGCGCCGCGCGGCACGTCGCTGACGTGCCAGGGATGGCCACAGGAAGCCGCGCTGCGGATGCTGATGAACAATCTCGATCCCGAAGTCGCCGAACGGCCCGAGGACCTGATTGTCTACGGCGGCACCGGCAAGGCGGCGCGGAACTGGGAGGCCTTTGACGCGATCGTCCGATCACTCCGATCGCTGGCGCACGACGAAACCCTCATCGTCCAGTCCGGCAAGCCCGTCGGCATCTTCAAGACCCACCCCGGCGCGCCGCGCGTGCTGATCGCCAACGCCAACCTGGTCCCGAAGTGGGCCGACTGGGACACGTTCCGCGATCTCGAGGATCGCGGCCTGACCATGTACGGCCAGATGACGGCCGGCAGCTGGATCTACATCGGCAGCCAGGGCATCCTCCAGGGCACCTACGAAACCCTGGCGGAAGTGGCCCGCCGCCATTTCGGTGGCACGCTGAGCGGCCGCATCGTGGTCACCGCCGGCCTGGGCGGCATGGGCGGCGCCCAGCCGCTGGCCGTGACCATGAATGGCGGCGTCGCGCTGGTCATCGAGGTGGATCCGGCCCGCATCGAGAAGCGCCTGGCCTCGAAGTACCTGGACGACAGCACCGCGGACCTCGACGATGCCGTGCGGCGCGCGCAGCAGTACGCGCGCGACGGCCTCGCGCGCTCGATCGGCGTGCTGGGCAATGCCGCCGAGCTCCTGCCGGCGCTGGTCGCCCGCGGCTTCCTGCCCGACGTGGTGACTGACCAGACCTCCGCGCACGACCCGCTGGTGGGATACGTGCCCGACGGCCTGTCGCTCGACGACGCCGCGCGCTTGCGCGCTAGTGATCCGGCGGAGTACCAACGGCGTGCCATCGCCGCCATGGGCAAGCACGTCACCGCGATGCGCGTGTGGCAGCAACGCGGCGCCATCGTCTTCGACTACGGCAACAACATCCGCGCCCAGGCGGTGAAGGCCGGCGTCAGCGATGCCTTCGCGATTCCCGGCTTCGTGCCGGCATACATCCGCCCCCTGTTCTGCCAGGGCAAGGGGCCGTTCCGCTGGGTGGCGCTCTCCGGCGACCCGGAAGACATCCGTGTCACCGACCGCGCCGCGCTCGAGATGTTCCACGAAGACGAGGGCTTGTGCCGGTGGATCCGGCTGGCCGGCGAGCGCGTGCAATTCCAGGGCCTGCCGGCGCGGATCTGCTGGCTGGGCTACGGCGACCGCGCCCGGTTCGGCCTCAAGCTGAACGAACTGGTGCGCAGCGGCGCGGTGACGGCGCCGATCGTGATCGGCCGCGACCATCTCGACACCGGCTCGGTCGCCTCGCCCAATCGCGAGACCGAAGGCATGCGCGACGGCAGTGATGCCATCGCCGACTGGCCGATCCTCAACGCGCTGCTCAACGCCGCGGCCGGCGCCACCTGGGTGTCGCTGCACCACGGCGGCGGCGTCGGCATCGGCTATTCCATTCATGCGGGCATGGTGATCGTCGCCGACGGCACGCGCGAGGCGGACGACCGCCTGGCCCGCGTGCTGACGTGCGATCCCGGCATGGGCGTGGTGCGGCACGCCGACGCGGGTTATCCCGAAGCGATCGAGACCGCGCGACAACACGGAGTACGCATCCCCATGCAGGAGACGAGCCGATGATGGCTCCCCACGCCGGCCTCGAACGCCGCGTGCTCGCCGCGCTCGACGCGACGCCGCCACGCATTCCCGTCGTGATCGGAGGCTGCGGCGCCGGCCGGACCACGCTCTTGCACGTGCTCAACGATCGCTTGGGCCGCGACCAGTGCCAGTACGTGGACGTCGAACGCGCCGCCAGCACGCCCGAGCGCTTCCACCAGGCGTTCGCCGCCGCCTCGCCGTTCAGCGTCAACGGCCAGAGTGCCGCGGCGCCGCAGGACACCGCCGCCTCCGCGCGCGCCGCGTTCGATCGCACGCTCGGCCTGATCGGCCGCGCGCGAGCGCGCACCGAGACGCCCGCCACGTTCCTGTTCGACGAAGTGCTGGAGTTCCGCACCTTCGAGAGCTTCCCCGGGTTGCGCCACGTCCTGCGCGAGATGCTGCACGCGATGGCGGAGAGCAACAACCGCTTCGTGCTCACCAGCCGCTACGTCGCCCGCGCCTTGCGGCTGCTGCGCGACGGCCATCCGCGCTTCGAAGTGATCCACCTGCCGGCGCTCACCGCCGCCGAGGTCACGGCGATGCTGCCGCCCACCGGTGAGACGTCGGCGGAAGACCGCGAGTACCTGGGCCGCACCATCGGCGCGCTGGCCGACGGCCGCGCCGCCTACGTCCGCGCGCTCGGCGAAGCGGCGTCATCGATGAGCGGGCGCGGCGGCGATCCGATCAGCGCGCTGACCGCGCTGCTCACCGGCGAGGGCGCGCTGGCCGCCTGGTGCAGCCATCGCTACGAACTGCGGCTCCACAAGGCCCGCGGCTACGGCGCCCTGAAGGCCATCCTCGAGATCCTGGCGGAAGAAGAACCGCTGACGCTGACCGAGGTCGCCCACCGGCTGCACCGCACGCCGGGCTCGACCAAGGACTACCTGTCGTGGCTGGAAGACGTCGACCTGATCGTGTCGCGGCAGAAGCGCTACAGCTTCGGGGACCCGCTGATGCGGTTGTGGGTGCGGCTGCACTGCCGGCCGGTGCCGCCGTCGGTGGACGAAGTCGCGCGCGAAGTGCAGGCCTATGCGATGGCGCGGCTGCCGCAGGCGGAGCCGGCGCACGCGCTGGCCGCGGTGTCCGGCGATCGCAAGGACTGGGGCATTATCGAGATCGACTGATTTGATGATCTCGTGATTTGGTGATTGGATGATTTTACGCGCGCACGCCGAACCGTTCGGCGGAGCGCGCTTTCGCTTTCAGCGCTTCCTCGTCCCGATTCTTCGGCGGCGCGTTGGTTGCCAGTTGATCGACCAGCTGCCGCGCGATCGCGGCCACGTCGTCGATGGCCTGGTTGAACACCGCCTCGTTCGCCTTCGACGGGGCGTTGAAGCCGCTCAGCTTGCGGACGAACTGCAGCGACGCGGCGCGCACCTCGTCATCGGTGGCCGGCGGATCGAAGTTGAAGAGGGTCTTGATGTTCCTGCACATGACGCCAATTGTGGGGACAAACCTTCAGGCTTGTCCAGTGACACCCCTGGTGATCGTCTCGAGCGCGAGCCGGGCTCCTTCCTGCTCCGCGTCCTTCTTGGTGCGTCCGGCGCCGTGCGCCAGTACCTCGTCGCCGACAATCACTTCGACGTGGAACAGCTTGTGGTGGTCGGGGCCAATCTCGCCGGACACGCGGTACGACGGCAGCGGCCGGCCCAGCCCCTGGAGCCGTTCCTGCAGGCGCGACTTGTGGTCGCGGCCGAAATACTCGGGCTGCCGCGCCTCCTCGATCTGGCTGGACAGCTCGCGCATCAGGAACTGCCGGGCGGGCTCGAGTCCGCCGTCCAGGTAGATCGCCGCGATCACCGCCTCGCAGGTGTCGGCCAGCAGCGCCTGCTTGCGGCGGCCGCCGGTCTTCTCCTCGCCGCGCCCGAGGATCATGTGATCGCCAAGGCCCATCAACTCGGCCATCTCCGCGAGCGACGCCGTTGACACCAGGTTCGCCTTGATCTTCGACTTCTGCCCTTCCGAGTAGGACGGGAAGGCGCGGAACAACGCGTCCGAGACGACCAGGCCGAGCACCGCGTCCCCCAGGAACTCGAGCGATTCGTTGTCGGCGACGCCGCCGCTCGGATCCTCGTGGGCCTTGGACTTGTGGGTCAGCGCGTGTTCGAGCAGCCCGCGATCGCGGAAGCGATAGGCGACCCGCGCCTCGAGCGCGTCGAGCTCCTGCGGCAACGGCACGACGATGCCGCCGCCGACTTGCTCGCGATGGCTCTCGATAATCCGCACCGCTTCGGCGGCGTCCATGTCGCGCACCGCGATCTGCGTCTCGCCCAGCGGATTGACCGAGAACGGAAACAGGCCCGGGGCCGGGCCGGCCGTGCGCATGGTTTCGACGCCGTGGCTGTCGAGCAAGGCCTCGACGACGTTGGCCTCGATGTCGGACTGGGTCCGGAAGATGACGGTCAGGCCGTTCTCCATCAGACCGGCTCCCCTGGGGTGAGCGACGCTGCCGCGCCGTCGGGCGGCAGCGGCGTCGCCGGCTCGATCTTCATCAGGATCATGGTCATGTCGTCGTGCTGGTCGGCGCCGCTGGCAAAGGCGCGCAGTTCGGCGAGGATGTACGAGCGCAGCTGGTCGAACGGCAGGTGCGCGTACTGCTCGACCACCTGCGCCAGCCGGTGCTCACCGAAGCAGTCGAACGCCTCGTTCATGGTTTCGGAGATGCCGTCGGTGAACCACACCACCAGGTCGCCCGGCGCCAGGCTGATGGTCTGCTCCTGCAGCAGCGAGTCGAACATCGTGCCGTCGTCGATCTGCAGGCCGACCACC
Source organism: Vicinamibacterales bacterium (assembly GCA_041659285.1). Classification (NCBI taxonomy): domain Bacteria; kingdom Pseudomonadati; phylum Acidobacteriota; class Vicinamibacteria; order Vicinamibacterales; species Vicinamibacterales bacterium. The sequence continues at coordinate 141,119 of JBAZYO010000001.1, read as the reverse complement.
AGGCCGTCCGGTACCAGCATCCTCGCCTTGCGGCGGCCGGGCGGCTGGTCCGCTGGCACGTGGATCAGCGGGCAATGGCCGGCCCGCGCGAACGTCATCTCGTGCCGCTCGACGTCGATGACCCCATAGAGCATGGTGATGAAGCTCTTGCCGTCGAGATTGGCGGACACCACCTTGTTCACGGCTGAGAGGAACTCCTTCGGCTCGTGATGCAGACGCGCGAGCGATTGCACGATCACCTTGAGCTGCGCCATGTAGAGGCCGGCGGCCAGGCCCTTGCCGGCGACGTCCGCGATCAGGACGCCGGTCATCGTGTCCGTAATCGGCAGGAAGTCGTAGTAGTCCCCGGCCACTTCGCGCGCCGGTTCACAAAACGCCGACATGGCGAGGCCGGTGACGCGCAGCGGGCCGGCGGGCAGCAGCTTCTGCTGAATCTCGCGCGCCGCGAACATCTCCTGCTCCATGCGCCCCTTCTCGGCCATCTCGCCGAGCAGGGTCGTCACTTCGCCGGTCATCAGGTTGAACGACTCGGCGAGCTCCCCCAGCTGGTCGCGGGCGCGCACGGGGATCTGGTGGCCGAAGTCACCGGCGCGCACGTGCTGCGTGCCGGTGAACAGGTCGTGCACGGCGCCGGTGATCTGCCGCGCCAGCACGAAGCCGATCACCAGCGCGACGAACTGGATGATCAGGAACAACGTGCCGATCACCGCCAGCACCGTAAGCAGCAGCTGGCCGAAGTTCATGTTGCCGAGCCCGGCCTGCGAGACCACCGAGATGCGCTTGTAGATCTCCCAGACGTTGATCAGGATCGCGACCGAGGCGCTTTCGGTCCGGCCGGTGGTCCAGTCGGAGAAGTCCAGGAACGCGACCCAGCGCTGGGTCGAGGGCGAAAAGATCGGCGTGTTCTGGGGATCGGGTGGCCGGTCCTCGAAGTACCGTCCGAGGCTCGGCTTGCGCCCTTCCGTCAGGAAGGCGGTGACCTCGCCCATGCGGATCCCGGTTTCGTCGAGAATGCGCTGCTCGATGGTCAACGACAGCGGCATGTCGAGAATCACGGCCCAGTTCGGGTTGCTGACCTCCGGCAGGGCCACGGCGCGCATGACCAGGCGGGTGCCGCCTTCCTTCGGTGGCGTGTCGACACTGGGCGGCACGTCAAAGGCGATGATGCCGGCGAAGCCGTCGCACGGGACCCACGTGGGGAGCGTTGTCGGCACCGCGAGGTGCGTCCACGGCCCCGCCTTGATCGGCAGGGCGGCGGGCAGCGTGCGCGGGATGCGCGCGGCGCGGGACGCTTCCACCTTGCAGGTCAGGCCGTCCACTGGCACCACGGCCAGCGAGAGAAATGGATAGCGCGTCTCGGTGCTCGATTGCCGCCGCTCCAGGGCCTCCGCCACGGCTGCGGCGGTGGCGCTGCGTTGCACCTCGAGTTGCGCGGTCTGGGCCAGGAACCGGGCCTGGTCGGTCAGCGAGCGCACGCGCGACTGCACCAGGTACGAGCTGACGTTGAACAGCAGGATCAAGCCCGCCAGCAGGAAGAACGTGATCACCAGGAGGGCCGGCACCACGCCCACGAACACGTACGACAGGATCAGCTTGCGCCGGACCCGCCACAGCAGCCGCCGCTTGGCCCACACCGCGAGGCGGGTAATGCCGTAGGCAATGGCGAACAGCAGGGCCAGGCTGCCGACCATGTCGACGGCGTCGAGGGCGTACGGCAGGGCCATCGCGACGCCGAGCGGCCAGGTGACGGCCTTGATCGCCAGGCCGAGGACCAGCGCGCGGCCGGGGAACGTGCGGAACAGCCACGCGCGCCACACGCGCCACCGCGACGGCGCGTCGCCGGGCAGCAATGCGGCAGGACGGACAGGAGCACTCATGGGGCGCGTCGGCGCCGCGACGCCGGACGGCGGGCGGCAATTGCGCGCGAAAATCATACCAGAGTATCGTTAAGGCCACAGGTACGGAACCGCCACAGACCAGGCACGAATTTACACACAGACTTCAATCAAGTCATACGGCAGACCCACAGTCAGCGAACGCACTCCATGAAACTCAACGACACCGCTCGCTTCAGCACCATCTGCATTCATGCCGGTCAGGAACCCGACCCGGCCACTGGCGCCATCATCACGCCGATTTACCAGACGTCCACTTACGTGCAGGACGGCCTCGGCCAGCCGCACGCCGGCTTCGAGTACGGTCGCACCCAGAACCCGACGCGGATGGCGCTCGAGCGGAACATCGCGGCCATCGAGGCCGGCTCGGCGGCGTTTGCCTTCGCCTCGGGCATGGCCGCCATCGACGCGGTGCTCACCCGCCTCGAGTCGGGCGACCACGTGCTGGTCAGCGACAACACCTATGGCGGCACCTTCCGCCTGTTCGAGCGGGTCCGCCGGAAGTTCGGCCTCGACTTCACCTACGTGGATACCTCGAAGCCCGAACTGGTCGGACCGGCGATCAAGCCGAACACGAAGTACCTGTTTATCGAGACCCCAACCAATCCGATGCTCCACATCACCGACATCGCCGCGGTGAGCGAGATCGCGCACGCGAAACAGGTGCGCGTGGTCGTCGACAACACGTTCGCGAGCCCCTACATCCAGCGCCCGCTGACGCTCGGTGCCGACCTCGTGCTGCACAGCACCACGAAGTTCCTCAATGGCCACAGCGACAGCGTCGGCGGCGTCGTCATTCTCAAGCACCAGGACGACGTCGACTGGATGAAGTTCGTGCAGAACGCGGCGGGGGCCATCCTCGGGCCGATGGATTCGTGGCTGATCCTGCGCGGCACCAAGACGCTGACCGTGCGCATGGAGAAGACCAATGCGAACGCCCAGGTGATCGCCGAGTTCCTGGCCGGCCACAAGAAGGTCCAGCGGACGATCTATCCCGGACTGGCCTCGCATCCGCACCATGCCCTGGCCCAGCGGCAAATGCGCGGCTTCGGCGGCCTCATCTCGTTTGACGTCGGTTCGCTCGATGCCGCCAAGAGCGTGCTCAATAACCTGAAGCTGATGGCGCTGGCCGAGAGCCTCGGCGGCGTCGAGACGCTGATCTCACACCCGGCGATCATGACGCACGCGTCGGTTCCGCCCGAGCGCCGGGCGATGCTAGGCATCACCGACGGGTTGATCCGCATCTCCGTGGGCATCGAAGACGTTGAGGATCTGCAGGCCGACCTGGCGCAGGCGCTAGGCTAGGCTGTCGTTCAGCCAGGACAGATAGGCGGGGCTCCCCGCGTCGATGTTGAGCACGAGAAACTCGGGCACCTCGTACGGGTGTAGTTCCCGCACTCGCTTCTCGAGGGCCGCCAGGTTGGCGGCCCTTGTCTTGATCAGCACCTGCCGTTCGGCCGCGGTTTCCACGGCTCCCTGCCAGCGGTAAGTGGACCGCATGGGCGGCAGCACGCTTACGCACGCCGCCAGCCGCTCGTCCACCAGGGTCCGCGCGAACCCATCCGCGTCGCCATCCGCCGGCCACGTCGTCCACACCAGCACCAGTCTCTCCATTTGGGGTCAGGTCAAGAAAATCACACTTCGGGATGAATAGGGACAGGTCAATGGCGGCAAATCGTCAGGTTCTCCCGAATCTTCCCCAGGCGAGCCCTGTCCCCGGCCATCCCCAGCAGTGATTTTCTTGACCTGACCCCGATTATCCCTGGGTGTGCGGACTCATTTAGACCCGTATAACCGTATAAACGTATTTATGCTTGCATGTGAAACCAGCTTCGTGTAAAAACGTGCAGGAACATCACCGTGTTTACATCTTGCCGTTCTGCCGCGCTGGTAGATACACTGCATCCCGTAGTGGCGGCACGACGGACTGACAGCGACACGGTGAAAACAACCGTCGAGCTCCCTGGGGAGCTCTGGCGGGCCGCGAAGATTCGGGCCATGGACGAGCGGGCCGATCTTCGAACGGTGCTGATTCGCGCACTCGAGGACTACTTGCGCGACAGCAAACCGGAGCGGACCGCGCGCGACAGTACGCCGAGCCGATGACCGAGAGCGAAACTACCCAACCGCCGCCAACGCCACCGGTCGTGGCAGTCAAGGCGACACTCGCCAGCCGGGGACGCCGCCTCCTCCGCCACGCCCTCGTCTTCTTCACCCTCGTCATCGTCGTCGACGCGATCGCCGGCGAGAAGGGCCTGCTCGCCCTGCTCCAGGCACGGACTGAATACGCCGCGCTCGAACGGTCGCTCGAACGCGCCCGCGCCGAGAACGCCGACTTGCGTGAACAGGCCCGCCGCTTGCGCGAAGACCCCGGCGCCGTCGAAGAGCAAGCCCGCCGCGAGCTCGGACTGATCAAGCCCGGCGAAATGCTCTTCATCATCAAGGACGTCGAGAAGAAGTAGCTTCTGATACGCTTGCCTCTCTCAGAATCACTGTTGAGGAGGACTCATGGCACGTCAGGCAGAAGCAGAGTGGAAGGGCGATCTCAAGGGCGGCGGCGGCCGCGTCAAGCTGGGCAGCGGCGCCTACGAGGGCAACTACTCATTCGCGACACGTTTTGAAAACGGGAGCGGCGCCAATCCCGAGGAACTGATCGGCGCAGCGCTGGCCGGCTGCTACTCAATGGCCCTGGCCAACTCGCTCGCCCAGGCCGGCTTCACCGCCACCAGCGTGCACAGCAGCGCCGACGTCCACCTGGGCAAGGACGACACGGGCTTCCTGGTCAATCTGATCGAGCTCAATGTGACTGCGGTGGTTCCGAACGTCGACAACGCCGTATTCCAACAGCACGTCGAGAAGACCAATGTGGGCTGCATCATCAAACGCGCCCTTGCCGCCGTCCCGACGATCACCGTGAAGGCCACGCTCAAATAAACATCCACGGTTCACCACGGTGGCGACCGTTCGACTGATTCACTGGAACGAAGACGAGGGCCTCGCGCGGCAACAGCAGCTCGAGGCCCTTGGCTTTGACACCACCTTCGACCGCGGTGACGCGACGAGGGTGCTGCGCGCGAGACGCGCCGCGCGCATCGATCCGATGGTGGCGTTACGGGAGGAATGAGGGGGAATTTAGAGGAGAAATCAGCCGCTCAGGATCGAAACCCTGAGCGCGCCGGACAGAAGTCCAACGAGAGCAGCCGGAACATCGCTAGATAACCGGCCGCTCGGATGGTAGCAGTGAGGACGCTAGGCCGTCGGGCTTGCGCCCGGCCGACTAGACGACCTTGACGTTTTCGCCGCGGGGACCCTTGGGGCCCTGGCCCTTTTCGAACGTCACGTTCTGGCCTTCACGCAGCTCGTCGAAACGAGTGTCAGTGCAGGCGCTGTTGTGGAAGAAGTATTCGTTGCCGTCGCTGGCAAGGATAAAACCGAAACCCTTGTCGCTAACGAGCCGCTTGATCGTACCGTTCATTGGTGCCACGTGAGACTCCGTCATCCATCGAGTGATTGTGGCAGGTTTGGGAAATTCCCCAGCGCTGCCCTGAGGCCGTCGGCGCTGGATAGACGCTGGCAGGCGTAGAGAACGAAACCCTAGGATACCACTTTGTCAAGGTCTCCGGGCAATTAAGGCTGTGCGACGTTGTTAAGGCTGTGCGATGTTGTGCAGCGCCCACCGCGCACACTGGGCGGACGGGCCAAATCGATTGATTTCCCAGCAATTATCGCTATTCAAGCTGGCACAACCGGTGCTGTTTCCGGGGCATGGAGAAGACCCTTCCCGTCTATCAAATTGATGAGCGCTGGCGGATCGTGAGCGCCAACAACGGCTTCTGCCGCGCACTCCGCTGCACCGAGTCGAGCCTGGTCGGCCGCGATGTGCGCGAACTGCTGCGCGATGACTGGCGCCTCGCCTTCAGGAGCTACGTGGCGCGGGCGCTCGTCGGCGTGGGTGACCTCGACGCGACGGTGCCGCTCGTGGCCCCGTGCGGCGAACAGCACTGGTTCAGGCACCAGCTCGAGCCGCTCATCGAAGACGGAATGTTGGCAGGGTATCGCGCCACCATCCAACCCCATGTCGCGCAGCTGGCGGAGGCGCCCAAGCGCTGGTGGGAATGGCGCCCGGTCGTGGCGCGCCAAGTGTGGGACTTCGATGTGGAGCAGCTTTCCCGGGCCAGTTGAACCGGCCCGGGTCAGCTATGCCGTCATCCGCGAAGTGATGTTGGCCGCCGCAGCCGGAAGTAACCGAGCAACGTCAGACCCAAGCCGAGCAGGACGAAGACGACCTGCGGGAGCGTCGGCACCGCGGTGCCGAAGGCCATGGTGTACGGGCGATCGGTGAAACACCCGACGGTGTCGGTTGCCCGTATGACGAATGTCTGGGTGGTGGACGAGGTCGGCGTCCCCGTCAGCAGGCCCGTCGACGAGAAGGTCAGGCCCGCGGGCAGCGTGCTGGCAACCGCGGTGAAAACGTAGGGCGCCGTTCCGCTATTCCCGGCGAATTGCACGGTATAGGGCGATCCGACGTCGCCGTTGGGCAACGTTGCCGGGGTGAATCCAATGACCGGGCAGCCCACCGGCGGCGTCACTCCCGGCGTTCCGGGCGGCGCCACGACGTTGCACACCGCGGCGCTGGCCGTGTTGGTATCCAGCGTCACAGCGCCGTTGCGCGCCAGCACCCGACCCGAATTGGTGGCGCCGGTGTTCATCGTGATGCTCGTCAGCGCGAGAATGTTCCCGGCAAACTTCGTCGTGGTCCCGAGGGTGGCCGAACTGCCGACCTGCCAGTAGATGTTGCACACGGAACCGCCGCCGATCACGGAGACCACCGAATTGGAGGCCGTCGTAAGCGTGCTTCCAATCTTGAAAATCCAGACCGCGTCGGCATTCCCCCCGGCGTTGAGCGTGAGGGTGCCGGTGAGCTGAGCCGAGGTGTCGAAGTTAAACACACCCGGACTGAGCGCCCCCACCGTTCCCAAGTCCTGCCCTGTCAAGTTCGCGGTGGTGGCCTGGCCAGCCAAGTTGGTGTAGGCGGCGGTGAGGGAGACCTGAGCCGCGGCCGCGGTGGCATTGCCGCCGTGGGTCGTGCCACCGGACGAAACGGTCCCCGGAGGAAACCCGGTGATGGCGGCGCCCGGGCTGACGCCGACGTTTCCGGCGATGACACTCGAGCCCGTATTCGTGACCGTCGATCCGGCCAGCACGGCAAAGGTCGATGCGTTGCCGAGCGACGGAGCCGTCTGCGCCAGAGCCGGGGATGCGCCAAAGAAGCCGAAGGACAGCGCGAGGATTGCACCGTAAACCGGGTAATGCCTGCGTATGCGTCTCATATGTGAAGTCTCCCCAAGGACCATGCTGGCACACTACAGCTTGCGAGTTATGTTGGGCTGTGCTTTTTTGCACAGTTTGCCCTTACCCTGATACGGTCTGATTACTACAGATGGGTTCCCATGACCAGCCGGTGCTGTATTCCGTTGATCTGTTGGGATGTAGCGCCATCGCAGCCTTGGCACCGGAGGCGATCACCGCGGCCTTTGTCGATGCGCTGACGAATGCAGGCGCGACGGTCGTGCAGGCGCTTTCCCACGACTTTCCAGGCGCGGGCCTGACATCAGTCCTGATCCTGGCAGAATCGCATGCGATTCTGCACACTTGGCCAGAGACCGGCACGGTTAACCTCGACATCTTTTCGTGCTCGACCAGGCTCAAGAGCCTTGCGGCGATCGCGGAGCTCGGCCGCTCACTCGGTGCCACCTCCACGTCGGTCCAGGAGATTCCTCGTGCAGACGGACACGCCCCGTCGCCCGCCGGACGCCCTTAGGTTCGTCCTGTGGGCGGTGGCCGGTAGCCTTGGTCTGTTCGGTGTGCTCCGCCTGGGCTGGACCGAAGCGCATGTCGTGTTGCCGCTCACGCGCGTTCAAGGTGCGCTTGCGGTGGGACTATTCGGGACACCGGCGCTCCCGGTGGTGGTCACGCTGGCGTGCAGCGGGGCTGACGCGTTGGCCCTTTGCGTGGGCGCCGTGCTCGCCTATCCGGTACGGTGGCGCGCGCGGCTGGCGGGCGCGGCCGGCGGCATCGCGCTGATCCTGTTCCTCAACACGCTGCGAATCGGCACACTCGGCCTCGTCGTCGCGTCACCTGGTTGGTTCGACGCACTGCATGTCTACATCTGGCCCGCCGTACTCACGCTGGCCATTGCCGGCTACGTGTTCACCTGGATGCGGCTCGCCGAAGGCTCTTCCGGCAAGCACCTGGTCATCTCGCGATTCCAATCGCCGTTGGCGACGGCCCGGCCCGCGCTGCAACCATCACACCGGTTCATCGTACTGACGGCGATCTTCCTGATCGCGTTTGCCGCCACCTCGCCGCTCTATCTCGAGAGTCCGCAGGTGCTGGCGCTCGGCGGCGTCATCGCCAGCGCCGCCGCGGCGATCCTCGGCGGCATCGGGGTCAGCGCCCAGGCGGCGTCGAACGTGCTCTCGACGCCGCGCGGCGCCTTTATCGTGACCCAGGAGTGCATCTCCACGCCGCTGATTCCTGTGTACCTGGCCGCCGTGTGCGCCTACTCGACGACGTGGCGGCGGATGGCGCTGGGCGTGTTGGCCACGCTACCGCTCTTTACTGCGCTCGGGATCGCGCGGTTGCTGGTGGTGGCGCTGCCGGATGCCGTGATGGCGTCGCCGATCTTCCTCGTCCACGCGTTCTATCAGCTGCTCCTTGGCGCGGTGATCGTGTTCCTCGCCGCGATGTGGCGCCACGGCGGCAAGGCCGCGCCCGCCTACGCGGCGGCGGGGATGCTGGCGGGCGTGCTGTTTGTGTTCCTGCTCGGTCCCGTCTACACGCGCCTCGTCACCCCGCAGGCCGGCGCGGTGCTCGACGACCCGCAGGGCGCCATCGCGTTCCTGCCGGCGTTCCAGGTCGGCCTCTACCTGGCGCTGTGGGTCGCGGCCTTCGCTGCCGCCGGTTGGACGCGCTTCATCGCCGGACTCGGCATTCTTGCGCTCACACAGGTGACCGGCCTGCTCGCGCTCCACGCACTGGCCGTCGCCGGCATGGCGGCGCACGTGCGTGACGTGCGCGGTTGGGCGGTGGCCGGCCCGGTGTTGATCTTCGCGACGGTGGTCACCCGTGTCCGGGCGGCTCGCTGAACTCGGCGCGGTCACGGCACTGGCGGTAATCGTCACCGTGCTGCTGGGCGCACCCGTTCTTCGCGCCCCGTCGGAGCGCGTGTTCGGAGCCGAGACAGTCGGCCGCCACCACGATCCCTTCACCGTCATGCAGCGGTTCGAGCGCCCGCTCGCTCGCGGCGAGTATGCGCAGCCGCTCACCGATCTGACCGGCGCGCTGATCGCGCGCGCGTTGGGCGCAGTGGCCGCCTACAACTGGCTGGTTCTGATCAGCTTTCCCCTGGCCGCCGCGGCATCGTACCTGCTGGCACGGCATCTGGCGCTCTCGCCGGCGGGCGCAACCGTCGTGGCCATGGCCTACGCGTTCTCCCCGTTCCACCTGGCACAGGCCGCCTATCACCCGCACATCGCGCAGACCCAATGGATACCGCTCTACCTCCTCGCGCTGTGGCGGTGTCTCGACGCCGCCACGCCCGGCGCGGTCGCGGCCCTGGGCGCCGCGACGGTGGCCGTCACGCTGTCGAATTTCTACGGGGGCTTCATCGCCGCCGCCATCACGCCGGTGGCCGTAGCCGCTTACTGGGTTGGCACTCGCCGGGCCGGAACGCAGCCGCTACGCCGGCTGGGCGTGACCGCCGGGACTCTCCTGCTCGTGGCGGCCGCGGGACTGGCTTACGCGTGGTTCGCTACCAGTGCCGTGGAGATGGACCCTGCTGCGTTCGCATTTTCACGTGCCGACCTGTTCCGCTACAGCGCGAAATGGTGGAGCTATCTCGTGCCGCCGGTTTCGAATCCACTGCTCGGGGCAACGGCGCGGCGCGTGTGGGATGGCGCCGGCGTCCACCAAGGGCTGCTCGAACAACAGGTAAGCCTTGGCTGGGGCATTGTCGCGCTCGGGCTCATCGCGATCTTCCGGTGGCTCGTGCGCGTGCGGCCGCCCGCGCCCCTCGCGCACGTTCCCGTCCTCGTCATTGTCGCCAGCGCGGCGCTGCTCTGCTCGCTGTCGCCGGAGCGGACCATCGGGACGTTCACCTTCGTGCGGCCGTCGGCGCTGCTGTACGACGTGATGCCGTGGTTCCGGTCCTACGCGCGATTCGGTGTCGTGGTGCAGCTCATGGCGGCGTTGCTGGCCGGCATCGGCGTCGATTGGCTGCTTCGGTCGGCGACCTGGCGCGCGCGGATTGCCGCCGCCGCCCTCCTGGCGCTCGTCGCCGCCGAGTATGCGGTCCCGCCATCGGCGCTCTGGCGTGACGTGCTGCCGACGACGGCACACCGGTGGGTCATGCAGCAGCCGGAAGCCATGCGGATTCTTGACTGCGCGCCTCGCACGCCGGACGCGGCGTCGATCCCCTGGCTGACCAGCGACCGAATCCTGCTGCTGAGCGAGGCGATTGCCGACTGCGCCGAACCGAACCTGGCGAAGAAGCTCGCAGCGAACGGCTACACGCACGTGCTCTTCCGGCGCGATGGGCAGCGCACACCAGCGATCGCCCGGCCGGCCGAGGGGGACGGCTTGCGCGTCACCGCGAGCTTTGATGATGGGCGGGTGTTCGCGGTCGTGGCCAGGCCGCCGGCGCTCTACACCGGCACGATCACGGGATTCTCACCGCGCGAGCACGATGTCGAGTGGTCGTGGCGATGGATGGGCGCCGAGGCGGCATGGGTCATCGAAAACACCACGCCCCGCCCCATCGTGGCGACGCTTCATTTGGAAGCGGCGGCGTTCCATTATGATCGGCGCGTGTCGCTTCTGGTGGACGGTCGCCCGGTGCAGACCCTGGTCGTGGCGCCCGGGCGCCGCTCGTACGTCACCGCGCCCTTCACCTTTCCCAGAGGCGCGCACGAGCTGAAGTTCCGTCCCGACGAACCGCCTACCGTCGCCGACGAGGTGATCCACAACCGCGATCGCCGGCCGCTGTCGATCGCCATCGGCACGTGGACCTGGGCTGTCGAAGGTGAAGATCCATGATGACGCCGTCCAGCTACCGCCGTTTCTGGGCGGGCGTGGGTGAACGATTTCCAGACCTGTCAGGCGCGGCCTCGACCCGGTACTACGCGGACAACGAACAGCGCCTGTTCACCGAGCACTTCGGCGCGCTCGACGGACTCTCGATCCTCAAGACCGACTTGTGGGACGAAGCCCGCAACACGCGCATCCTCGTGTGGGCGCATGCGCGTGGGGCGCGCGCATTCGGCGTGGACATTTCCAGGCCCACGCTGATGATGGCTCAGGACGCGTTCGCCGCGGCGGGGTTTGCGGATGGCCTGTCGAGCGCGGTCGGCGACGTCCGCGATCTCCCCTTCGCGGACGGCAGCTTCGACGCCGTCTACTCGATGGGCACGATCGAACACTTTGCCGAAACGGAGCGCGCGGTCGCGGAAATGACGCGGGTGCTCAAGCCCGGGGGGCGCGCCATCATCGGCGTGCCCAATCGTCTCGACCCGTTCCTGCGGCCGCTGCTGGCCACGGTGATGCAGGCCGTGGGGATCTACGGGTACGGCTACGAGAAGTCGTACACGCGGCGGGCGTTGCGGCAGATGCTCGAGCGGGCCGGACTGGAAGTGGTCGCCGAGACGGCCATTCTCTTCATCCCCGGCTGGTTGCGGATGCTCGACCTGGCCTGCCACTCCTGGTTCCGGCCGCTCGCCAGCGTGACCGGCGCGCTGGTGTCCCCATTCGTGTTCCTCGATCGTCACGTGCCCGCGGTGCGCAGGCACGGCTACCTGCTGGCCACGGTGGTGCGAAAGCCGGCGGCGCCCCGGGCCTCGACCTCGGTCACGCACACGTAACCCCGTCGTCCTGGTCGATTCGCGCCGCTTGACCGCGGCCCGCGGGAGGGTCAGGATAGGCACCGAGACCGTTGAAAGGGACCACCATGGCGCAGACCACCAAAGCAGGACGAAACGATGCGTGCCCGTGCGGCAGCGGCAAGAAGTTCAAGAAATGCTGCGAGCTCAAGGAACAGAAGAGCCGCGGCAACATGGTGATGCTCGTGGTGGTGGGCCTGCTGATGGCGGCCGGCCTGGCGGTCGGCATCTCGTCGCTGACCGGCGACACCGACGTGGCCAGGCCCGGCGGCGTCTGGTCGGCGGAGCACGGACACTATCACTGAGCGGCCCCTGACGAGCCGGTGGTCCTGGCAGCGGCCGTGGACGCCGGCCTCGCAGCCCTACCTGGCAGCGGCCGTCATCGCTGCGTACCTGGCCTTCGCCGCGTGGATCCTCCGCGATGCCCAGGCGGACGCGGCCACTACGTGGATGTTCGTCTTCGCGCCGGAGGACTTCCCCACGTGGTCGAGCGTGGCGGTGTATCTGCGCGACCTCCGCATGGCCATTCCCCCGGTGATCTCGCTGCTCGAGATCGCGAACGTGTGGTGGACCGGCGACGCGCTCTTCATGACCGAGACCGCGTATCCCGCCGCGCTGGCTCTCGCCTTCCTGCTTCCCATCCTGCTTAACCGCCGCTCGCCGGTCGCACTGCTGGCCTCGTTCGCCACGGCCGTGATCCTGTTGACCAGCGCCGCCGCCATCCATCCCGGCAACCCGATGGTGGCCGACGCCTACTTTCCGCTGTTCATCCTGCTGTTCGTCGCGTGCCTGCAGCGGACCATCCTGTGCACGGGCTCGCCGGGTCTCCGGGTCCCGCTGGCCGCCGGCGCGGGATTGTGCCTGACGATGGCTGAGCTCACCCGGCCGTTTCTCTTCCCCATCGTGATCTACGTGGCCGCCTGCGCCGGCGCGATGTTGTGGACACGGTCGCGCCGCCAGGTCATTGCGTTCCTGATCCCGTTGATGGTCTTTACCGGTGGCTGGCACGTGCACCAGGCGTGGCGGTTCGGACAGCTCACGTGGAGCAACCACGTCGGGTTCAACTTGATCCGGGCCTGGCCCATGGTGGGCGCGGTGCCCCTCGCGCCCGAACCGGGCAACGCCCCGCTCGCGCCGGGCCGGGATCCGAACATCAACACCGGGGAACACTTCGACAACAGCCAGCGGCTGACCCGCGCGGTCGTGCAGTTCGTGCGGCACAATCCGGTGACCGCGATCAAGCACGCGATCCGGCGCGTGCAGGCGCTGGTGATCCAGGTCCGCACCGGCATCTACTCGCATGATCCAAACCACCCCGTCTTTCGCTTCTATCGGCCCACCGTCTGGATCCTGTCGGGATTGCTGCTGGCGAACGTGATCGCGCTCGGGACGGCGCTGGTTCGCGCGCCGGGCTCCGCGCTGCGGCTGTTGGCGGCGCCGTACAACCTCCTGATCGCCGTCACCGCGTACTCCATCATCGTGATGGCCGTCGGCGATGCCTCGGAAGAGGCGCGCTTCCTGATCTCGGTGTTGCCGTTGCTCGCCGCCGCCGCGCGGATCCCGTGGAGTCCGCTGGACATGGCCACTGACACGGAGAGGCACGCACGTCACTGATCCGCAGTCACCCGCGAGCGGGCGCTGTCGATGGGAGCGGCTCCGGAAACCGATGGTGCCCATCGGCGTCGAGCGGCAGCGGCGTCACCCACCGCACCGCGCTCAACGGCAGTTCGTCGTAGAGGTGAGGAAACAGGTCGCCGCCGCGCGACGGCTCCCACCGAAGGTCGAGACCGGTCGTTGCGACCGCAACCAGCACCAGGTCGGCGGCGCCGGCAAAATGCTTCGCGGCCGTGTCGCGGACTTGCGCCGCCGTCGAGAAATGGATGAAGCCGTCCTTCACATCCACCGGCGAGCCGGTGAAGCGGCCCTTCTCCACCGCCTCGCGCCACAGGCCCGCCGGCGCGATCTTGTAGATGGTGCCGATCACCGCGACGGACACGTGGCGTTCAGCAGGCGCCACGACTCCACGTCGATCACGGCCTGGCTCACACCGGAGTCGCGGCCGGCGGTGCTGCCGACCGGCGATCGGCCCGGCATGATGCGGATGCGGCCGCCGGCCAGGCCGACACCCTGCTCGATGAGATCTGTCTTGCGCACCAGCCCGGTGATCTCGACCATGTCGCGCCCGCGCGCCTTGATTTCCTCGAGCAGCTTCTTCGGGCCCGACAGGCGGAGGCGCCGGCCCGGCTTCATGTCGGTCCGCGGCATTTCGTTGTCGGGACTGATGTCGACGATGAACAGCCGGTCGTAGGCGCAGCCCGGGATCGAGAGTCGCGTGGAGTCTTTCGGGACCGGCTTCTCCTGCGCGGACACCAGTCCGCCGCACAGGGCGACCGCAACGGTCAGCAGCAGCAACCTCATGATTTCAGCTTACTCCCGGGGCGGGGTATACTAATTACCTTACTTCCGCTTTCCTGAGCACTGCGGCCGCGCCTGGCCCCCAGCCCTCACCAAGGCACGTCATTGGAGGGCTTGTGATCAACACCACTTCTGTCAGTCGTTTTGAGTCCTGGACCACCGGCGTGACCGATGCGCTCGGCGTGTTTGCCGCCGTCTGGGGCGTCGCCCTGGGCGTGCTGATTGTCGGCGTCCCCATCGCGCTCGTGGTCGCCCTTGCCCTCCGCCTCGGGCGGATGGTCTTCAGCGGACTGTAGGAGACGCGATGCTGTTCCTGGCAATCGGCTTCGGCGGCGTGGTCATCATGATCATGACCGGGCGGTACTGGGTCGAGTCCAACACCCGCGACATGGGCACCATGAGCCGGCAGTGGCTGGCTGAATACAACCAGTCGCATCCCTGACAAGAGCGCCGCGAAGCCTCCCTGGCAGGCCGGCCGGTCATTTCACGGGCACGGCCGCGGTGGCGGCGGTCGTTCGCAGCCACGACCCGCAATCGGCCGTGGTGCTGAACCCGGTGTCGGTGGCCGCGATGGTGACCAACTGCGGGCCGGCGCTGCTCGCGAACCCACTCGCAATGATGGCGTCGAAGCTCCCGGTGAAGTTGCCGAGGCGCTGCCATTCGCAGCCCAGCCCGCTGTTCTCGGCGCGATAGGTGCCTGCCGTGACTTGAATCCCGACGACCCACGACCCGGCTGAGATGACGGTCTGAAGACCGCGCCGTGGCGTCGTGAACCAGGCTCCGCACGAGGACTCGGTTTCGAAGCCGGCGTCGGCAGTCAGCAACTGCACGATCCACTGGCCGGCGTCAAAGTTGACCTGCGTGGTGGTGATCACCTCGCTCGACGTGCCGCCAAAGCCGCGCAGACGCTGGAAGCGACAACCGTGTCCGGGGTCGCTGTAATAGAGCCCGGCCGGGATGTCGGTGTTGACGCGGTATTGCCCTGGGCCAAAACTGGTCCGCGGGCCGACCGGATCGAGCCGGATGTTCAGCGTGGTGTTCCCGTCGATGCCCACCGGCAGCGCCGCGCTCACATACCCGGCCCGCGTCGCGCTCACGGTGTAGCCGCCGTTCGACACGCCCGTGATCTGGTAACGGCCATCGGCGCCCGTGGCGGCCGACTTGCCCTGGTTGACGCCGTCAACGAAAGTCACGGTGACGCCTGCCAATACGGTGCTGGTCGTCGGAGCCGACTCGGTGACGAGACCCGAAAGCGTAAACGTGGGCGATACCGTCCCCGTTCCTGATACCGAAATGGTATTGGTCCCGCTCGTCTGATTGGCATTCACGGTGATGGTTCCCGTGTAGGCGGAGCCGGCCGTTGGCGCAAACGTCACGTTGACGATTTGCGACGCCGCGGCGGCAATCGAGCCACCGGCCCAGCTGCCGCTGAACCCTGCCGGGTAGCCGATGCTGGTGACGGTGAGCTCAGCCGAGCCGGTGTTCGTGATCGTCAAGGCCGCCGTCGCCGTGGTCCCGACCGTGACATTGCCGAAGGCAAGATTCCCGCTCAGCCCGATCGCGGCTCCGGGTGTCGGCGTTGGCGCGGTGGGCGTGTCCTTGCCGCACCCCGCGACGATAACCAGCACGGCCATTGTCAATGACAAGCACATGGAACGCATGCCACGACAACTGCAAGCCCGATACCGTCCCTGGAAGCGACGTCAGGCGAAGAATCGGTCCGGAACGGCGACTGCGTTACCTGCTTAGACCACGGCGATGCTCATATTTGCTTCCGGGCCGCTCACCGCGTGAACCGGAACGTGCCAACCATCCCCTCAAATGCGCTCGTGTACTTCTCGTAGATCTTCGCGGGACCGGAATAGCTCACCAGATAGTAGTAGGCGCCGTGGTCGATCACGATCTGGGTGTGGGCGAACGGCGTCTTGGCGCCGGTGGAGTCCGCGGCCGTGTAGGTCGCGACGAAGTACGGGGCCTCCTGCCCGCCGATGGTGAGCATCTCGCTCGTCTTGATTACGCCGTTGGGCGCGCCCTTGATCTGATCCACGAGCTTTTGCGCCTGGGCCGTCGCCGATGACTTGGGATTCGCCGCCTTGGTCACGAACTGGAGCACGACCGACAGTTCGTAGGCCTCGGTGCCCTTCGGTCCTTCGATGACGTAGTCCTTGGCCGCGTTGACGCGATAGGTCCAGGTCGCCGGGAGTTCGAAGGCGATGCCGAATGTAGCGTCGCTGAACTGCTTGGTCGTCCCCGCGGTCACCGTAGGCGCCTGGGCCTTCGGCTGCCCCGCGGTCCGAGAGGCAGTGGACGACCGCCGCGCCTGAAGCGTTGATCCCACCATTTCGTACGCCGCGGCGTACTTATCGTGCAGCGATGCAGGACCCGAATAACCGAGCACGACCAGGTGGTCGTCGTATTGGACGATGGCGAGGACCTGGCGGAACGGGCCCGATCGGTTCGACGAGTCTTTACCTGTATAGTCCGCGACCAGCGCCCGCGCCGGGCGCCCTTCCGACGTGGCCTTGAGATCGGCGGGGTGAACGGTGGAGCCGGGGAGTTCCAACAGCGTCGCGCGGACACTCGACGCCATGCCCTCGAGCGTGTTCTGCGCCTTGTCGAAGAACGACAGGCGGATGGTCATCTCGTAGGCCTCGGTGCCCTTCGCCCCCTCGATGACCGTGACGTTGTCGGACCGTCGTGTGACCCAACCTTCGGGCATCTCGCCTGCGTAAGCTGGAGACTCGATCGTGAACGCGGTGCGCCTTCCCGAGGCAGGCGGGGCCGCAGCCACCGACGTGCCGCCGTAAGTGAGGCTGTTCCAGATGACGTCGAATCCGGAAGACAGTCTGTCGAAGAACGCCTGCGGCGCGGAGTACTGGCCAACGGCCATGTAGTCGGGGAACTCGGCGAAGATGAACAACGCCCGTGCCCGCGTGGTCGCGCCGGCGGTGGTCGTGCTCGACCAACCGCCGGTCAGCACCCGGATGGCGCGGCCGTCATCGGTCTGCTTCCGATCGACGGCGCCCCATTCGATGCCGGCCAGCTTCGCGTTGGCGCGCTGCACGTCGGCGACGTAGTCGTCGATGCCCCAGTCGGGTTGCGACACCAGCGGGGCGAGACGAATCCAAATCGACGCTTCCGCCTCGGCCGTGCCGGCCGGTGCGCTGAAAATCGTGGTCTGGGCTGATTGCTTCTTGGAGACCCACCCGTCCGGCATCTGGCCGGAGAACGGCGCGGGCGCCAGCGAATACGGCGTCGTCTTCCCCTCGGAACGGCCCAAGTGGCCCGCCGGCATGGCCAGCGGAACCGTCAACAACGTGAGGATCAACAGGAATGCAAAAGGCACGGGAACCTCCCCAGTGCCTTCGACAGCATATTCCGGGCCGGAATTTCGCCTTCAGTGCATCAGAGGAAGGGCGATTGGCGGTGCGGGGTAATTCGCGTCGTCGAGGGAAAGTCCCCAGCAGTCCGGCGCGATATCCCCATAGTTCACCTCCGCGGGCTGCCTACCACTTGACTTCGTAATACAAAGTCCTTTATCGTGCTCTCGATGGGAACAATGGGTCGAAGCCTGGAGGCGTGCGCGGCATGACGAACTTCGCCGATCGATCGCTCGAGAAGCACATCGCGCAGTGGCGGGCGCACCTGCGCCGCCGGCAGGCCCTTCACGGTCCCGACGTGGAAGAGCTCGAGGGACATCTCCGCGACCAGCTGGTGGCGCTCACCGGGGCCGGCCTGTCAGAGGATGAGGCTTTCCTGGTCGCGGTCACGCGCATGGGCAGCCGCGATGCGCCGTCACGTGAGTTCGCGCGCGCGCATTCCGAGCGGCTGTGGCAGCAGCTGGTTATCGCCCCCGACGCTGATCGGCCGGCGAACGCCGCGTACACCGAGACGATCGTCGCCCTGGGCCTTGCCGTCGCTGCGGGGGTGGCCGTCAAGGTGCCGGCGCTGTTCGGGCTTCAGCTCAGCCCTGACGAAGAAGTGCCACCTTTCTACTTCCGCAACGCCAGCCTGTTCGTCTTCCCTCTGCTTGCCGTCTACTTCATGTGGAAACGTGGGTGGAATGCGCTCAGCGGGCTCTGGCTCGTGCTGCCCTTCGCGGCCGCGGCCGTCTTCGCCAACGCCTTCCCATGGGAGACTGTTGTCGTCGACAACGCACCCAAGGGCAGCGACACCCAGGTGCTGACCATTCTGCACCTGCCAATCGCCCTATGGTTGGCCGTCGGCTTCGCCTATGTCCGAGGCCGCTGGTTCGCCGGCGGTGAGCGCATGAACTTCGTCCGGTTCTCGGGCGAGCTGGCCATTTACTACGTGCTGATCGCGCTCGGTGGGGGCGTCCTCACCGGCTTTACCTTCATGATGTTCTCCGCCATCGACATGAAGGCTGACTGGTTCGTCGGCGGCTGGCTCATCCCGTGCGGGGCGGCGGGGGCCGTCATCATCGGATCCTGGTTGGTGGAGGCGAAGCAAAGTGTCATCGAGAACATGGCACCGGTGCTGACCAGGCTGTTCACGCCGCTGTTCACCGTGCTGTTGCTGATGTTCCTGGCGACGATGGCGTGGACCGGCAACCCCATCAACGTGGAGCGGGAGGTACTGATCGGCTTCGACCTGCTGCTGGCGCTGGTCGTTGGGCTGGTGCTCTACGCCGCCTCCGCGCGCGACCCGGAGGCACCGCCCGGCTTCTTCGACGGCCTGCAACTGCTGCTCGTGGTCAGCGCGCTCGTGGTCGATGGGGTGGCGCTGTGGGCGATTGCAGCCCGTATCTCCGAGTTTGGCTTCACTCCCAACCGGGTCGCGGCACTTGGCGAGAATCTCATTCTGCTCGTCAACCTGGCGTGGTCGGCGTGGCTCTATGCGGGCTTTCTGCGTCACCGGGGCTCGTTTGCCGCCCTGGAGCGATGGCAAATCGCCTATCTGCCCGTGTACTCCGTATGGGCGGCACTGGTGGTGGTCGTGTTCCCGCCCGTGTTCGGCTACCGTTAGTGCCCCCCGCGGGGCAGGGGCGCGATGTTGGATGACTGCCGGTGCAACGAAAAAGGGCTTACAGCGACCTGCTGTAAGCCCTTCGAAATGTTTGGTTGCGGGGGGGGGATTTGAACCCCCGACCTTTGGGTTATGAGCCCAACGAGCTACCGGACTGCTCCACCCCGCGACACGGAAGAGACTGATACTAACACACCAATCCTCATCCGCCAAACCTCGTCCACGTTATTTCGCGCGCGATGAGGTGGTTTCCGCGAGCAGCCGCTCCACCGTGGCGGTGATCTCTTCCTTCGCACTCTCGTGGAAAGCCCCGCTGGCCGCGCCGGCAAAGCCGGCGTGGACGCCGCGGACCAGGCCATCACGGCCCAGGAAGATCGTGGTCGG
This sequence comes from Vicinamibacterales bacterium, assembly GCA_041659285.1. Lineage (NCBI taxonomy): Bacteria > Pseudomonadati > Acidobacteriota > Vicinamibacteria > Vicinamibacterales > Vicinamibacterales bacterium. Next base: position 121,504 of record JBAZYO010000001.1, on the reverse strand, counting down.
GAACGAGTTGAGGTTGTGGATCTGCGGCACCTTCTCCGCCACGTCCGCCTGCTCGCCTGCCAGCGCAACCGTGTACTCGACGCCGTAGCGCTTGTTGAACGCCAGCAGCCGCGGATAGCCCTTGTCGCGCTGGGCGTCCTCTTCAAACGACAGCGACACGATCTCCAGTCCCTTCGACTGGTACTTGCGATAGAGCGCCGCCAGGAACGGCGCCTCGTCATGGCAGTTCGGGCACCAGCTGCCGCTGATGCTCACAATCACGACCTTGCCGCGGAAGCGCTCATCGGTGCTCGACACCATCTTCCCGGTCACGTCGGGGAAGCTGAACTTGAACGGCTCGGTCGGGTCCTTCACGCTCGAGTGGCGCGAGGGGTCGGTGGGCTCCGGCACGTCTTTCAGCCTGGCCTCGCTGGCACGCACCGCCACCATGCGCTCCTGGCGGTTCCGCACGATCTCGAGGCTGCCGTCCCTGGCCGGGGTCAGCTCCAGCACCAGCGGACGCGCACCCGAGAAGTGGCTCACCACGAACTTGCCGTCGCGAAACGTCCCGGCCAGCGCGCCGGTGTCACCATCCACACGCAGGATCGCCGCCGTCACTTCCGCGCCCGACTGCCGCACGATGAGGCGCCACGCGGCCTCGCCCTTGTTGCTCTTCACGCCGCCGATTTGCCAGACGCCGTCGATGGCCGGCACCTCATTCGGGAACGCGGGCGACGGCGCAAAGCGCTTGGCATAGAACGGATAGAAGCCATTGGTGCGGGTGTAGGTCCCGGCGAACCGGCCGTTGACCAGCGTCGCCTCGAGCGACGTGGCGTAGTGATCGAAGTTGAGGACGAGCGACCCGTTCTCGAACTTCCCTCCCGTGGAGGCCACCTTCTCGTCGCCATTGAAGAACCATCCGCTGACCGACGGCCCGGTGCCGCTGATCTCGAAGCGGAACGGGATCTCCAAGCCGCCGACGACGACGGCGGCGTCCCAGAGGCCGGAGGGCGACGGCGCCTGCGCGGCGGGCGAGGCCGCGAAAGCTGTCGCGATGAGCAACGCGGCGAAAGCGGAACGGAATACCTTCATCTACTTCTCCCCGGCGCCCCGTAAAGGGGCGCCCTACAAAACCACGACCTGCAAACGCAAAAAGGCCCGAAGGTTTTCACCTCCGGGCCTCGAATCGGCTGAGAACTTTGAAGCCGTCTGGCTTCAGGAAAGACCAGGGCTTATGTGGACACAGCGCGACAGGCGTCGGAGGAACCCCCGACGCAACAACACGAGCATGCCCACGCGTTCTTCATGACTTGAGTGTTATCCCTGAAACGGTCGTGTTCTGTCAAGGCCGGCCTCGGCACCGGCACCCCGTAAAGGGGTGCCCTACGACTACAACATCTAGGATGCCGGCTTGGGGCCATAGTTACGCCATAGCCGGATTCCCAGCAGACTCGCGACGCCGATGCCGTAGTAGATGGGGTAGGTGGCGTCCAGCTTCACCTTCCAGAAGTAGTGCAACACGGCCGCGAGCGCGGTGATGTAGACCAGCCGGTGCAGCAGGTTCCACCGCTTCCCGCCCATCCGCCGGATCCAGCCCGTGGTGGAGGTGATCGCCAGCGGGATCATCAACACGAACGCCGTAAACCCCGCCGTGATGTACGGCCGCTTCACCACATCGTCCCAGAGGCCTTCGAACTGCAGTTGATGGTCAAGGATGAAATACGTGAGGAAGTGCAACGACCCGTAGAAGAACGCGAACAACCCGAGCGCGCGGCGGTAGTGGATCAGTTGATTGACGCCGGTGGCCCATCGCAGCGGCGTGATCGCGATGGTGATCACGATGAACCGCAGGGTCCAGATGCCGGTGGTGTTGGTGATGGTCTCAACCGGGTTGGCGCCCAGCTCGTCGCGATAGAAATCGTAGAGCAGCAGCGAGAGCGGCGCCAGGCAGGCCAGATAGACGACGGGCTTGAAGACCCGCCGTCGCCATTGTGTTTGAGTCACGCGGGATCACGGCGCCCCATAAAGGGGCGCCCTACAGGGAGGATCAATAGAATTTGCGGAGGTCCATCCCCGAATAGAGGGACGCTACCTGGTCGCCGTAGCCGTTGAACATCAGCGTCTTGCGGCGGAAGAACTCGCCGAGGCGCCGCTCGCTACCCTGCGTCCAGCGCGGGTGATCCACCTGCGGGTTGACGTTGGCGAAGAAGCCGTACTCGGACGACTGCTGCTGCTTCCACGTGTTGACCGGCTCGCTCTCGACGAAGCGCACGCGGACGATCGACTTGATGCTCTTGAAGCCGTACTTCCACGGCACCACCAGGCGAATGGGGGCGCCGTTCTGGTTCGGCAGCACTTCGCCGTAGAGGCCGAGCCCCAGCAACGTCAGCGGGTGCATCGCCTCGTCCATGCGCAGGCCCTCGACGTAGGGCCAGTTCAGGGCCGGCTCGGTCTGCCCGGGCATCTGTCGCGTGTCAACCAGCGTCTTGAACTCGACGTACTTCGCCTTCGACGTGGGCTCGAAGCGCTTGAGGAACTCACTCAGCGGATAGCCCACCCACGGCACCACCATCGACCACGCCTCGACGCAGCGCAGGCGATAGATGCGCTCTTCGAGCGGCGCGTACTTCATGATGTCTTCGATGTTGTAGGTACCGGGCTTGGCGCACTGCCCTTCCACCACGACGCTCCACGGGCGTGGCTTGAGGGTGTGCGCGTACTTCCCCGGATCGGCCTTGTCGAGGCCGAACTCGTAGAAGTTGTTGTAAGTGGTGATGTCCTTGTAGGAGTTCAGCTTCTCGTCGGTGCTGAACGGGCTGTGCTTGAGGTTGGCGAGCTTCTGCGCCGCTGGATTCTGCGCCGCCGCCGTCGGCGGGCCCGTGAACACCGGGCCGAGGCCGTTGGTGGCCACCGCCACCGCGGTGCTGCCGGCCACCGCGAGGAACTCCCGTCGCCGCAGGTAGGTCTCTTTCGGCGTGACGTCGGATTCGCGCAAGTCGGCGGCTTTCTTGATCAGCATAGAAATCCCTCAGGCCCCGGACGCACTGCATAGCGCCCCTGCTCCCCGCCGATGATACCGCACCGGTCCCCCCTTGAGACGCCGCGCAGGGGGCAGCGGCGTCATGTGGGATATTAGCCATGACATGCCCGACACCGCACTCCCTACCCTGCTGTCGCTGGCGTCGCACGAGCTGAGGGGGCCCACAGGCGTCGTCCGCGGCTACCTTCGGCTGCTCGAGCAGGACCCGACGCTTGGCGAGCGGCCCCGCCACGTCATCACCGAACTCACCCGGGCGACCGACCGTCTCGTGGCACTGCTCAACGAGCTGAGCGAGCTGGCGCACCTGAAAGACGGCCGCCTCAAGTTGACGCTGCGCAGCATGTCGTTGCGATCGGTGCTCAACCAGGCCGTGCAGGCAGTCGAGATGCCGGAGGATGTGGACGTCAACCTCGACGTGGTGGCGCCGGTGGACGTGCGGATGCGCGTCGATGAGGCGCGGCTGCGCGGGGTGTTCTGCACCTTGATCGTCACCCTGGCCAGGGCACAGGCCGGTTCCACCAGTTTCGATCTCCGGCTGACCAAGGGCCGGTCGGCGGCGAAGGTGATCGTGCAACCACGGTCGCTCGGGCGCGGGACGGTGGTCGAGCAAGCCGTGGACTTCTCGCGCGGCGGCACCGGCTTGCTGCTGCCGATTGCGGATGCCGTGGTCCAGGCCCACGGCGGCCGGCTGCGCGAGCGCTGGGTGGCCGGACGCTGGGCCGGGTTCGTCGTTAAACTGTGAGCCTGGAGCGCTGAAGTGCTGAAGTGCTTGGGTGCGGGGCTGTTCATGGTGCTGGCGAGCATTGCGCAGCCGGTGGCGCAGACGCGCCTGGCCGACGAATCGGACCGGGCGGCCTTCCGGTCGTGGTTCGTGTTGCTGGCCGACGCGCAGTTCGAGCGCCCGACGGCCGACGTGACCGACTGCGCGGCGCTCATTCGCCATGCGTTCCGCGAAGCCATGCGCGCGCACACCCCCGAGTGGGTCCGCGGCGCCGCGTTGCCGTTCGCGCCGCAGTTCGCCGACGTCCGATCGGCGCCGAAAGCCGGCGCCAACGGGTGGCCGCTCTTCCAGGTCAGCGCCGGTCCCCGGGCCCGGTTCGCCGAGTTCGCCGACGCCCGCACCCTGATCGGACTCAACGCCCGGCACCTGGGCCGCGACACCAGGGCGCTGCGCGCCGGCGACCTCCTGTATTTCCGCCAGCCCGGACAGAACGAACCCGACCACCTGATGGTGTTCGTCGGGCGTTCGCTGTTCGAGGCCGAAGGCGAGGATTGGGTCGTGTACCACACGGGCCCCTCGGACCAAGGCCCCGGCGAAGTCCGCAAGGTCCGGCTCACCACGCTGCAACAGCATCCGGCCGCGCGCTGGCGGCCGCAGACCTCAAACCCGCGATTCGTCGGCGTGTATCGCCTGGCGGTCTTATGAAGACAATCACCTCGCTGCTTCTCACCTCGTTCCTTCTGCTGTTCACGTCCCTGCCTGCGCTCGCGCAGTCAGACGCCGAGGAACGGCCGGCGTTCTCGCTGTCCACGAGCGAAGTCTTCACGACCAGGGACGCGCCGAACTTCTACCTGACGTTCCGCCGCATCCAGCACCTGGACTTCCGAATCTACAAGGTGCGCGACCCTTTCACCTTCTTCGCCAACCTGCGCGATCCGCATCAACTGGGCAGCGACGACGTGGACGTGCAGCAGGAACGAACCTGGCTCGAACGGCTGGCTGACTGGAAGCGCGGCCAGCGGCAATACGCGCGGCGCTTCGCGCGGGCGCAGGCCAGCCACACCTACCGCGCGGCCCGGCGCGCCGCCACCGACCAGGCCGAGGTCTCGCAGCGCGTGGTGCTCAACGCGAACACCTTCGCCCAGGTCCCGCTGCTCAACCCCGACCAGGTGGTGACGACCTGGCGCGAACTGCTGCCCAACCGGCGCGACGCGGAAGTCCGGCGCGTGCCGGTGGACCTCCGCCAGCCCGGCATCTACCTGGTCGAGGCCGTGAACGATTTGCTGCGCGCCTACACGATCGTGATCGTCTCCGACGTCGGCCTGGTCACGAAAACCTCGCCCGGCCAGATGCTGTTCTTCGCCGCCAACCGCTTCACCGGCGAGCCGTCGGCCGATTGCGCCGTGCGCGTGATCGTGTCGCAGAAGACCGTCGCCGAAGGACGCACCTCGCCCGACGGGCTCTTTGAAGCGGCCCTTCCCGAACAGCGGATGGAAGACGTGGTCGGCGTTGCCCAGTGCGGCGACCAAATGGCCGCCACCGATCCCGGCGCGTGGTCGCTCCAGGAGCCGGCGCGGGAACTGGCCGGCTACATCTACACCGACAAGCCGATCTATCGGCCCGGTCACACCGTGCACACCAAGGCCGTGCTCCGCTGGCGGCATCTCGATGCATTGGCGAAGTTCGATCGCGCCGAGGTCGAGGTGGTGGCGTCGGACCCGAACGACAAGGTGGTGTTCCGCCGCCAGGTCAAGGTGGATCCGTTCGGCGCCGTCCTGGTGAGCTTCCCGGTGCCGCCGACCGCGGCCCTCGGCAATTACACGCTGCGCGTCCAAAGCGGCGACTTCCAGACCACGAGCGGCTTCGAAGTGCAGGAATACCGGAAGCCGGAATTCGAAGTGATCGTGACACCGGCATCACGATTCGAGCGCCAGGGACGCGACGCGGTCGTCTCGATCCAGGCGCGCTACTACTTCGGCCAGCCGGTGGCGAACGGCCAGCTGCGGTGGGTCGTGAATCAGCAGCCGTACTACTCGCCCCTGCGGTGGGACGATGGCCTCGACGGCGGAGAAAGCAGCTACTGGTACGGCGACAACCAGGCGGCGCAGGGCACGGCGCGGCTGGATGCCGAGGGCAAGGCGCAGGTCCGCATCCCGCTCGCGGTGGATGAGAACGGCCGCGACTTCAGCGCCCGCATCGAGGCGCAGGTCACCGACGCCGCCAATCGGGAAGTGTCGGGCAACACGGTCGTGCACGCCACGTTCGGCTCGTTCCTGATTTCCGCGCAGACCACCAACTCGGTGTTCCGCGCCGGCAGTCCCGTTGACGTGGCCGTCCGCGCGGTCGACTACACCGGCGCGGCGCAGGCGAACGTGCCCGTCATGCTGGCCCTGGAACGCCTGACCTACAAGGAGGGCTACTACAACCAGCCCGAAGTGGATCAGATCAGCGAGTCGGGCGTCACCACCGACGCCGACGGCCGCGCCGTGGCTCGCCTGACGCTGCCGAACCAGACCGGCAGTTTCCGCATCCGTGCCACCGCGCCCAGCGGGGATCGCACCGTCCAGGACGACGTGTGGCTGTGGGTGCCGGGGCCGAGCGAGACGAGCACCGACGAGGGCGACCGTTATCTGGAACTGCTCGCGGATCGCAAGTCGTATCAGCCGGGTGAATCGGCGCGGCTGATCGTGCGGGGCGAGACCATCACCGGCCCGGTGCTGGTGACCAAGGAAGGGCAACACGTGTCGTGGTTCCGCCTGATGCGGCCCACCGCCACCGAAGCGCTCGAGATCCCGATCGACGAGGGCGATGTCGGCGACGTGTTCGTCAGCATCGCCTACCTGCGCGACGGGCGGTTGAGCCGGGCCGAGCGCCGCATCGGCGTGCCGGCGACAGCGCGGACGCTGCAGGTGTCGGTGACCGCCGACCAGGCGGTGTCGAAGCCGCGCCAACCGGGCGCCTTCTCCGTGCTGGTGACCGACCAGGCGGGTCTGCCGGTGCGCGCGCAGGTGAGCCTCGCCGTGATTGACGAGGCGGTCTACGGCGTGAAGGCCGACGACACGCCCGACCCGATTCGCTTCTTTTACCGGCGCGAGTACTCACGCGTGGCCACGACGTTCTCGCGCGAGTACTACTTCACCGGCTACTCCGGCCGCGACCGCCTGCAGCTGGCCCGGCGCGGCCGGCGTCCCTTCACGCTGGCCGACTTCAAGGGCGACAAGGAAGTGCAGCCGGAGGTGCGCAAGGACTTCCCCGACGCCATCTACTGGGTGGGCGACCTCGTCACCGATGCGCAAGGCCGCGGCCGCATTGCCGTGAACTACCCGGACGCCCTCACCACGTGGCGCCTGACGGCGCGGGCCATCACCGACGACACCAGGGCCGGCGTCGCGGTGGCGCGCACGACCACCACCAAGGATCTGATCGTTCGCGTGATCACGCCGCGCTTCCTCACCGAAGGGGATGAGGTCGTGGTACCGACGATGGTCCACAACTACCGGCCGGATACGCAGACCGCCTCCGTCGCCGTGCAGGCGTCCGGACTCGAGGCCGCCTCCTCCTCGGCGGCCACCTCGTCCGCGTTGCCGAGCGGCGGTGAGCGCCGCGACGACTGGCGCTTCAACGCGCGCACCGTCGGCGCGGCGACCATCACCGCCACCGCGAAGACCGAGCACGACAGCGACGCGGTTGAACTGCCCCTGCCGGTGCTGCCGTTTGGCATCCGGCGCGAACTCGGCTCATCCGGGTCGATTGTCGGCGCCGGCGAAGCCACCACCGTGGTCACGGTGCCGGACGCGTCGAATCCCGCCGCGCGCACCATCTCCATCGCGCTGGCGCCGTCGCTGGCCGGCTCGATGCTCGGCGCTCTCGACTTCCTCACCACCTATCCCTACGGCTGCACCGAGCAGACGCTGTCGAGCTTCCTGCCGAACCTGCTGGTCACGCGCGCGCTGACCGAGCTCAAGCTGGCGCCGACCGAACGGCTGTCGGCGCTCGACCGCCAGGTCTCGTCCGGCATCCAGCGGCTCTACGACTATCAACACGACGATGGCGGCTGGGGATGGTGGAAGTCCGACGGCAACCATCCCTTCATGACCGCCTATGCGTTGTGGGGATTGGATGAAGCGCGGCGCGCGGGAATCAAGGTCGCCGAACACCGCATCGGCAACGGCGCCCGCGCCCTGGCCCAGCTCTACGAGACCTACCCGCGGGTGGAACCCGACCTCAAGGTCTACGAGGCCTACGTGCTGCAGCGCACCGCCGCCAGCGAGCCGGTGATCTCGTGGTACGCCGACGGCGTCGAACACAAGTATTCGCACGCGGCGGCGCTTGATGAAGCGTGGAGCGGGCGCGGCCGCATGAGCGCGTACGGACGCGCGCTGCTGCTGCTGTTGCTGGACGAGGTCAAGGACGCGCGCGGCAACGAGCTGGCACTGGCGCTGGCCGGCGAGGCGCAGACGCGCGGCGACGTGTCGTGGTGGGCGGTGGCGAACGATCCGCTCCTGTTCGACGCCGCGGAGACCAGCATCGAGGCGACCGCCTTCGCGGTGCAGGCCCTCGCCCGCCGCGACCCCAGGAATCCGCTCGTCGAGCGCGCCGTGCGCTGGATGATGCTGAACCGCACCGCCGGCTACTGGTCCACGACCAAGCAGACCGCGACGGCCATCTACGGCCTGCTGTCGTTCATGCAGGCCCGCAACGAATCGGCGCAGCCGTTCTCGGTGGACGTGTTCGTGAACGGCAACAACGTGGGCCGGCGCTCGTTCACCGCGGCGGCGATGACCGCGCCTGACCCGCTCGTGCTGTCGGTGCCGGCCAACGCCGGCGCCAACCAGGTGCGGCTGGTCAAGCGCGATCCGCCTTCGCCGTCGGCTTCGGCGGGACAAGCGGCGCTGTATTGGTCCGCGGCAGCGGAGTATTACGACACGGCCACGGCGGATGCGCGTCAGGGGTCGCGCGAACTGGCGATCACGCGGAAGTACGCGATCCTCGCCCCGGTCACCGTCAAGGGCCGCATCGTCTATCGCGAGCAGCCGTTCACCGGCACGGCCAAGCCGGGCGACGTCCTCACGGTGCGCCTCACCGTGGCGGGTTCGCCGGAGTGGCGATACCTGGCGATTGACGATCCGCTGCCGGCCGGCGTGGAGGCGATCCAGGACACCACGGCGTATCCGCTCGAACGCGAGACCGCGGACGGCTGGTGGTTCGGCTCGCGCGTCGAATACCGCGATTCGCGGACCGTGTTCTTCCAGGAGACGTTCGAGCGCGGCCGTTACGAATACAGTTACCTGGTGAAAGTGATCGCGCCGGGACAATTCCGCGCCATTCCCGCGCAGGTGTCGCCGATGTATGTGCCGGGCGTGCATGCGTCCAGTGAACCGCAGACGTTCGTGGTGACCGCGCCCACGGGAGGCGCGCGATGAAGCTCGCGGCCATCACGCTCTGGATCCTGGCCGGCGCCGCCCTGACCGGCGGCGCCTACTGGACGTTCCTGATCACGCCGGAATCCACTGTCGGCAGCCTCGCGGTCTCGGCGCTGCTGTTGGCCGTCGCGTTCTTCCTGCTGGCGGTGACCGTCAACGGCGCCATCCAGGGATGGGCGCGCGGCCTGTCGGTGCCGGTGCTGCGGTCCGCCATCACCGGTGCTGCCGCGATCGTGCCGGCGGTGCTGGTGTTCGCCGCGGTGTGGTGGCTGGTCGGGAGCGTCACCGACCGGGTGACGCTCTACAGCGGTCAGATCAACGCATGGTTCATCGCCCGGTTCGGATGGAGCGATCTGTCCGGCCTGTTCCGGGCGATTGACTGGGCCGCAATCTGGATGAAAGGCGTGGCCGCGCCGATGCTGGCGCTCTCGCTGATGGCCGCCATTACGCTGGCCGGCTGGCCCAGCCTCGCGCGTGCGACCTGGTTGAAGCACGCGGTGTCGCCGCTCCGCCTCGCGTTGGCGACGCTCTGGTTCGCACTGTTCGTGGCGGCGCCGTGGATCTACCTGGCCCCATGGCGGCCGCAGGGGTTGCCGGCGACGTCGGTCGAGTTGATGTTCATCGCCGCGAAACTGTCGGTCACCGCGTTGTTGATGGCGATCGGCGTCGCGCTTATCATCCGGCAAGCCACATGGACGACCTCGACGCCCTCATCGGCGAGCTGAACGCCTCGGCCTCGGCAACCGCCCCGTTGCTCGAAAGCTCGAGCCGGGTCGAAGACTGGCTGGCCGAGGTCGTCCGGCGCAAAGGCAGCGACCTCCTGCTCGTGGCCGGCAGTGCCCCGTCCGTCCGCGTTGACGGATTCCTGTCGCCGGTCGCCGACGTGATGCTCGACGGCGACGACATCGCCGGCGCCATCACGCCGCTGCTGCCGCCACATGCCGCCAGGCAATTCCGCGACACCGGCATCGCCGACGCCTCGCTTCGGTTGCCGTCGCTCGGACGGTTCCGCGTCAACCTGCATCACGAGCGGGGCCGGCCCGCCGCCGCCATTCGCGTGCTGCCGTCGCGCGTGCCGTCACTGTCGGAGCTCAACCTGCCACCGGAGGTCGAGCAGCTCTCGCGGCTCGGCCGCGGCTTGGTGCTGATCGGCGGCGCCACCGGCTCCGGCAAGACCACTACGATGGCCGCGTTGGTGGACGCCATCAACCGGCGCGAGGCCAGGCACATCATCACGGTCGAAGACCCGATTGAGTACGAGCATGCGCATCAGGCGGGCCTGGTTGAGCAGGTCGAGGTCGGCGTCGATGCACCGGACTTTCCCACCGCCCTGCGCGCGGCCGTGCGCCAGGCGCCGGACATCCTGGTGATTGGTGAGATGCGCGATCACGAATCCATGCGGATTGCGCTCAGCGCCGCCGAAACCGGCCACCTGGTGTTCAGCAGCCTGCACACCACCGACGTCGCGGCGTCGATCGGCCGCATCTGCGACTCGTTCCCGAACGAACGCCAGAACACGATTCGCCAGGAGTTGTCGCTGGCGCTGTCGGCGGTGTTGATCCAGACGCTGATTCCGCGCACCGCGGGCGGACGCATCCCCGCGGTGGAGCTGCTGATGGTCAGCTACGGCGCCCGCCAACACATCCGCAAGGACGCGCTGCAGCACCTGCATCAGGAGATCACCATGACCCGGAAGGCGGGGTCGATGACGCGCGAGGAATCGCTGGCGCGTCTCGTTAGGGCCGGCGCCATCACGCGCGCCGACGCCATGGTCCGCTCGGGACATCCCGAAGAACTGGAAGGCCTGCTGCGCTAGCTCCGTTGACATGATAAAGCGATGAACATATCGTTGTCACATGTCACGCACGATGGTCCAGATCCGTAACGTGCCCTCGGTATTTCATCGCCGGCTCAAGGCCCGGGCGGCGATGGAGGGCATGTCGATGTCTGATTACATCCTCCGTGAAGTGGGCAAAGCGCTGGATCGGCCCACGCGCCTCGAAGTGATCGAGCGGCTCCGCGCCCGCCCGGTCCGCAAGCTCAGGATCAGCGCCGCGGAGATCATTCGTGAGGAGCGCGACGGGCGGTGATCGTGCTCGATGCCTCCGCGTTGGTAGAACTGCTCCTCAATACCCGTTCTGGACAGGCCGTCGCCAGGCGGATTGCCGACCCTGGCCTCGGCGTGCATGTGCCTCACCTCGCGGACATCGAGGTCGCACAGGTGCTTCGACGATTGGCCGGCACGGGTGAGCTGAAGGCCTCGGAGGCATCGACCGCCATCGAAGACTTGCGGGCCCTGGATCTGCAGCGCCATGCGCACGAACCGCTGCTCGAACGGGTGTGGGAACTCCGACAGAACCTGAGTGCATACGACGCGGTCTACGTGGCGCTGGCCGAGGTGCTCGACACCGTGGTGTTGACGTGCGATAGCCGGCTGGCACGCGCGCCCAGGGTCGCCAACCGGGTGGCGCTCGTCGTCGCCGATTGACCTGGTGAGGCGCTCGAGTTCGCCAACACTGCGGCATCTGGGTGCGCGGTCAGCGCACCTGGTCCCAACGTTTGCCGTCCGCAATCGCGCGGGCGAAGCAGGTCTCGGCCCTCGCGTAGGCGTCACGTTGGGCGCCGGCTGAGATCGGCCGCAGCAATTCCGCGTCGCTGGGGCACGTGACGCGCGACCCGGCTGCGCGCGATGCCGATGGGCTCGCGAAGTACGCCGCCGCCCCTTCCCTCACCCACATCGGCCGTTTCGACAGCGCGCCGTCGAGCAGCGCGTGCGCCACCTCGTGGCGCAGCGTGCGCTCGAGTTGCCCCTGCTGCCTGAGCACCGTCAGCGGCAGCACGTCGATCGACGATCCGTCGGTCGCACCGGAGACCCACCACGGCTGGCCGGTGGCGCGCCCGAAGCTGTCTACGGACGGATGCACGGTCACGCGCAAGCGCGCCGGCGGAATCGCGCCGGTCGCACGGGCGACGTCGTCACGGCTCTCGCGGATCAGCGCGAGCACGGTGTTGCGATCGGCCTCCTCGGAGCCGGGCAGCGCAAGGGCGATGTCGGTCGAGGCCCGTCCGCCTTCGCGGCCGGAGGCCGCGGCGGCGGGTGCCGCCGCGGTGGTCAGGGTCCGATCGGAGCCGGCGCCGACGGTCAAGCCCGGGAAATAGAATCGGAGAATCTCGTCGGCCGTCGCGCCTCTCGCGGCGCGGTTGCCGGCGCCAATCACGCACAGGCCGACGCCGTGGCCGAAGCCCTGGCCGCGAAAGTGATAGCCGCTGCCGGTGCGCTTGATGTCGAAGGCCGTGCTCTTGATCGACTGCCAGCCGGCGACGCGGCCCACCGCCATCCGGAACTCGTGGCCGCTCATCTCCGGCGGCGTGAAGCCCTCGACGCGGACCCGCGACACCCGGTTCGACGTGTTGCGCGCCAGCACGCGAATGTCGCGCAGGCGATCGCCCCGCAGCCCCGCCACCCGCAGCGCACGTTCGATGTCGCCCACCCGCACGTCGCTCGCCCACCCGGGCTCGCCCTCGCACGCGTCGTCATGCACGGACGGCTCGTACGGGTAGTCCACCGCGCCGGGCCACACCGCCGACGCCAGCTCCGAGCGCCCGCCGCACCACGCCGAGTAGAAGACGAACGCCGGCAGGCCCTGGTTGAGGAGCATCCGCCCTGACGTGGACACGGCGGCACGGCGGGTCGTCGCGGTGGCCGGCCGCACGACCTGGCAGTGCGTGGTGTCGCACAGGTCAAAGCCCTCTCGGCGATGGCGATTGCGATTCGCCATGGCGAACGTCCGCGCGGTAATCGCCAGGGCCTGCTGCGCGGCATCACCGGCGCGCGGCTGACCTTCGCCCGCGAGCACCTGGGCGATGTAGTCATCCACGGGAACGGTCTCCACGCGGGTTCGGCCGCTGGCCAATGTGCGGCCCAACCTGATCGGTGCCAGGGGCCCGCCTTCGCGGCCGGAGGCCGCTACGGCGAGGTCGCGCCGAAGCTCGCCTGATTGAACGCGAGCGGAGGCGGATGCTGCGGTGCGCTGGGTGAGCACATCCGACGCGATTGCGGCGGCATCGACGCCGGCGCCGCCAGGCGCCGCGACCACGATACCGCGCGTGGGGCGGTCTGCCGGCGTCAGCGCCACCACGAGGCCCAGCGCGGCGCCGCTCGGCATCAGGATGGTGCCGGTCTTGGCGAGCGCGGAAATGCCGGCGCCTTTCAGCGATGACGCCGTGCCGTACTCGGCGGCGCCGCGCAGCCCTTCGAGCAACACGGAGCGCGTCTCCGCCCGCATCGGCACCGGCTTGTCAGTGCCGGCGCCGGCCAATCGCGCCATCACGTCGATCAGCGCGCGCGGGCTGGTGCGCGGGCCGGCCAGGCCGACCAGCGCCGGCGCCATCGGCGTGCCCCTCGCAATCGGTGGCAGGCCGGCGGCCAGCCTCGCCTTGTTCAGGCTGTCGCGTGACAGCCGCGGCGCCAGCGACACGAAAAAGTCGTTGCACGAATAGGCGAGCGCTTCCGCGGGAGACAGCGGCCGCTTCAGGTCGGGATGCGCGCACACGAACGTCTGCCCGTCGGCAGTGACCGTGCGGCGGCACCGGTGATTCGAGCCGGCGCGAATGACGCCGTCTTCGAGCGCCGCCACCAGGGCCACGGCCTTGACGATCGAGCCGGGCAGGACCGGCGTGTCGAGGATGTCGGCGCGGGCTTCGCGCCGGTCGCGGGGGTTGTCGAGGCTGCGGACGAAAAACGCGACGCCGGCGGGCGGCTTGCCCGCCGGCTGGTCTTCGCGGAGGCGGGGCGACTGCCTGTCCACCGACTTGTCCGCCGTAGCTTCAGCGGAGGCGGAAGCCTTGGCGAAGGCGGGCGCGTGGGTGGCGCCGACCAGGGCGACGAGGGCCACGGCAATCGCGCCGCGCCGCCAGGTCATAGCTTGGTTTTGCAGCCCGGCCGGCACAGGCAGGGGATGATCTTGTCCCCTTCCGTGTTGTAGTCGTAGGTCAACTCTTCGCCCTTGGCGATGGGCTTCGAGGCGCGAATCCAGATGGTCTTGGTCTTGCCGTCCACGTCAATCCAGCAGTTGCCCTTGCAGGAGTGGTTAACGAAGCGGGCGTTGTTGCCGCCGACGTGCGCGTCGCGGCTCCAGTTGCGGTTGACCCGGAACACCCAGATGCAGCCCTTTTTCAGGTAGCGATCTTCCCGGTTCTCGCTCTGCTTGTTGGTGATCAGCTCACCGGCGTAATCGATGATGCGCTTGTTCTTGTTGATGGGTTCCATCGCGAACACGCCGTAGCCGTGGAGCTTGGAACGTTTGCGGAGGATCTTCGGGAGGGTCGTCGCTTTGGGCATCTGTAGCTGTGATTAACGCGCTGGCATGATGATTTAACGGCCTCGTAAGCTGGGCCGCAGGTAAGTGCACAGTGTAGCAAGAGGATGATACATTGTCGCGCGAGAGGTGCACCGTGCGAGGCTATTTAACGACCGTATTCCTACTGACCGTGTTGTGTTTGGGGGTGACCGTGCAAGGCCAGCGACAAGTGTTCCCGGGAACCGGGCAGCTGCCGTTCAGCGCGGCCACCAAGGCTGACGGGTTGATCTATGTGGCCGGCACGCTCGCCATCGAGGGCGACATCAAGGCCCAGACCAAGACCGTGCTCGACAACGTCAGCCAGACCCTGACCAAGGCCGGCTCGAGCCTGGCGATGGTGGCCAGCGTCAACGTCTATGTCAAGAACGGCGCCGACGTGGCCGGCATGACCGAAGTGTGGCGCCATTACTGGCCGAAAGACGCACCGGCCCGCACCACGGTGGTCGCCGACCTGGTCCAGCCGGGCGCGCTGGTCGAAATGTCGATGGTGGCCGTGCCCACCGGCGGCGAGCGCGTGGTGATCACGCCGGCCGGCTGGTCCACCGCCAATCCCTACAGCTACGCGATCCGCTCTCGCGACACCCTGTTCATGGCCGGGCTCGTGTCGCGCGGCGTCAAAGACAACCAGCCCGTCGAGGGCGACATGACCACGCAGATGGGCACGATCAGGGCCAACGCCGGCGAGCTCCTCAAGGCCGCCGGCTTCGGCTTCGAGCACGTCGTCGCCAACCGCGTCTACATCACCGACGGCACCAAGTTCCAGGAGATGAACAAGGCCTACGTGCCGATGTTCCCCAAGGACCCACCCGCGCGCGCGACCGTGATCGTCGGCCTGCCCGGACCGCAGTACCAGGTGGAGATCACCATGACCGCCGTCCGCGGCGCCAAGACGGCCATCACCACGCCGGCGGCCGACGGCACGCCCGGCCGGCCGAGCGCGACGCTCAGTAGCGCGATCAAAGTCGGCAATCGCCTCTACCTGTCGGGCCTGCTCGGCAACAACGCCGACAACAAGGGCAATGCCGAAGCGCAGACCAAGGAAGCGCTGGCGCGCGTGGAACGCACGCTGACGGCGGGTGGATTCAGCTGGACTGACGTGGTCGATGCGGTGGTGTATCTCACCGACCTCGCGAACTTCAACGCGATGAACACCGGCTACCGCTCGGTGATCGCGAAGGACTTCCCGGCCCGGGCCACGGTGAAGACCGGCCTGGTCGGCGCCGACGGCCTCGTCGAGATCATGTTCGTCGCGTCCAAGTAGCATCCGGCTTTAGCCGGATAGACAGGCGGACCGGCATCAGGGGCCGAGGCTGACTGCCTCGGCCTCTTTCTTTTGCGACTCGACGATGGCGGTGGCGCGATCCAACGCGTCCTGCACGCTGACGCAAATGTTCTCCTCGCCCAGCCGCTCGTGAAATTCCGCCTTCCGCATGGCGGCCAACGGTTGCGACGGCGCGCCGCACAACACCAGCGTGTGGCCCTTCGCCCGCAGCTCCTCGGCCAGTTCTTCGATGGCGCTCAACCCGGTCGCATCCACGGCGGTCATGTTCCGCAACCGCAGCACGACCACCGGCGGCAGGTCGGCGTGTTCCGCGATCTCGTGCAGCTTGTCGGTGGCGCCGAACAGGAACGGTCCGTGGATGCGGAAGATCGCCACGTAGTGCGGGATGATCTTGTCCTGCAGGATGTGGGCCCGCCCGGCTTCGATGTAATCGTCGGTCACGCGGCTCACCGTGGTGGTGCGCGACACCCGGCGAATGAACAGCAGCGCGGCCAGCACCATGCCCACTTCCACCGCCACCGTCAGGTCGGCCAGCACGGTCAGCGAAAACGTCGCCGTCCACACCAGGATGTCGGCGTACGACTGTTTGAAGACCTCGCCGATCTCCAGCCACTCGCCCATGTTCCACGCCACCACGAACAGGATGGCGGCCAGCACCGGCAGGGGGACGTAGGCGGCGAGACTGGCGCCGTAGAGCAGCACCGCGAGCAGCGTGAAGGCGTGCACGATGCCCGATACGGGCGACTTGGCGCCCGATCGGATGTTGGTCGCGGTGCGGGCCAGCGCGCCGGTTGCGGGCAGTCCGCCAAACATGGGCGAGAAGATGTTGGCCACGCCCTGGGCAAACAACTCGGTGTTCGGGTTGTGACGATCGCCGCCCATGCGGTCGGCGACCACGGCCGACAGCAGCGACTCGATGGCGCCGAGCATTGCCACGGTCAACGCCGGCGAGATCAGGGTCAGGACCAACTCGGGCCGGAACACCGGAATATGGAACTCCGGCAATCCCGACGGGATGCCGCCGAACCGCGATCCCACCGTGGCCACGTCCAGTTGCAGGACCACCGCCGCGCCCGTGCCCACGAACAGCGCGACGATGTAGGCGGGGATGCGCTTGATGTAGCGGCTCCACAGCATCAGCAGCAACAGCGTGCCGGCGCCGAGCGCCAGGCTGTCGGGCGACACCGATGCGATGTTGGCGGAGATCGTGCGAAGCCGCGCGATGAACTCGCCGGGCACGTCCACCGTCAGGCCCAGGAAGTCCTTGAACTGCGTGCTGGCGATGACGAGCGCAATGCCGTTGGTGAAGCCGATGATGACCGGCTTGGGGATGTACTTCACCGCCGTGCCGGTCCCGGTGAGGCCCATCACCACCAGGATCACGCCCGCCATGAGCGTGCACATGAACAGGCCGTCCACGCCGTACTTGGCGACAATCCCCGACACCACCACGACGAAGGCGCCCGTGGGGCCGCCAATCTGGAAGCGCGACCCGCCCAACGCGGAGATGAGGAAGCCGGTGACGATGGCGCAGTAGATGCCGGCCTGCGGGGTGAGGCCCGAGGCGATGGCGAAGGCCATGGCCAGCGGCAGGGCCACCAGGCCGACGGTGACGCCGGCGATGAGGTCGGCGGTGAGTGCGGTGCGGGTGTAGCCCTCGGAGAATGTGAGGACGAACCGTGGAAGCCAGTCCGGTAGCGGGCGTTTCATTGCATCTTTAAGAATACCGCTTCGTAACTCCACACCGTGAACGCCACTCTGGCGCCATCGGGGGACCATGCCGGCTGGGTCTTGTTCGAAGGGTCGCTCGTCACCTGCACCGGGGACCCGCTGCCGACAATCGGCATCCTGAAAATCTGGAAGTAGCCGTCGGCGGCGGGCGCCGCGAAAGCGACCGAGCGCCCGTCGGGCGACGCCGCCAGGCCCGGGAAGTCGTGCTCGGTGGCGAACTGGTGCACCACGCGCGGGCGGCCGCCGGTGATCGGGAGCGTGATGATGGCGTGCCGGCCGGGCGCGTCTTTCGCGATGGCAATCACCGTGGCGCCGCTCGGCAGCCACTCGGCATGCGTAATCTCACCCGCGAAGCCCTCTGCCGTGACCTCGCGCAGGCCGGACGTGACCGTGCCGCTGTTCTGGTCCACGCCGATGGCATACACGACCGACCGGCCGTCGCCCTTGCGGGCGCCATCGAGCAACACGGTCTGGCCATCGGGCGACCAGCGCGGCCAGCCCACTTCGGCGCCCCGGCCCAGGAACGTGATCCGGCGATCGGGTGCCTTGCCATCCGCCGGACGCAGCCACACGTCGTCTGACATCTCGCGGTGCGTGTGGAACGCGATCCACTTGCCGTTGGGAGACCAGGTCATGGCCTGATCTTCGGAATCGGACTTCGCGATCACGTCCAGCGGCTTGTCGGCGGGGACCGGCTGCGACAGATCGATCACGCCGATCTCCTGCGCGATGTCGGGGTACCGGGCATCGTCCACGAGGCGACGCCAGGTGCCATAGGTAAAGGCCAGGCGCCGGCGCGACGGGTGGTACGAAGGCGTCTCCGACTGGAACGTGGTGAGCTGTCGCGTGGCGCCGCCCGAGGCGGGCGCGTCGGCCAGGAACGTGCGGTACGACTGGACCTTGAAGATGGTGGTGCCGTCGGCGGCGGCCGATGGCGCGTAGGCATCGCGGGTGAAGGACGACAGCCGCCGGGCCCGGCTCTTGGCGGGGTCGGCCGCCCACAGGTCCGCCATGCCCTCCTGATTCGGCGAGGCGAAGTAGACCTCCGTGCCGTCGGCGGAAAACGCGAGCGGGCCAATCACGTCGAGATCGGGATCGAGGCGCAGCGCCGGCGCGCCGCAGGGCATCGACAACCGCGGCCGGCCGCCTTCGTTCGACACGCACGCGATCTCACCGGACCGCGTCCACGCCGGCGACGAGGGGCGGCCGCCCAGGGGCGTGCGGGCCCGCTTCGAGCCGTCCGCTGAAATGCGCCACAACTCCGGGCCTTCCTTGCCGGTGGCCAGCGCCGCCACCCACTGGCCGTCGTCGCTCCAGGCAAGTTGGCGCAGATGGTCCACGTCGGTGCCGTCCCAGAGCGGCTTACGCAAGACGACGTCGGCGGCGAGGTCGTAGCGCCACCACCGGGTGGCCGCGCCGGTGTCTTCGGCGATCAGGGTGTCGTTGCCAGCCCAGGCCAGGTGGCGAACTTGCCCCTCTCCGGGAGGGAGCGTCTGCGCCACACCGCCGCCAATGGGCAGCACGCGGACGTGACGGCCCTCGGTGTAGGCCAGGCGCGTGGCATCGGGCGAGATCACGCCGACGGGATCCCGATACCCGACGACGCCGAGTTGCCTGGCGGTGGTGATGTAAGCGAGCCGGGGCGCTTCCCCACCGGCCACCGGCGCCGGCCGGGCCCACAACAGGGCGACCAGAGCGCCGACGACGACACCGAACAGGACAAGCGCGCGCATGCGCCCCTATTCTATGGCGGTTCAGCGCAACGTCCTGGCCGCGCCCAGCAGGCCCATGATCCAGCCGGCGGGATAGGGCAGCAGCACGAGGGCCCACCAATTCGACCGGCCCGTCTGGCCGCCGAACCCTCCGACCGCGCTCAGCGC
Organism: Vicinamibacterales bacterium; assembly: GCA_041659285.1. Lineage (NCBI taxonomy): Bacteria > Pseudomonadati > Acidobacteriota > Vicinamibacteria > Vicinamibacterales > Vicinamibacterales bacterium. The sequence goes on along the minus strand of JBAZYO010000001.1, from coordinate 102,088 downwards.
CCACAACGCGCCGACGCCGGCGGCAACCAGGGCGAGGGACCAGTAAAGGAGCACGCGATGCCGGCTGTGCCCCAGCCGGGCGCCGAGCGCGACCAAGGCGATGCCGGGCAGGATGATGAGTGAGCCCTCCAGGGGGTCGAGGGCGCCGACTAACATGCCGAGGAATCCAACGACGACCAGCGCGTGCGGCCAGCGGTCCGTGAGAGACATGGGACGCCTCCTTGCGAACTTCGAGGATCCTCCCAGTTATAGCATCAATGGAAATCGTGCGAGTCGATCGCGGCCTCGTCCGCCAGGCCATCGAGCTTCGACACGCGCTCGGCCTTGATCGAGGTGACGCCGTCCTGGTTCTGCAGCACGCCGTCCACCAGCAGGAACGACGATTCGACGATGGTCAGGCGATCGGTGGCGTAGAGGTCCGGCCGGACGATGATGTTCGAGATACCGGTTTCGTCTTCGAGGGTGAGGAAGACGAAGCCCTTGGCGGTGCCCGGGCGCTGGCGCGTGATGACCATGCCGGCGGTGCGCACGCGGCGGCCAGGCCGTGCCTTCGGCAACTCGCTGGCCGGCAGCACGCCGCGCATCGACAGTTCATGCCGGCGGAACGTCAGCGGATGCGGCCCCACGGTCAGGCCGGTGCCCGAGTAGTCGGCGACGAGGCGCTCGGAGATGTCCATGTCGGGGAGCGGTGATTCGACAGTGTGGCGGGGACTAAAGTCCCCGCCCTCCGAACGTCCCTCCGAACGTCCTTCTTCGAACAGCTCGCCGGCTGGGCGAACCGCTCGCTCCACTTGCCACAAGGCCGACCGGCGGTCGTGGCCCAGTGAATTGAGCGCGCCGACTTCCGCGAGCACCACCATTTCATCCCGGCGAAGGCCGGTGCGGCGGACCAGTTCGTCAACGCTGCGGAAGCGGCCGGTGTGCACCGGTGTGGCCGCCCACTCATGCGAGCAGACGTTGCAGAAACGCGAGCTCTGCGGCGTCGCCTCCAGCATGGTCGGATCATCACACCCGCACTTCGGGCAGACGTCGCTCCTGCCTTCCAACTTCTGACTGCTCGCTTCCAACTTCGCGTTAGCAACCGCCCTGCCCGCCTCCGCGCGCAATCCGCGGACGTAGCGCAGGCCCAGCCGGATCGAGCCATCGGCCTCGACCGTGCAATCCCAGTCCGAGACCTGGACATCGATCGGATTGAAGCGCACGCCCCTGCGCTGCGCATCTTTCACCAGCGTGGCCGGGTGGTAGAAGCCCATCGGCTGGTTGTTCAGCAGCGCGGTGTAGAACGCCGCCGGGTAATGCGCCTTGAAGTAGGCGCTCGCATACGCGAGCAGCGCGAAGCTGGCGGCGTGCGATTCCGGAAAGCCATACAGGGCAAACGAGGTGATGGCCAGCACGATGCGGTCGGCGGCCTCGCCGGTGATGCCGTGCTTCGCCATCCCGTCGCGCAACAGGCCTTCGAGCTGCAGCATGCGCTTCTCGGATCGCTTGAAGCCCATGGCGCGGCGCAGGTCCTCGGCCTGCCCGCCGGTGAAGCCCGCCACCACCATCGCCATCCGCAGCAACTGCTCCTGGAACAGCGGCACGCCCAGCGTGCGCTTGAGGATGGGCTCGAGCAGCGGGTGATCGTAAATCACCGCTTCGCGTCCAGCGCGGCGATTCAGGTAGGGATGCACCATCTGCCCGACGATGGGGCCGGGGCGGATGATGGCGACTTCGACGACCAGGTCGTAGAACTTCTCGGGCTTGAGCCGCGGCAGCGTCGCCATTTGCGCGCGCGACTCGACCTGGAACACGCCGATGGTGTCGGCGGCGCGCAGCATGCGGTAGACCTCGGGATCATCAGGTGGTATCGAGGCGAGGCTGATGGTGTCGGGGTGTTCGCGATTCACCAGATGGATCGTGTCCTGCAGCACCGCCATCATGCCGAGCCCCAGCAGATCCACCTTGACGATCCCCATGTCGGCGCAGTCTTCCTTGTCCCACTGCACCACCACGCGGCCGGGCATGCTGGCGTTTTCGAGCGGCACCACCGACGACAGGTCGCCCTGGCACACCACCATGCCGCCGGAGTGCTGACCCAGATGGCGCGGCAGGTCCTGCATTTGCCGCCACAGCTCCGCGAAGTGACGCACGCGCGGCTCGTCGCCGGCCATGCCGACTTCGGCCAGGCGTTTCGACAAGGTGTCGGCGGGATCGATGAACTCGAACTGGTGCATCACCTTGGCCAGGCGATCGATCTGCCCCTCATCCAGGTCCAGCGCCTTCCCCACTTCGCGCGCCGCGCTCTTGCCGCGATAGGTGATGACGTTGGCGGTCATGGCGGCGCCGTGCTGCCCGTACTTCTGGTAAACGTGCTGGATCACGCGCTCGCGGCGGTCGCCGCTCGGCAGGTCGAGATCGATGTCGGGCCACTCGCCGCGTTCTTCCGACAGGAAGCGCTCGAACAGCAACTCCATCGCCACGGGATCGACCGCGGTGATGCCCAGGCTGTAGCACACGGCGCTGTTGGCCGCCGAGCCGCGGCCCTGCACCAGGATGTCCTGCTGCCGGCAGAAGTTGACGATGTCCCACACGATCAGGAAGTAGCCGGCCAGCTGCAGCTTCTCGATCAGATCCAGCTCGCGCGCCACCTGCGCGCGGGCCTTGTCGTAGTAGGGCCGGTAGCGATCGCGCGCGCCGACTTCGGTGATCTTCCGCAGGAACGACGCCTCGGTCTCGCCCGCGGGCACCGGGTAGCGCGGGAAGCGATAGCCCAGGTCCGTCATCCGGAACTGCAGGCGATCCGCCAGGTCGAGCGTGGCGTGAACGGCATCGGGCCGATCCGCGAACAGGCGCGCCATTTGCGCCGGGGGCTTCAAGTAGCGCTCGGCATTCGCCGCCAGGCGCCGGCCGGCGCGATGCAGCGGCAGGTGTTCGCGAATCGACGTCAGCACGTCGAACAGCGGCCGTTCCTCCGGCGTGGCAAAGCTCACGCCGCCGGTGGCCACCAGCGGCACGCGAAACGCCTCGGCCAGGCACACCAGCGCGTCGTTGTCGTCTTCCTGGTCGCGGTGCAAATGCCGCTGCAGTTCCACGTAGGTGTTGGCCCGCCCGAACACGCCGACAATGCGGTCGAGCAGCCCGCCCACGCCGTAGCGCTCGGCGCGCAACAGCGCCCGGCCCGGCATCGCAATCAGCCCGGTGGTGAAGCCGTCGAGTTCATCAATCGCCAGCGCGCCCTCGCCCTTCGGCGCCCGCAACTTCATGCGCGACAGCAGGCGGCAGAGGTTGCGCCAGCCTTCCTGCGATGACACCAAAACCGGAAGATGAAATTTGGTGATCTCGTGAGTTGGTGATTTGGAGATTTGGGTGCGGGATTTTGTGATTTTGTGATTTATCTGGTGATTTCTGGCGACGGTTTCGACCGTGAGTTCGGCGCCGATCAGCGGACGAATGCCGGCGGCGAGCGCCGCCTTGTGGAAGCGCGGCGCGCCCGAGACACCGTCGCGGTCGAGTAACGCGACCGCCGGGTAGCCGAGCGTCGCCGCGCGCTCGACGATCGTTTCGGGCACCGACGCTGCGCGCAAGAAGCTGAACGCCGATGAGGTGTGGAGTTCGATATACACGGGGCCGCAGATGACACAGATGACGCAGAACAACTAATTCCTTCAAGGCTTCTTACACGCGCTAATCCACGATCCCCTCGAGGAACCACTGCCCGACACCGCGTTCGACGACCAGGCGGTAGATGGTGCCATCGGCCATGGCCACGTCCCACTCATCGCGATCCCACGGCGCCGATGACGCGGAAGACGCAGGCTCAGGACCCGGCGTCGACCACCATTCTCCAGAGGTCCGCCATGGTCCCGCGGCCTGGACGACTGCTCCACTGGTGAAGCCATTCCGATCCGTGACGATCCGAACGGGACGCCCTTCCTGGACGTGAACACGCGTGGGAACCGGAAACCTGAATCGGCGCAGCGCCGATCCGATTGACGGATCAGGCGCCGGCGGTGGCGACGCGATCGGGGCACCCGACGCCGCAATCCCGAAGCGGGCCATTGCGAACGCCCCCGGCTTCCAGGTGTCGAGCAGCGCCGGCGACCCCACATGTGTGTCGCCCATCAGCGCGCTCAGGCGCGCAATCAGCGTGGACACCTGCTCGGGCGCCGGTTGCGCGCGTTCGAGCAGCGTCCACTGCAGCACGCGCCCCGGCGTCGGCTCGATGCACACGCGCACCGTGTCGATGGGCGCGTCGGGCGGATGCGTTTCCAGATCGAGCAGGACCAGCGTGCGCAGCGTCTTGGCATCGCGCATGGGCGCCGGCAACGGCAAGGTCCGCGCATGCACCGTCCTGGTGGTGAGGCGGAGCGAGGTGTGGATCACGGCGGCGCCGCGATCGGCGCGCTCCAACCGCTCCGCCAACGGCTCGAACAGCCGCGCCAGCACGAACGACAACGGCTCGAGGCCTTCGATGGGCCATTCCAATTCCAGCGCCGCCTCGAAGGGCACCTCGTCCACCCACGGCACCAGCGGCCGCGCATCCACGCCGCGCGCCAGCGCCTGCCACTGCAGGCCGCGATCGCCGAGACGCGCGGACACGTCAGGTCCATCGAGGGCGGCAAACGCACCCAGCGTGCGGATGCCCCACTTGGACAGGATTTCGAGGTGGCGATCTTCTTCCGCGCGCCGCTTCGGGCGGCTTGCCTGGTGCGTGTGGCGGGGGTGATGCCAACCCCCGCCTTCGCGGCCGGAGGCCGCTATGGCGGGGTCTCGCCGTAGCTCGCCCGATTGTTCGCGAGCGGAGGCGGACGCATCCTGGAGCTTCTCGTATCGCTCCAGCACGCTCACGCTGAGCGGGGCGAGTGCCTTCGCCTCATTCCCGGGCTCAACTACCGTGAGGCCGGGGCGACCCAGGGCGAGGAGAGCCGCGGCTGTCTGCGTAAACGCGATTGCTACCCGCGGCTGCGGAAACTGACGGGGCGACACTTCGGGACGGGAGGACACCTCTTGACGGGAGGGCACCTCGGGTCGGGAGGGCACCTCGGGTCGGGAGGGCACCTCGGGTCGGGAGGGCACCTCGGGTCGGGAGGACACTCCGGGTCGGGAGGACAATGCCTCCCGCAAGTGCGCGCCCAGCTCCTGCGCGCTGCCGAACAGGCGCGACAGGCCACCGGCATCGAGCAACACGAGCGGACCGACCTGCTCGAAACGCGGCGTGAACGCGCGCGCCACATCAACAAGGGCCGCCGCCGGGAGCGACGGGGCGTACAGCGCGGCAAACACGATTACACCGCGTGAACGAAGCGGGTGTCCACGCCGACGTGCTGCGCGTGCGACCAACGCGCGGCAGTGACCGCGGCGCCCGTGCGCACGCCGCCGAGGCGGCGCGTGCGATCGTGGTCACCTTTCCACAGAACCTGGCGGGAGGGCACCTCTTGTCGGGAGGGGCTGCTCGTCGGGATCGCGGCGCCCATCACGATCGAACGCCCTCCGGTGCTCCGAGCCACCGGCTGGGCCGCCAGAATGACGACCGCCGTATCGCTGCCCTCGATGGCGCGCTCGATGCGGAACCAGGTGGCCGCCGGTAACCGGCGCAGCGCCGTGGCCGGCACGTCGATCAGATCGATGGCCACCAGCGTGCACACGCCCGACTGCACGACCAGGTTGAGCGACTTGAGCGCGCGATCGATCACGCGCTCCACGAACGTGCCGGGCCCGTTCACCGCGCGCACGCCCGGAAGCCACGCCGGGTCCACGGCGACCGCGGTCTTCGACACCGCCTGGCCGCGCACCCAGAGCAGGCGCGGCAGCACGAAGCCGCAGGCTGCCGCCGTGGGCGGATCGAACCGATCGAAGGTGTCGATGAGCGCCACCGATTCGCCCCGGCGCGTGGCCGCGGCCAGCGCGGCCCAGACCAGGGCCGTGCGGCCCGACGAAGCGGGTCCCACCACTTCAGACACCTGCCCTCGCGGCAAGCCACCGGCGAGTCCGCGATCGAGGGCGGCGACGTCCAGTGGCGAGACCGCGTCTTCGCCGAGACGTTCAGGAATGGCAGAGGTGAGGGTGCGGTCGAGTTTTCGCTCTCGGAGCAGGGCTTCTACGGTGGCGCGGACGGCCATATTTCACCTCTATTCGCTTAACTTTCGCCATTGTAATCCGACCATAGCGAAAGTCAAGCGAATGTCGAGCGGGCGTAGAATTGGCCCAATGAGCAAATACGGACGACTCTATGGTCGGTGGAGTCCGCCCTGGCTGGCGTTCATGACAACCGCCCTGTCGGTCGTATTCCTCATCGCCGGCAGCATCGGTTACTTCCTCGATAAACGCGAACGGTTCTTCGCCGGCTCAGCTTGGTCCGAGTCGGTGATCTGGTGGCAAGTCGGCGTCGGAATCGTCCTGGTGCCAATCGCTGCGTACTTCTGGCGCCGCGGGGCCGCGGATATTGAGCAACGGCTCATCAGCCACAGATTAAGCACAGATTAAAAAACCAGAATCTGCGGATTAATCTGCGGCTGTCTTCATCTGCGGCTGTCTCATCTGCGGCTGTCTTCATCTGCGGCCTATCGGGTGTAAGCCACCTTGCCGCCGACGATGGTGTAAACGACGGTGGTCGCCGCGATCTCGTCCTCGGGCACGGTCATGATGTCTTTCGACAGCACCGTGATGTCGGCGAGCTTGCCGGCGGCAAGCGAGCCCTTGAGCGATTCCTCTTTCGCCGCAAAGGCGCCGTTCCAGGTATAGGACTTGAGCGCCTCGGCGCGCGTCATCTTCTGCTCGCCGTAGAACACCGAGCCGTCCTTCGTCTTGCGCGTGACGGTGGCGTAGAAATTCGCCATCGGGTCGATGCGCTCCACCGGCACATCAGTCCCGTTGGCGATGATCGCGCCCGTCTTCATCAGCTTCTGCCACACGTAGGCGCCGGTCTCGGCGCGCGCCGGGCCGAGGCGCGCCGGCACGTACGGCGCATCCGACGTGGCGTGGATCCCCTGCATCGACGCGATCACGCCGAGCTGTCCGAAGCGCGGGATGTCGGCGGCCGCGAGGTGCTGCGCGTGCTCGATGCGCCACCGCAGGTCCTTCGCCTCCGGATTCGACTTGAACGCGCGCTCGTAGACGTTCAGCACTTCCTGGTTGGCGCGATCGCCGATGCAGTGCACGCAGAGCTGCACGCCGTTGTCGATGGCGATCTTCGCGGTGGCGGCGATGCTCTCGAGCGGCGTCGTCGGCAAGCCCGTGCTCGACGGTGAATCGGTATACGGCTCGAGCATCAGCGCGCCGCGCGAGCCGAGCGCGCCGTCGGCGGTGACCTTGATCGCGGCAATGGTCAGGTGATTGTCGTTGAGGCCGACGGCCTTGTATTGCGCCAGCTTCGCGCGCAGGTTGTCGTTGCTGTCACGCACCATCACCCACAGCCGGATGCCGAGGCCGCCTTCCGCGGCCACCTGCTTGTAGAGATCCACCGTCGCGAAATTCGCGCCGGCGTCGTGGAAGCTGGTGACGCCTTTCTCGAGGCTCGCCTTCACCGCCAGCTCGATCTGCCGCCGCAAGTCGGCCTGGCGTTCTTCGGGCGTCTTCTTCGAGCGCCACTCGTCGAGCGCGCCGCCGGCGATCCGGGACGCGGTTTCGCGCAGCAGGCCGATCGGCCGCCCCGCGCGGTCCTTGAGAATCTCCCCACCCGCCGGGTCGGGCGTCTTCGCGGTCAGGCCGGCCGCCTCCATCGCCTTCGCGTTGACGAAGCTCGCGTGGCCGCTCGCGTGCGTGAGCATCACCGGGTTGTCGGGCGAGACCTTGCTCAACTCGTCGTGGAACGGGAAACCCTCGACGTTGGGCTGCGGCACGCTGCTCCACTTCTCCTGGTGCCACCCGCGGCCGAGGATCCACTCGCCGGGCTTGGCCTGCTTCGCCGCCACCGCGACCATGGCGACGATCTCGTTCCAGTCCTTCACGTCCATCAGGTCGAGATTCATCTTCGACTGCCCGAGCCCCATGAAGTGGCCGTGACTCTCGATCAGCCCCGGAATGGCGGTCTGGCCGGCGAGGTCGATGACTTGGGTTGCCGGCCCGACATAGGCCTGGATGGCCTCGTTGGTGCCGACCGCGGCAATGCGATCGCCGCGGATAGCGATGGCCTGCGCCTCAGGCATCGCCTCGTCCACGGTCACGATCTTGCCGTTGCGCAGCACCATCGTGGCGGGTTCGATGGGTGTGGTCGCGGTGCAGGCGACGGTGAACAGGACAAGCAGCGTGGAGAGATATCTCATGACGCTCCGAATAATATCGGAAACAATCCGCCCCTGCGGCCCGTCTACATTCCAAGGCCTATGTGGACACTCTGGCAGGACCTCCGTTATAGCGTGCGCCTTCTCGCGAAGCACCCGGGCTTCACCCTCACCGCGATTGGCGTCCTGACGCTCGGCATCGGCGTCAACGCCGGCATTTTCGGCATCATCAACGGCCTGCTGCTCCGCCCCCTGGCCGGCGCCGGGGCGCCGGGCGAGGTGGTCGGGCTCTTCAGCCACGAGCGCGGCACCACTCGCGGCTACCGCGCCTTCTCGTATCCGGGCTTTGACGATGTGCGGGAGGCGGGCGGGCCGTTCGCGCACCTCGCCGCGCACAACGTGGCCATGGCCGGCATCACCGAAGGCGGCGCCACCCGCCAGTCGTTCGTCGACATCATCAGCGCCGGCTACTTCGACGCTCTGGGCGTGAAGCCGACCTACGGCCGCGACTTCACGCGCGACGAAGAACGCCCCGGCACCCCCGCCCGCTCCGTCATCGTCAGCTACCTGCACTGGCAGCGGACCGGCTTCGATCGCGACATCCTGAAGCGCACCGTCCGCATCAACGGCGACGACTACGGCGTCGTCGGCGTCGCGCCGGAGCGGTTCGGCGGCACCACCGCGCTCATCGCCACGGAGTTCTGGCTGCCGCTCGGCGTGCACGACGCGATCGAAAGCGACTTCGACTCGCGGGACAAGTTCCCGCTCGCGGATCGCCGCAATCACTCGCTGATCGTCCTCGGCCGCCTGAAACCGGCCGTCACGCGCGCACAGGCCGACGAGCAGCTGAAGGTGATCGCCGCCGCGCACGAGCAGGCGTTCCCGGACGACAACAAGAACCGCGACCTGATCGTGCGGCCACTCAGCCGCTTGAGCATCAGCACCAGCCCGCAGGACGACACCGAGCTGTGGGCGCCGGTGGCATTGCTGCAGGGCCTCGCCGCGGCCGTGCTGCTGATCTCGTGCCTCAACCTCGCCAACATGATGCTGGCGTTCGGGTCGACACGCCAGAAGGAGATCGCGATCCGGCTCGCGGTGGGCGGCTCGCGCGCGCGCATCGTCCGCCAACTGCTGGTGCAAGGGTTGCTGCTGTCGCTGACCGGCGGCGCGCTGGGCCTGCTCGTGGCGTCGTGGGCGGCGCAGCTGCTGGTGTCATCGCTCTCGACGGTGCTGCCCATCGCCATCGCGCTCGACGTCACGCCCGATCTGCGCGTGGTGATGGCCACGTTCGTGTTCTGCACGCTGGCGACGATGGGCTTCGGCCTGTGGCCGGCGCTGCGGCTGTCGCGCCCCGACCTGCTGTCGTCGCTCAAGGACCAGGCCGGCGAGATCAGCGGCCGCCTGGCCGGCCGCATCACCGTGCGCGGCGCCCTCGTCACCACCCAGCTCGCGCTGTCGCTGGCGCTGCTCGTGCTGAGCGGCCTGTTCGTGCGCGGCGCCACCGCCGGCGCGTCGGCGGATCCCGGCTTCGCGCTCGAGCCGCTGGTGGTGTCGCAGGTCGATCCGCGGCTGGGCGGCTATGACGAGGTGAAGAGCAAGGAGGTGCGGCGCGCGGTGCTCGAGCGGCTGCGCGGCACGCCCTGGGTCGACAGCGCCGCGGTCGCCACGGTCCTGCCCTTCGGCGACTACACGATGGGCGCCGTGGTGCAGCGCGAGGGCCGCCGCTTGAAGAACGAAGACCCCGACGCCAAGGGCAAGATCGTGCAGGTGATCGAGTACGTGGTCGGGGCCGACTACTTCCGCACGCTGGGCCTGCCGATGCTGCGCGGGCGCGAGTTCAACGCCGCCGAGGAAATCGGCGCCGGCGGCACGCCGTCGGTGATCATCGATGTGGCACTGGCCGAACGGCTCTTCGCCAATGAGGACCCGGTCGGGCAGTTGTTGCAGTTCGGCGCCGATTCCGGCAATACCGACTCCCGGCCGATGCTCATCGTCGGCGTGGCCCCAGGGGTGAAGCACGATCTGTTCGCCGCCAGGCCGGAGCCGCACATCTACCTGCCGACCGGCAACAGCGGCTCGACGCGCATGTTCGTCTACACACGGGCCGCGGCGCCGCAGAACGCCGAGGCGCTGATCGGCTCGGTCCGCGAGGAATTGCGAGCGGTGGATGCCGACATGCCGGTGATGTTCGTCACCAGCTTCCGGACACAGCACGAGCGCAGCGCGCAAGTCTGGGCCCTGCGCGCGGCGGCGCGCCTGTTCCTCACGCTGGGCCTGGCGGCGGCCTTCGTGGCGGTGGTGGGCCTTTACGGCGTGCGCAGCTACCTGGTGTCGCGGCGGACGCGCGAATTCGGCGTGCGGATGGCGATTGGCGCCTCGCCGATGGACGTGATGCGCCTGGTGATCCGCGAGACGGCGTGGACCACGGCCGCCGGCGTGGCGATTGGGCTGCTGCTCGGCATCCTGCTGGGCTGGGGCATGAGCGCCGTGATCTACCGGGTGAGCCCGTTGGATCCGGTCACGCTCGGCGGCGCCGCGGGCCTGCTGGCGGTGGCGTCGATCATCGCGTCGGTCATCCCCGCGCGGCGCGCGGCTCACGTCTTGCCGATGACGGCGCTTCGAAACGACTGAACAAGCACCCTACCACCCCTGTCGGTAATCAGCGGCGCCACAGATTCATTCTTGGGTCCCCAAGCCCAGGATCTGTGCCTGATCTGCGTCAAATCTGCGGCTGTGTTCTTCTGCGGCTGAATCTTTGGCTCGCCGCCGGCGTCTGAATAACGAGGAGTAGGAACCATGAGCGAACGAATCATTCTCATCTCAGGCGCCACGGGACAGCAGGGCGGCGCCACGGCGCGGGCCCTTGCCGGCAAGGGCTTCAAGCTTCGCGCGCTGACGCGCAATCCCAGCAGCGACGCCGCCAAGGCGCTGGCCGCCATCGGCGCCGAGCTCGTCAGGGGCGACCTGGACGATGAGGCGTCGGTGAAGGCGGCGCTGGCCGGCGCCTGGGGCGCCTACGCCGTGCAGAACACCTGGACCGCCGGTGTCGAGGGCGAAGAGGCCCAGGGCCACCGGTTTGCGAAACTCGCGCGCGCGGCCGGCGTCCAACACTACGTTTACGCGTCGGTGGCGTCGGCCGATCGCCAGACCGGCATTCCCCACTTCGAGAACAAGTGGCGCGTGGAAGGCACCATCCGCGGCCTCGGCTTCCCGTCGTACGCGATCATCCGCCCGGTGTTCTTCATGGAGAACCTGGCGAGCCCGTCGTTCCTGAACGGCGACAAGCTGGTGAGCGCGCTCGATCCGACAACGGTGCTGCAGATGATTGCGGTCGCCGACATCGGGCAGTACGGCGCCTTGGCGTTTACCGACCAGGCGCGGTTCAAGAACCTCGAGCTCGATATCGCTGGGGATGCGGTCACCCTGCCGCAGGCAGCCGCGGCACTCAGCGCGGGGCTCGGGCGCAAGATCGAGTACATGCAAATCCCGATGAGCGCGGTCCGCAAGAACAGCGAAGACTTCGCGCTGATGCTGGAATGGTTCGAAGCGGTCGGCTACGACGCCGACATCGCGGGCAACGCGGCGAAGTACGGCGTGAAGCCCACGTCGCTCAAGGAGTGGGCAAGAGGGCGGGACTGAAGTCCCGCCCTTCTGGCACCACTACTGCTGTTGCGTCGGCGTCGGTGGCGCATCGAGCCTGGCGGGCTTCCGCAGGTGGAAGCCGGCCGCATCCTGATACGCCTTTGCCAGCGCGATAATCTCCAGCTCGCGGTACGGCTGCCCGTAGATCACCGCATTGGTCGGGCTGCCGGTGTCGGCAAACCCATTCGGCAGGTTGATGGCCGGGTAGCCCGCCGCGTTCGCCATGGTGAAGTGGCGCTGGGTCGGCGACTGCGGGCGCTGTTGTTGCTGCGGCGGTGGCGGCGCGGCATCGGGCGCGCCGGCCGGGCGCGGCCCGGGACCGCCCACACCGGTGTTGTTCGACCCGACGATGTAGACGTCGACGTGGGAGGTGGCCTTGGCCAGCTCGATCATCATCATCATGCGCGCGCGCTGCTGCTGCAGGTAGTCGGGCGCCGGGATCAGGCGCCCGCCAGCCTGATTCCCGCCCCGCGTCCCCTTCATGCGGCCGGCGCGGATGTGCTCGTCGAAATACGCCGTGCGCTCGACGTTGAAGCCGCTGATGTTGGCCGAAAACTCCGGCACGACCACCGGAATGAACTGCGTCACGCCGAGCGACCGCAACGTCTCGAGCGTGTTCTGCGCGTTGGCCTTCGCCGAGGCGTTGCTGATGTCGTCGAACGAGTCCTGGATGATGCCGACCTTCAGCTTCCTGACATCGAACTGCGCGTTCCAGTTGAACGGCACGTCGGTCACGCTCATGTCGCGGCCATCGGGTTTGGCAATGGCCTGCATCACGATCGCGGTGTCTTCGGCGTAGCGGCAGATCGGCCCCAGCCGATCGAGCGTCCACGACAGCGCCATCACGCCGTAGCGGCTGACGCGCCCGAAGGTCGGGCGCAGCCCGGCCAGGCCGCAACGGGCCGAGGGGCTGAGGATCGATCCGCTGGTCTCGGTGCCGATGCCGAACGCGATGCAGCCGGCCGCCGTGGCGGACGAGGGACCGGCCGAGGATCCGCTGGAGCCCTGCGTCGGATCCCACGGGTTCTTGGTCTGCCCGCCGAACCAGTTGTCGCCGCCCGCCAGCTCTCCGGTCGCCACCTTCGCGATCAGCACCGCACCGGCATCGCGCAGCATTTCGATCACGCTCGCGTCGTAGTCGAGCACCTGGTCCTTGAACGGCGCCGATCCCCAGGTGGTCTTGTGGCCCTTGAGCGAGATGATGTCTTTCGCGCCCCACGGGATGCCGTGCAGCGGGCCCTTGTACTTGCCGGCGGCAATCTCGGCGTCGGCGCGTTTCGCTTCGGCGCGGCCGTGATCGTCGAGGAAGGTGACCACGTTGTTGAGCAGCGGGTTGTAGCGGTGCAGCCGCGCGAGGTACATGTCGGTGAGCTCGAGCGACGTCACCTGGCGCGTGCGAACCAGTTCGGCCAGGTGGCGAACCGGCCAGAACGCCGCGTCTTCGAGGTTCGCCGGCCGCTTGACGGCGGGCGCCGCGCTCAGGCGGAACGGCTGCTTCGCCTTGTTGACGGCGAGGCCCGGCACCACGGGGCTGAAGTGGAACGGCGGCGAGATGTCGGGCGGAATGTGGAGCTTGCGGATCTCGTCGTAGCCCGCGAGGTTGCGGTTGGCGCCCTCGACGAGCGCCGTGCGCTCCTCTTCCGTGAGGTCGATGCCCGACAGCTTGAGGGCGTCGGTGACCATGGCCAGCGTCACCCGCTGAGTGCCGGCGTCCTGCATGCGCGCCCACACGATGCCGGGGGCCAGGGTCGCGCCGAGGCCGGCGCCGGCGAAATGCGCCATGAATCGTCGTCTCGTCTGGTCGATGTTCTTCATTCGGTCTCCTGGTCCGCCTAAAGGCGGACGCTACATTCCACATGTAGCATCCGGCTTTAGCCGGATTGGTCCCGGCTTCAGCCGGATTGGTCCCGGCTCTAGCCGATGTAGCGTCCGGCTTTAGCCGGACCTAGTGTAGCCAAATCGCATAACATTGAAGCTCTTGCAAAGCAGATTGAATCTAGCTGCGGTACGCATCGCGGTTGCCCTCACCCACCGCAACTTCCGGCTCCTGTGGTTCGGCGCGCTCACGTCGAGCATCGGCACCTGGATGCAGAAGGTGGCGCAGGCCTGGCTGATCGTGACCATGACCGGCTCGGCGTCGGCGTTCTACCTCGGCCTCGACAGCTTCGTCGGCGAGGTGCCCATCCTGCTGTTCACGCTGATCGGCGGCGTGGTGGCCGACCGGCGGGATCGCCGGCACATGATGCTGATCTCGAACGTCATCCAGATGGGCGTGGCGATCACGCTGGCCACGCTGGTCTACACCGAGGCCATCCAGATCTCGATGATCCTGTCGCTGTCGTTCCTCTCGGGCTGCGCGCAGGCCTTCGGCGGACCGGCGTATCAGTCCCTCATCCCCACGCTGGTCGGCAAGGACCATCTGCCCAACGCCGTGGCGCTCAACTCGATCCAGTTCAACCTCGCCCGCGTGATCGGCCCGATCGTCGCCGGCGTCACGCTCGCCTCCTTCGGCATGGTCGCGTGCTTCGGCGTCAACGGCATCTCGTTCCTGTTCGTGATCGCGGCCATCCTGGCGCTGCGCAACATCCACGTGCCGCCCGCCGCCACCACCAACATGTTCGAGCAGATGAAAGACGGCCTGCGCTACGTGCGGCACTCGCGCAACCTGATCTCGGTGACCGTGCTCGGGTTCTTCGGCGCGTTCCTGGGCCTGCCGCTGCTGACGTTCCTGCCGGTGATCACCAAGGACGTGTTCCAGCAGGACGTCGGGTTCTATACGAAGCTGATGACGTGTTCGGGCGCGGGCGCGGTGACCGGGGCGCTGATCGTGGCCTGGATCGGCAAGCATCGCCACATCGGCAAGCTGCTGTTGGTGTTCCTGGGACTGTTCGGCGCCGCCATGGCGGCGTTCTCGCTGTCGCGGACGCCGCTGCTGAGCGCCGGCATCCTGTTCGTGGCCGGCGCGCTGCTGGTGATGTGCTTCTCGCTTACCACGTCGCTCGCGCAACTGCTGGCCCCGCCCGAACTGCGCGGCCGCGTCGTCAGCATCTACATGGTGGCGTTTCGCGGCGGCTCGCCGCTGGGCGGGCTGGCGAGCGGCTGGCTGGTGACGCAGGTCGGCTCAGCGCCCGCGGTGCTGATGGTCAATGGCATCCTGCTCATCGCGGTCGCGACCTTCTTCCTGGTCCGCGGCCACGGCTTCAAAGAGGTCTAGCGGCTTCGCTGACGGGAGGGCATCCCGTGTCGGGAGGGCAGTCCTTGTCGAATCAGGGGCGATACACGGAGCAGGACGAACCCCGAGCTCAGGAGGATTGTGATGAAGATGAAGTTCGCACTTGCCGTCGTGTTCGCCATCGTGGCTTTCGCCAGCGCAGCCGCTTTCCAGGGAACCGCCAAGAAGGGTTACATCATCGCCCAGGTGGATGTCACCAATCCGCAGCAGTACGCGGAGTACACGAAGCTGACGCCAGGGCTGATCGAGAAGGCCGGTGGGCGCTTCGTCGCGCGCGGTGGTCGCATGGCGACGCTCGAAGGCCCAGCGGCGAAAGGCCGCGTTGTGATTATCGAGTTCCCGAGCTTCGAACGCGCGCAGGAGTTCTACAACTCGCCAGACTACGTGGCCGCCAGGAAGATCCGCGCCGGGGCCGCGACGGCGCAGTTCGTGCTGGTTGAAGGCTTCTAATCGGCCCCGCTCGTGTGGGCGTGCAGCGGGGCGTGCCGGGAAGGCGCCTCTTGTCGGGACGGCACTCCTTGACGGGAGGATGACTCTTGTCGGGAGTTGGAACGTCGCAGAAACACGGGTTCGAATTCCCTCGGGGACGCCTTAGTTTGTAGGGTTCATTCCGGAGACATGGGTAACAGTTTCGGGCCGAAGGATTATCGATCGGTTCGAGTCGGCAGGTCTCATCTCGAAGTATCCGAGATCAATGCATGAAGGTGACGAGCCAGACATGGTCGTTCACCTTAATCGAGCAACGAAAAGATAGACACGCCATGTCTGTGTATGGAGCGTTACCCCGTGTCCTCGGTAGGTCAGAACAATGGTACCGTCCCTCATCAACGGGTTGCCTCATTGAGGCGGGCAGCTACGGCGCGACCGTCACGACACGACTGGTGGCGAGGCGCGCCCACCTGTCGTCTCTAAAAAACCGGAACTCGAAAGCGCCGGCCGCGGGCGCGGTAAATGTCAGCGTGGCGGTCGTGAGCCCTGTCGCTGGCCGAGTCGTACTGCCGCTCAAGTACTGGTAGTTGCCCGACCAGTATTCGGCCACCGAGCCGGCCGGCACGAGCATCACGAAATCGGCGCGGTTGCCCGGTCCGTTGCTCACGCCCACCGTAATCGTCGATCCAGCGGCCACCGTCACGGGGCCGGCTTGCCCGTTCACCGTCAGTTGGGGCGGCGGCGTGCAGGCCCGAACCGCCGCATCGATATTCAGGCGTCCGCCGGTGATGCTGATACCCGACATTGCGGCGATCGGATCGACCGTGTTGAGCACCGTCGCCTTGAGCGCCGCCGTCGTCATGGGGCACGCCGCGAGAAGCAGTGCAGCCGCGCCGGCCACGTGCGGTGTCGCCATCGACGTCCCGCTGAACGACGAGTAGCTGTTGTTGCGAGTCGTCGACAACACGGCGACGCCGGGGGCCCCCAAGTGCACCGTCGCCGCGCCGTAGTTCGAGAACCACGCGCGCTGGTCGCGGTTAT
Organism: Vicinamibacterales bacterium; assembly: GCA_041659285.1. Taxonomy (NCBI): domain Bacteria; kingdom Pseudomonadati; phylum Acidobacteriota; class Vicinamibacteria; order Vicinamibacterales; species Vicinamibacterales bacterium. The sequence continues at coordinate 85,543 of JBAZYO010000001.1, read as the reverse complement.
CGGTGGCCGCCACCGAGATGATGTTCGGCGCCGAATACGCGGCGGGATAGACCGGCGACACGTCGGCGTTCAAACCGGAATTACCGGCTGCCGCCACAAACAACATGTCGTACGTGTTGGCGCGATTGATTTCGTCGAGGAGCGATTGCGAATAGCCGCCGCCGCCCCAACTGTTCGAAAGGACGCGAAGGTTGGCCGCGGCGGTACCGAGAACCGCCTTGGCCTGCACCGCAAACTCGATGGCCTTGATGGCATTCGCCGTGGTGCCGCTGCCACTGGCGCTCAGGAACTTCAGCCCCATCATGCTGGCCGTCCAGTTCACCCCGGCCACGCCCACGCCGTTGTTGCCGACGGCGCCAATGGTGCCGGCCACGTGCGTGCCGTGGTTATTGTCGTCCATCGGATCGCACGTGTTGGCGATCGCGTTGAAGCCATGCGTTCCGGCCGCACAGTTGATCACAACACCACCGATGGTGACGGAAAACGCCGAGGGAGCCGTCCAGATGTTCGCCGCAAGGTCCGGATGGTTGTAATCGATGCCGGTGTCGACGATGCCGACGACGTTGGCGCGCGTGCCGGTAGTAACGTCCCAGGCAAGCGTCGCGTCGATGTCGGCTCCGGCAATGCCGACGCCTCCGTAGTTCTGCCCGAAGTTGAACAGTCCCCAGAGATCGCCAAAGGAAGGATCGTTCGGCGCCGCCACCAGTCGGATGATGTAGTTCGGCTCGACGAACTCGACGTCCGGATTGGCTCGGAGCCGAGCGAGTAGTTCGTGCGTGCCCAGGCGCCGGGCGCGCATGCGGCGCGTGCCGCGGCGGCCGACCGGCTCGACTTCATCGGCCTCGACCTCCTCGGCGGCGCGGGATTGTTCGAACGCGGCAGCGGCGCTGCGAAAGCGGACGAGTACTTCGCCGTCAACGGCCTCGCGGCCGTCGACCATGACCGACGCGCGAGCGCGCCGGCCCTGTCCCGACAGGTCGGAAGACACCGCGGCCGTTAAAGCCAGCAGCAGTACAGCGAGGCGGCGTAGCGGCCGCCACGGCCGAATCGTCATGAATGGAACTCTGACCGGAGGTCTTTCAAGGGTAGCTGGGGGGCACGATTGTGTCAAGTCGAGCATTCCCTGGTACGGCAGATGCGAGCGGTGGCACCAATGGAGAGAGTCTAGCTTTCGGCGACGTCGACGAGGCGTCGTAGCAGCAACTGGAGCGGTACTTGGCCGTCTCGGGCAAAGAAAGCCGCGGCCGTCCTGTGCGCGGAGCATCCAAGGTGTCGGGGTCGCCGCATCGTCGGGTGTTGCGGCGCTGACCGCCTCGCCGATCTCAATTCGCGCATCTCCGATGTCACGAAGACGCGACCTGGGATCCTGGTGTCGGCCGCATGATCGCCACCGAAGGCGCGGGCGCCGGAGAGCATCTCATAGAGCACACAGCCGAACGCCCAGATGTCAGCGCGTTTGTCCACAGCACTTCCGCGCGCCTGTTCAGGACTCATGTAGGCCGCCGTGCCGAGGATGGCGCCAGCGCCTTGGCCAGACCAAAGTCGAGCACCTTCACGGTGCCATCCGGCCGCAGCTTGATGTTCGCCGGCTTCAAGTCGCGATGGATGATGCCATGGTCGTGGGCGGCTTCGAGCGCCTCCGCGATTTGCTTCGCCACGTCGACGGGCAAGACCTTGAGGGCGACATCGCGTTTCAGCTTCGAGTCCTTGGCCCGATAGACCTCGCCCATGCCACCGGCGCCCAGGAGCGACAGGACTTCGTACGGGCCGAGCCGGGTGCCGGGGGTCAGCGGCGTGACTATAGGAGGTCGGGGGCCCACTGAGGCGAATCCCGGTCGATTAGGCCGCCCGGCGCAAGCGTCCGCCAACCCTGTCCATCTGGTTGAATCCCCTCGGGGACACCAGTCCGACGCGACGCACCATCCCGACGAGAAGTGCCCTCCCGGCAAGAATCAGGAGCTAGCGGCCGCCGCGCTCGATCACGAGCTTGAGCGCCGCCTGCTTGATCTGCGGCTTGATGGTCCAGCTCTTGGCCATCGTCTGGAGATGCCGGATGTTGAGTCCGCAAATCAGCTTGAGCGCCGTGGGCGTGGGCGTCCTGGGGTTTTGCACGAGGTTGAGCCGCACCTGCTCGCTCTGCACCCACTGAGCTGAGGTCGCAATCAGGTCGGCGACCGGACCGCTCAGGGTACCGAGCTTGGTGATCTCGAGGATTTCATCCAGCGTGATCCTCGGGTTCTTGCACACGTAAAACAACACCTGCGGGTCGACATCGCGAATCAGCAAGACGCGCGTCGCGCGATCGGCCTTGGCGGCGAGAATCAGTTTCTGCGGCCGCGGCATCGCGCGCAACTCTTCGAGCGGCGATTGCCGCTTGGCGGCCTCGACCTCGGTATCGGGCTCGGGCTCGTGGCTCTGGTAACACTCGGGGCAGCCCGGTGAGTCGGGGTCGACGTGACACACGCAGCCACAGGACGGGACGTCGGTCACGCTCTTCCGCCCTTCGCGACACGGTCCGGCGCAGACATCGTTCGTCTCCTCATTGTTGGAGGATCACTGCGCCGCAGTTCCCACCGGCAGGCCTCCCTCCACAGTGGAGAGAAACAGCGGGTTGAACAGCATCTTGAACGTGTTGTGCGGCTGGCCGCGCCAGTGCGGGCGGAAGCCCATGATCACGGCCTGGCCCTTGCCCACCGCGACGCGGGCGGCAGCGACGCGGCCGGCCAGGTAACGCGACCCGCCCAGTTCCCAGCCGCTGACCAGGAAGTTCTGCCGCGGATACTCAGCAAACACGTCGACATCGCGCGCCGCCCGCATCTTGCCTTCGGCGGCGGGCGCCACGATCTGGAACGCCTGCGAGTCGGCGAACATCGCCACCGCGCTCGCTTCCATGCCAGCGGCAAGAGGATTCGCGGGTTTGGTCGTAATCCGCAGCAGCGATCCGGGGATGAAGAACTCGTCGGAGCGCGTGTCCTTCACGGTGTTGCGAAGGGGCAGATCGAGCGTGAGAATCGCGAAGTCGGCCGCGCGATCCCAGGCGACCAGCCAGCCGCCCCGCTCGACGAAGCGCCGGACGTTGGCCGCGCCTTCGAAGCCGATACCACCGACGAAGTCCGCCGGCATCGTCCCCACGGCGGCGCCGTTCAAGATCGTCGTCTCGGCCTCGTCGGCGAACAGCAGCACATCAAATTGCGACAGGTCGCCCCGGATGTCGGCGTTCTTCAGCGTCTGGTACGGGAACTCGTACTGCTCGAGCATCCACCGCGTCCAGCCTTCGTCCATGTTGGCGCGATGGCTGCGATAGAGGCCGATGCGCGGGGCGCGAATCGCTTTGGCGCCGGCCGGGACCGCATCGACGCCCGCGAACCACACGCCAAGCTCCACGCCCATCCTCGCCACGACATCGCGCGCTACGTTCTGCACCACGATGGTGTTGTCGGGCGCCCACGAGACCTTCGCGCCTGCCTTCAGCAAGCGGTTGACGGCCTTCACGCCCCAGTTCGGCGACGGCGAGAGCGTGAACGCCGTCGTTGCGGTTCCCGAGACGCCACCGGCGGGCGCCGGAATCGCGTCCACCATCTTCGCCGGCAAGGCGAATGGTTCCTTCACGCGATCGATCGTCACACCCATCTGGTAACTGAGTTCGTAACCGGTCATGTCGTACGGCGGATCGGGAGGGCCGCCGGGATAGAGGCGGCGTTCCGGAAATTTCTTCTCGTCGATCAGATCCACCACGTACGGACGAAAGGCCTGCGGGCCGAGCACATAGGTGCCGGCGGGGTACGACCTGCCGCCGGCCGTGAACGGCGCGTCGGCCTGGCGCACCTCGATGTTGGCGATCCGGAACGCGCGCAGGAACTCGACCATCCGCGTCTGGTCGTGCTGAGCCGCCGGATCGATCACGTACGCAAACGGCCCGCCCTCGGCGCGCTCGCCTCTCGCGATCTGCCGCGTGCCCATGCGCCAGATGTTGTAGAGGTAGTCCTCTTTCATCTTCGCCGCGAGATCAAGGGTGGCGCGCGACGCGGTGATCATGTACTCGACCGGTTTGCGCAGCGGCCAGCACCCTCCCAGCCACGGCCGGGTGTAGTTCACGCTCGGAATCTTCGCCGGCAGGTTCTTGTGCCGCTCGCCGAAGGTCTCGGGAATCTCCTCCGGCGCATAACAGTGCGGCGTCGCCAGCCGGTAGAGCGAGGTCTCGGTGAGAAACCCCGCCATGTTGTGGAAGTCCGGCCCGCCGCGCATGCTGCCGTTCCACCAGATGTCGTAGAGCATGTGCGAGCTGTAGCCGGGCTTCTCTTCCTCGTCGAAGCGCTTGCGCATGGCCTCGCCGATCTGGTTGATGGTGCTGACAATCAGCGGATCCAGGTTCGGATTCACCGGATCCTTCATCGGCGGTCCCCAGATGCGGCTGGGAAACGGGCCCGACTGGTGATGGTTGTAAACGATCTGCGGGAACCACTCCTTGTACAACTGACGCGCCACCGCCTGCGTCTCCACCTGCGTGAACATGGTCCAGTCGCGATTGTTGTCGTGGCCGACGTAGTGATGGTAGATGTCGGGCGGGCTGGTCGTCTCGAAGGGCGTACCGAGGTTCTTGTAGTACCAGTCGCGGACGATGTCGAGGCCATCGGGGTTCATCGACGGCATCAGCAGCAGGATGGTGTTCTCCCGCACACGCTTCGCCTCATCCGAATCCGACGTCACCAGCCACCACGCCAGCTCCGGCGTGTGCTGGGCGCCGGCCACTTCGGTGGCGTGCAGGCCGCCATCGATCCAGACGATGGCCTTGCCCTCCTTGGCGAGCGCCCGCGCCTGGGCCTCGTCCACGCCGCGCGTGATCGCCAGCCGCCGGGCAATCTCCTGGTAGCGGGCGCGGTTCCTGATGTTGGCCTCGCTCGAGATCACCGCCATGATCATCGGGCGGCCTTCGGAGCTCTTGCCGATGTTCTCGACGACAATGCGGTCGGAGGCGGCGTCGAGCCTGGTGAAATACTCGACCAGCTGTTCGTGACTGGCGAGCTTGTAGTCGGCACCCACCTGGAAACCGAACACATCTTCCGGTGATGGCACGTTGACGGCAGCGGCCGGCGCGGCGGCACGCGCCTGGGCCCACAACGGGCTTTCACCCGCCAGGCACATGGTAGCGACGACAACCACAGACAATTTCAGCAAGCGGATCATCACGGCACCTCGGCGACGCGATGCTAACACGCAGGTCGATGCGGCCGCGAGAGGGTCAGACCCCTCGGCACTTCTGGCTCGGGGTCAGACCCTACAGGGAATCGAGAAACGCGAGCAGGGCGCGCCGTATCGGCTCGCTCATCGCGCGGTAGCGGTCCATCACCCCTGACGCTTCTCCGCCGTGCCGGCGAATCGCCTCGGCCGGCGTGGCGGCGCTGCCGTCGTGTAGGAGCGGCCGCCGCAGGCGAAGCCCCCAGAGCGCGGGCGTCCGGATCTCATCCGGTTCAGCGGCGCCCTGCTCAATGCCGTCGCCGGTGCCAAGCTCGTGCAGCAGGAAGTCGGAGAAGGCCGCCAGCGTCCTGCGATTGAGGGCCGCCGAAGCATGCGCGCCGGTCGTCAGCGCCGGCACGTGACACGACGTGCAGCCGACCTCGGCGAACACCTGTTCGCCGATCCGCGCTGCTTCCGTGATCGTTCCCCTGGGTGGAGGCGCCAGGAACTTCATGAACGCCTCGAAGTTGTCGATGGCGCGCTTGCCGGTGCGCGGGTCCACGCGGTCTTCCGGGTCCTTCACGCGATCGCACTCGCGCATTTTCGCCTCGGAAATGCCGCCGTGCGGCTCGCCGGGAAACACGTCGTTGGTGATCCCCATCTCGTTGGTATAGGCGTCGCCTGAGAAGGTCAGCAGCGTCGCGATCTGCGCCTTCCATCCGAACCGGCCCACGCGCCGCTGGCCAGTGGCCTTGTCGACAATGACGGCGGCCCGGCCGCTGATCCCATCGCGATCGCGGTCGAACGGGTCTTCCAGCGCCAGCAGCGTCTCGTCCGGCACCCCTTCGACCAATCCGCCGCCGAACAACGGGATCGGGGCACGCCTGGCCACGACATTGGCTTCGGCGGGAATCGTTGCCTGGCAACGATGATCTGGCAGTGAAAACATCTGAAACAGCGTGGTCCCGCCGACGACGTGGAACTTGCCGTCGGCATCGCGAAACCCGCCGCGGAGCTCCGTCATCGGGCTGCTGCCGCCAATCGACGGCACGTTGTGGCACACGGCGCAGCCGGTGCCATTGAAGAGCGGGCCAAGACCGTCACTGGCCTCCTCGACCTCCCGGAAGTCTTCGAGGCCGAGCCGGAACTCCTGGAACTCGCGCGGTGTGATGGCAGGGAGCGGATCGCCGGCGACGGCCTGGAACTGCGCCGACACGCGCAGTGCCGTGAGCACCAGCAACGTCGCCGCGCCAGCGAGCGCAAGGGTGCCCCTCATTTCACGATCAGCGTGGCGCGCATGGCGGTGTGGCCCGCGCCACACGGGCGCGAGCATTCGATGATGAAGCGGCCGGCCTGGTCAGCGGTGTACCGCACCACGGTCTCACCACGACGCCGCTTCGGAATCTGGACGTCCACCTCCGTGCCGATGATGCGAAAGCCGTGGTCGGTGTCTTCACTCGTCAGGTGGAACTCGACGATGGTGCCCCTCTCGACCGTGATCTCTGAGGGGGTAAAAGCGAACCGCTCAGCCGACACCTTGATGATCTTGTGATTTGGTGATTTGGTGATTTGGCGATTTGCTGCCGTTGCCGGCAGAGCCAAAGCCAATGACAGACAGATGACGCCGGCAATGCTCGCTTCGCGCATGACTAAAACCACCAACCCACACCGACATTAATCTGCCACGGCGCGCGCACGACGGTGCTCTTGTTGCGTTCGCGCACCACATCGAACTTGAACGCCACATCCGGATCCGGGTAGTAGGTCGCGCCAGCCACCCAGGCCGACCGCTGGAATTGCTGCAGCGGCAGATATCCTTCCGGCATCTGGTTCTGCGTGTCGAACAGCTCGTAGCGGCCAAACACCACCACCTCGTGCGCCCACGCGTCCGGGCTCACTCGCGTCGCCACTTCGGCATAGGCGCCCATCAGCCGGCTCGCTATGTTGGGACTGTTGCCGGACTGCAACTGCAAGGCGCGGTTGAGGCCGGCGGCGCCGCCAATGTTGACCATCGACCACTGGCCGCGCAGTTCGTGGCGCCCGTGCCGGTAGCGCGCATCGAGGGACGACACGCCGACGGTGGGGGGCTCGATGTCGAGCCTGATCAACCCGAAGCCGCTGCCCCCGCGCCACATGCTCGCCCCCGCGGTCAGTCCGGCGCGGCGAAACTCGAGCCGTCCCGCGACCGCCGGATCGCTGGCATCGGCCCGCGCCCCTTGCTGCCGTCCACCGGCAATGCCTTCGTCCGCGGAGAACTCCGCGGCGTTCAATCCGGGTAACACGTACGCTCGATATGAAAACCCACGGCCCAGATCCCCGAACAGGCCGACGCCGGTGTCGCGCCAGGTCGTTGGCACGATCACGCTGTCGACGAAGGTCCGTTCGACGCCGTTGAAGGTCGGCGGTTCGTGTCGTTCGTTCTGTATGCCGACTGGAACCAGCACCATGCCGGCGCGCACGTTCAGCCGGCGGTTGATCAGCAGGTCGATGTAGGCCTGCTCGACCGCGACCTCGCCGGTCTCTTCCCCACCCTCGACGAAGGCGTGCTCGACCTCCACTTCCGACCAGAACTTCAGGCGGTCCGAGAAGCTGTGGCCGACCATCAGCACGAAGCGGTGGAGGTCCACGGCCGTCGGCTGGTCTTCCACCTTGTTCAGGTGCATCTCCATGTAGCCGGACAACGTGGGGATGCCTTCACGCGGCGGGGCCGCCGGCTGCGCGTACGCGGCGGCGGGACCACCGGCCCACAACAACGCCGCCAAGGCTGCCGAGCGACCCCCAACGCGCGCGGCGCGAAGGCGGAGTTTCCAGCCGACTAACTTATTGAGCATATTCATCTAAATCATTATTTTGAGTAATCAAAGTACTCAAACAGGCGCGGGCTGTCAAGAGTGAACGGCGGACAGCCTATTGCGGAGGGACGATGCGGGCGCCGGTGATGAAGCGGCGATAACTCGAATACCGCGTGCTGGTGCGCAGCTGGGGAGTGCCGGAGCCGCGGGTAATGCGCAGCGAGGTCGCGGAGGCCGGCAGGACCAGCGTTTCCTCGGGATCCAGGAACGTGACCGGCTTGAACCGGATCGACGTGTCCCACCGCTCCATCGTCCAACTGCTCCACCGATCGCGAGACGCGACCTTACGCGGCAACGGGATGTCGATGAGGCCAATCAGGCCCTGGTCCAGGCGCAGCACGTCGAAGGTCTCGGCATCAATCCAGATACGCCCGCGCATGCCGCCGTCGATCGCGAAGCTGACACAGTCTTCCTTGCCGTTGACCAGCTCCGCTTTCACCGATGGCTTGTCCACCATGCGGTAGTCCATGAGGATGGCGGCGCGATTATCGACGCGGCCGGCACCGGCCAGCTTGAAGCTGTACTCGTGGCGCTGCTGCGGCAGCAGCAGCGACAGCGGCTGGACCTCGGAGGTGTTCTGTTCCGGCGCGGTGCAGTTGTCGTGGTCGTTCTTGCGCGGCGCGTGCCCGTTGACCTTGAGCACCTGGCGCAGCGTGCGCGCTTCAATCGGCACCGGGTTCTCGTCGGACGGTTCCCACGACAGGCGCAATTCGGATTCGACGGTGCGGCCGCGCGCGGTGAGACCGGACTCCATCGGCATGAGCCCGACGATCTCGAGGCAGACAATGCTTTGCGCGCGGGTGAAGTACTGCTCGACGCGCTCGCCGACGCGCTGCAGGACATCCGCGAGTCCAGGGGTGTTGGCGGCCTGCCCAGCGGTGACCGAGCCGGCAAGCAGAACCAGCGCGGGAAGCACGAGCGCGGTGGGGCTGGGACGAAGAGCCACGCGGGGGGAATTATACCCGCCGCGCGTGCCGTAACTGCAGTTGAAAACGCGGCGCCCGCGTCAGCGCGCGGCGGGGCCCTTACGGTCGAGGTCCTTGATGTTGAGCGTGAAGCTCACTGGCACTCGGGTGGGCGCGTAGCAGACCTTGTCGTCGCACGCCTGGTATTCGAGGCGGCCCGAAAGCTTCACCGTGGGCGACGCCGCCAGCAGCTTCCGTGCCTCTGGCGTCGAGAGAAGGGTGACGTCCTGCACGAGCTTGAACGGCTTGCCGTAGGTCTCGACCTTCTCGTTCAGTTCCTTGAAGTGGTAGATCTCCGACGGCGGATACCGCGTGGGCTGCACGCGCATCCACGGCTGCGGGTCGAGCTTCACCGCAATCACCTGGTAGTCGTGCTTGCCCGGCGCGTAGACGTGCATCAGCTTCTTCGGCGTGATGTCGAACACCATCGACACGCGCTGGCCGGGCGCGACCTCGGCGTCGCTGATCGAGGTCAGCACCGTGAGGTGCATGGTGTCGGCGCGCATCGCCGCCGGCGCCCCGGACGACTGCGGCAACCTGGTGAAGTCCACTTTCGCGGGCTGTTGACCGGCCAGGGGCGCCCCGCCGAGGAGGGCGGCCGCCAGCATGACGGCGAATACGGTTAAACGCTGATAGCGCATGGTTTTTCCGGTTGGATGCACGAACAGCCCCAACGATACCGCACCTTAGGCACCCTAGGCACCTTAGACACCTTAGGCACCTTAGGCACCTGCTAAGATCCCGTAGTTCCCATGTCCGTCCGCCCCCCTACCCGGATTCTCGTCGCCGAGGACGATCCCGACATCGGCAGCCTGCTCGAGCACTACCTCCGCAAGGCCGGCTTTGTCGCCACCCTCGTCGCCTCCGGGCGCGACGTCATGCCGCAACTCAAGCGCGAGCCGCCGGACCTGGTGGTGCTCGATCTGATGCTGCCCGGCCTCGACGGCCTGCAGCTCTGCCGCGCCATCCGCGCCGACGCCCACACCGCAGCCATCCCGATCATCATGCTGACGGCGAAAGCCGAAGAGTCCGATCGGATTGTCGGCCTCGAGCTGGGCGCCGACGACTACATCACCAAGCCGTTCAGCCCGAACGAAGTGGTGGCGCGCGTGCGGGCGCTGTTGCGGCGCGCCAATCGCGCGGCGCCGGCCAACAGCCGTCTCACCTACGGCGGGCTGTTGGTGGACGTCGATCGCCATGTCGTGAAGATCGACGGCGACGAGGTCAAGCTCACCGCCAAGGAATTCCTGCTGCTGCAATACCTGATGCTGCACCGCGGCCGCGTGCTGTCGCGGGACCTGTTGCTGTCGGATGTGTGGGGCTATTCGTACACGGGCGGCACCCGCACCGTGGACGTGCACGTGCGGCGCCTGCGCGAGAAGGTGCCGATGCTGGCCGACACCATCGTCACCGTCAAGCAGTTCGGCTACAAGCTGCTCGACCCGGCGCCGGCCTGATGCCGCTGACCACCACCACCCTGTTGTTGCTGGGCGTCGCCGCCGGTGCGGCGCTGGCGCTCGCCGCCGTCGCCCTCCGGCGCTCCTCAAGAGCGGCCATCGAAAGCCAGCGCGTCGGCACCATCCTCGCGGTGGCCCGCCGATACGCGCTCGGCGACCTCAGCCGCCCGACGCCGGATTATGGCGACGATGACCTGGGAAGCGTGGCGCGGGCCATGGACCAGGCCGTCCAGGAACTGGGCCGCCGCGTCGACAGCCTGGCGCGCGATCGCGCGCGCATGGAGGCGATCCTCTCGAGCATGATCGAAGGCGTGCTGGTCGTCGATGAACAGGGGCGGCTGCAACTGGTGAACGACGCGGCGCGGCGCATCCTGAAGCTCGAGAAGGGCTCGATCGATCATTCCTACGTCGAGGCCATTCGCCACCCCGGCATCGTCGAGCACATCGGCCGCGCGCTGGCCGGCGCCGAGACCAGCGCCCTGGAACTCTCGGTCACGCGCGACACCACGCGGACGCTGGTCGCCCAGGTCGCGCCGGTGGTCGCCGCCGGCCGCGGCGCGGTGCTGGTGATGCACGACATCACCGACCTGCGAAAGGCCGACCTCATCCGCCGCGATTTCGTGGCCAACGTCTCGCACGAGCTGCGCACGCCGCTCACCGCGATCAAGGGCTACGCCGAAGCGCTGATGGACGATCCGGACGATGCGGATGCGCACGAGCGGTTCGTGGAAATCATCCATCGCCACGCGACGCGCATGGAACGGCTGGTGCAGGACCTGCTCCGGCTCGCCCGGCTCGACGCCGGCCAGGAAGCAGTGGACCTCGCCCCGTGCGACATCGAGTCGCTGGTGCGCGGCATCGTCAGCGACTTCGAACCCCTCGCGGCCGACAAACAGCAGGCCATCGGCGTCCACGTCGCGCCCGAGGCGGCCATGCTGAGCACCGACGCCGCCAAGCTGCACGACATCATCCGCAACCTGGTGGAGAACGCGGTGAACTACACGCCCGAGGGCGGCGCCATCGACGTCGGCGCCACCATCGCGGGGGGACGCTTGCAGTTGAGCGTGGCCGACACCGGCCATGGCATTGCCCCTGATGATCTCGGGCGCGTGTTCGAGCGCTTCTATCGGGTCGACAAGTCGCGGGCGCGCCCCGGCGGAACCGGACTCGGCCTGTCGATCGTGAAACACCTGGTGCAGGTGCTGGAAGGCGAAGTGGTCGTCGAGAACCAGTCCTCGGGCGGGGCGCTGTTCACGGTCAGCCTTCCGCTCCGTTGATGCACGGCTTGGGCGGCGAGCGGCGGTAGGGCCAGAGCCAGCTCTTCATCGTCAGTTCTCCAGCGACACCGTCATGCCACGGTGGATGCCGGTTTGCATAAGAACGCTCCGAGAGCGCCGCGCGCCGCCTGTCATCATGACATTTGCCTGTTTTGGGAAATGTCTTGTCCAGTCTCGGCCGGCGCCCTCTGTCACGTGCCCCCGGGGGGCCTCGACAGTCCGGTAAACCATTCGGAAGGGGTCAAGCATGAGAATGAAGACAATTGTGGCGGCGATGGTGACAGGGTGTGCGGCGATCGTGATTTCGGCAGTTCCCGGGTTCGCCGCGCAGACGCCTCAGGAGCACCAGCACGCCGCCGACAAGGCGAAGCCGGCCGTGGGCATGGCGGCCAAGGACCACGCCATGATGGCCGAGCGCGAAAAGATGATGGCCGACATGAAGGCCGCCGATCAGCGGCTCACGGAGCTTGTCACCAGGATGAACACCGCGTCGGGCATGGAGAAGACCACGGCGACCGCAGCGGTCGTGACCGAGATGGTGGCGCAGAGCCGGACGATGCACGAGGGCATGATGAAGATGCAGCAGGGCATGATGTCCCACATGATGGAGCACATGCAGGACGGGAAAGACTCGATGGCGATGTGCCCGATGATGAAACCCATGGGCGACATGAAGCCCGCGCCGGTGAGAAACTAGCGAGATGCATCGCCGCGACCTGCTGCGCCTGTTGAGCTTGTCAGCCCTCGCCGGCGGCGCCGGCTGTGGCGGACAGCCCGCGGCCGCCCGGCCGGCCGCGTTTGCGCGACAGATCACACCCACCGCGGGGTTCGCGCCCGATGTCGAATTCACCTTGACCGCCGCCCCCGGCGAAGTGCCGCTGCTTCCCGGTGCGGCAACGCGGGTGTGGCGCTTCACGGGCCGGCTCGTCACAGGCCCGGCCGACACCCTCCAGGAACTTCCCGATTCATACCTGGGCCCGGTGATCCGCCTGCGCCGCGGCCAGCAGGTCCGCGTCCGGTTCGTAAACCAACTCGGCGAGGACTCGATCGTCCATTGGCACGGCCTCGACGTGCCCGCGAGTGCCGACGGTCATCCACGCCTGGCCATCGGTCACGCTCAGGAGTACGTCTACGACTTCGCCGTCACCAATCGCGCGGGGACCTACTGGTACCACCCTCACCCGCACATGCGGACGGGCCCGCAGGTGTATCAGGGCCTGGCCGGGCTGCTGTTGGTGAGCGACGATGACGAGGATGCGCTCGCGCTGCCGTCAGGCGAAGCCGAGTGGCTGTGCGTGCTGCAGGATCGTCGCTTCGACGCGCGCAATCAGCTCGTCTATCTGGGCGGCGGCCAGGCCGACATGATGAACGGCTTCCTTGGCGATCGCGTACTGGTGAGCGGCCGGGTGCAACCAACGCGCGAGGTGGACGCCGCGTGGCACCGCGTGCGGCTGCTGAACGGATCGAACGCCCGCATCTACAAACTGGCGTGGAGCCACGACTTGCCGATGACGGTGATCGGCGGCGACGGCGGGCTGCTGGAGCGCCCGCTGCATCAGCGCACGCTGACGCTCGCGCCAGGTCAGCGCGCCGATCTGCTGCTGGACCTCACCGGGTTCGGCGCCGGCACGGAGGTCCACCTCGAAAGCCTGGCATTTCCCGCGGCAGATGCGGGCGCGGTCGGCATGATGGGGATGGCGGGAAACACCGCACCCGTCCCCAACGGCGCGCCCCTGCGGATGATGACGCTGCGCACGCGGGCACGCATGGGGCCGGCGTTCCAGCTCCCGGATCGCCTGCCCACGTTCGACCCGTCATGGTCGCCACGCCCCGACGCCAGAGTCCGGCGCGTGCCGCTGCTCTTCCAGCAGATGCAGTGGATGCTCGCGGGCCGGACGTTCGCCATGAACGAGGTGACGGCGGACGAGACGGTGGCGGCCGCCTCCACACAGATGTGGGACATCGTGAACCAGTCGAATGGAATGGGCATGGAGATGGCGCACCCGATTCACGTCCACGGTCGACAGTTCCGCGTGCTCGATCGCACCGGCGGCCGGACGGCCAACGCCCTGCGCGAGGGCATCGTCGATGCCGGCTGGAGGGATACGGTATTGGTTTTACCGGGCGAGACGGTCCGCATCCAGCTGACGTTTACCAGCCACCCCGGCCGGTATCTCTACCACTGCCACATCCTCGAACACGAAGACATGGGGATGATGCGGAATTTCCAGGTGACCTAGCGAGGAGCCGCTAGCGCATGCCGAAGGCGGCGAGCAGGTAGAACGCGATCGCGGCGATGGCGGCCGACATCGGAATCGTCAGGATCCAGGCCCACACGATCTGTCTCGCAATCCCCCACCGCACGGCCGACAACCGTCGCGTCGAGCCGACGCCGACGATCGCGCCGGTAATCGTGTGCGTGGTGCTGACGGGCACGCCGAGCGCGGTGGCGGTGAAGAGCGACACCGCGCCCGCGGTTTCGGCGGCAAAGCCGCTAACCGGTTGCAGCCGCGTGATCTTCGAGCCCATGGTGTGGATGATGCGCCAGCCGCCGGCCAGCGTGCCGGCCGAGATCGCCGCGTGCGCCGCCATCACGACCCAGAACGGAATCCTGAACTCCGACAGGTAGCCGCCGGCATACAGCACACCGGCGATGATGCCCATGGTCTTCTGCGCGTCGTTGCCGCCGTGGCCAAGGCTGTAAGCCGCCGCCGACAGCAATTGCAGCTTGCGGAAATACCGATCCACGCGCGACGGCGCGATGTTCCGGCAGGCCCAATAGATGGCGACCATGAACACGTAGCCCAGGATGAACCCGAATCCGGGCGCGAGCACAATGAAGATCAGCGTCTTGGTCCAGCCGCCAGGAATCAGCGCGACCATCCCGACCTTGGCGACCGCCGCGCCGGCGTAGCCGCCGATCAACGCGTGCGACGAGCTCGTCGGCAGGCCGTAGTACCAGGTAATCAGGTCCCAGACGATCGCGCCGAACAGGCCCGCCAGGATCACCGAGGGTGTGACGATGGAGATGTCCACCATCCCGGAGCCGACGGTCTTGGCGACGGCCGTGCCGAAGACGAAGGCGGCGACGAAGTTGAAGAACGCGGCCCACACCACGGCCTGGCCCGGCTTCAGGACCCGGGTCGAGACCACGGTGGCAATGGAGTTGGCGGCGTCGTGAAAGCCGTTGATGTAGTCGAAGATCAGCGCAACGGCGATGACGAAGATGACGAGGGCAAGTTCCACGGACCGCTACCCGTGCTTGACCACAACGCTCTCGAGGACGTTGGCGCAGTCCTCGCAACGGTCGGTCGCCTCTTCGAGCAGGTCGAGCACTTCCTTCCACTTGATCACCGTGATCGCGTCCTTCTCTTCCTCGAACAGCCGGCGCAGGGCCTCGTCATGAATGTCGTCGGCGGCGTTCTCGAGCCGGTTCACTTCCACGGCGAGGTCGTGCACGCCGACCTTGCGCTCGAGGGCTTCGACGGCGACCTTGACCTGCATGGCCGACTGCCACGTCAGCGACGCCAGTTCCCGCGCGCCGTAGCGCAGCGACGCCATGCGGTAGCGGCGCGTGACGGTGGCCGCCGCGTCGATGGCATCCATCACATCGTCCAGCGACTTGGCGAGCGCGTGGATGTCTTCGCGATCGATCGGCGTGACGAACGTGGAGTTCAACCGCTGGATGATGCCGTGGGTCAGGGTGTCGCACTCGCTTTCGACCTGCTTGATCTGCAGCGCGGTGTCCCAGGCGGGCGGGTCCGACGCGAGCATGCGCTCGAGCAGGGTGGCACCCGACACGATGCGGTCGGCCAGGGCGATGAAATCAGCGAAAAACTTCTCTTCTCTGGGGATGAGGCGGAATCGCACGGCGGAAGTATGGCACGCGAATGTTACGCGGATGTTACATTGCGCATGGATATCGTCAATCAACACTACGGATATGGCTGCCATTCCCCCGCCAGATTCGGGCCGCTTGGCTGATTACTCACGCATTTTCGCAGGGTCGGCGGCCGGCCAATCATGAGCATTGCCAAGGATCTGTCATTCCTCGACCGCTACCTCACGGTCTGGATATTTGCCGCCATGGCCGTGGGGGTGACGGCCGGCTACCTGTTTCAAACGGCCGTCGAGCGGTTCAACGGCGCCCTCACCGTCGGCGAGAACACCAACCTCCTGATCGCCGTCGGGCTGATCCTGATGATGTACCCGCCGCTGGCGAAGGTGAAGTACGAGCTGATGCCCAAGGTCTTTGCCGACCTCCGGATCCTGGGGCTGTCACTCGTCCAGAACTGGATCGTTGGCCCGATCCTCATGTTCGCGCTGGCCCTCGTGTTCTTCGGAATGATCGCGCCGGCGCTGCTTGGGCCCGATCCCCGCTGGGGCTCCTACATGGTGGGACTCATCCTGGTGGGCATCGCCCGATGCATCGCCATGGTGCTGGTGTGGAACCAGCTGGCCCGGGGCAACAGCGAGTACGCCGCCGGGCTGGTGGCACTCAATAGCGTGTTCCAGATCGTCACGTTTGGCTTGTACGCGTGGGTGTTCGTCACGGTGCTGCCGCCGCTGTTCGGGATGCAGGGCATGACCGTCGAGGTCAGCATCACCGAGATCTTCAGCAGCGTGATGATCTACCTCGGGATTCCGTTCGCGGCGGGCATTCTCAGCCGCGTAATCCTGGTGCCGCTGAAAGGTCATGGCTGGTACGACCGCGTGTTCGTGCCGGCCATCTCGCCGATCACGCTGGTCGCCCTCCTGTTCACCATCGTGGTGATGTTCTCGATGCAGGGCCAGCGGATCGTGTCCCAGCCGCTGGATGTGCTGTGGATTGCGGTGCCGCTCAGTACCTACTTCGGCGTCATGTTCCTGGTCAGCTTCTTCATGGCCTGGAGGTTCGGGGCGGACTACTCGCGGGCCGCGACCCTGGCCTTTACCGCCGCGGGCAACAACTTCGAGTTGGCGATCGCGGTGGCGATTGGCGTGTTCGGCATCGCCTCCCCGATCGCGTTCACCACCGTGGTTGGCCCGCTGGTGGAGGTGCCGGTCCTGGTCGGACTGGTCCACGTGAGTCTGTATTTCCTGCGACGGATCTACGGCGGCCGGGTCAGCGACGACGCCGTGCCGGCAGCGCAATGAGACGGGGCTAATCAACGACGAACGAGAAGAGCTTGTAGCGGCCGTCTTTCACCATCGCCGAACCGAACAATTGGAGCACCAGCTCACGCCCGGTTTCGTCGACGGCCACCACTTCGCTCTCACGCATGACCGCGAACGACTGGTAGCTGGTGGTCTCGCCGGTGTATCGGGTCCTGACGAAGGTGAGCGGACGCCCGCCGTAACGCCCGAGGGTCCCCTCGAGCGCGCCGTCGCTCCGCTGCTTCATCTGCTGCCACGCGTAGTCGAACGGCACATTTCGCTCGGGACGGCTGGCCGGGAGCTCCGGCCACACGTGGTCCCTGAATTCCGATTCGGACAAGGCCAGGGCTTTCAGGCCAGCCACGTCGCGGCTCGCCAGCCGGCTGAGCACGGCCTGGGCCAGCGCCTCCGGTGTGTCGAACGTGTTGGACAGCGGCGTCTTGTTGGAGGGAGAGGTCGGCGGGGTGCAGGCGGTCATCGCCAGCGCGATGACCACCCCACCCAGCCCCTTGATGACTGTCACGAAACTATGGTACTCCGCCGACTATCGCTGTGGAAACGACGTCCAGCCAGTCATCCAGTTGTCGGCCGGGGCCGGCGGCACCGCGCCAATGAAGGTGACCGGCTCGAAGAAGCCGTCGTTGGGCGGCTGAATCGGCGCGAGCTGACCACCGGCCAGCGTCGCGACGCCGCTCGGCTGGAAGTTGGGATTCTCGTGGTTCGCGCAGCCGGTCGTTGACAGGCCCGGGTCGGTGCCCAGCCTGACGCTCGGGAAGCGGCCGCTGGTGATGTACGGCGTCACGCTGGAGTGCATGTTCGAGGTCATGCCCCACGCCACGCCGGCGCCCATCTCCGACGTTCCGTTCGCCACTTGCGCCGCTGTTGACGCATCGGAAATCTGGAAGCCCACCGACTTGAATCCGGTCACCAGGAAGTTGCGAATCGTGAACGCGGTGCCGCGCCGGAGGTTGGCGGCACGAGCCGACTCGCTGCCCTCGTTGCGGTCGGGATCGCCGCACAGCGTGATGTTGTAGATCTGCGGGTTCGACCGCGGCAGCAGGTTGTTGTTGAACTCGTTGTTGTCGGCCTCGATGCCGTTGTCGGCGTCGTCGCCGCGCTGGTGAATGGCGACAAACTGCGCCCGGCCGGTCCAGCCGAAGGTCCAGTCGAAGCTGTCGTCGGCCGCGTTCGAGGCGACGACGTGCTTCACGTCCACGGTGCCGCCGAAGAACTCGATGGCGTCGTCGCGGTTCATGTGAATCTGCATGTAGTCGAACGAGCCGCCGTTGCCGACACCCTGGAAGGCGATGCCGTTCAGCTCGTTGTCGGGGCTGAACTCGACGCCGGCGAACTCGACGCGGACGTAGCGCAGCGTGCCGCTGTTGTCGTTCGGGTTGGTGCCGCCGTAGATGCCGGTGTCGGCCTCGCCCTGGCCCTCGCCGCCCTCGAGGTTGAGGGGGGCCGAGCCGTTGATGATCAGGCCGCCCCAGTCGCCGCGGTCGCGGCTGCCGACCGGCTGGTCGCTGGTGAACACGATCGGCGCCGTGCGGGTGCCGATGGCGTTGATGCGGCCGCCCTTCAGCACGACCAACGTGCCGACGCTGCCCGACTCGCCGATAATCGTGGTGCCCGCGGCGATATTGAGCGTGCCGCCGGAGCGGACGAAGACCGCGCCGCGCAAGACGTAGTAGTAGTTGCTGGTCCAGTTCTCGGTACCGGCGATCTCGCCGGTCACCACGATGACCGGCTTGTCGATGCCGGCGACGGTTACCGGCGGCGCCTGGTCGGCCCGCAGCGAGGCCAGTTGGCCCACCGTGAGCGCCGCGCCCACTACGACCGCGGCCAGAGTGCGTGAAACCTGATTCATGATGTCCTCATCCGCTCCTGTATTAATCCGCTGCTAGAACATGTTGAGGCCGAGCGAGAAGCCGAACACGCGGCCCAGCTTGAAGGCGCGCTGGCTCTCGGAGCCCTGGGTAAACCGGTAGTCGGCGTCGGTCAGGTTCTCGGCGCTGAGCCGCAGGTTCAGGCGCGACCCCAGCCGCTGCTGCACCACGAAGTCGACGGTCTCGCGGCCCTGCTCGAGGATGTCCGGCGCCTGGTTGGAGCCGACATCGGAAATGCGGTCGCCGAAGTAGTTCACCAGCACGCGCGCCGAGAAGCCGCGGGTGGCGTACTCCGCCGTCAGGTTGAACAGGTTCTTCGACTGCCCCGCCAGCGGGCGCTCGAGCGACGTCTGCACCGAGCGCTGTTCAGGCAGCAGCGTGATCTTCGAGTTGACGAACGTGTAGTTCGCGTTCAAGAACAGGCCGTGGCCGAAGTCATACGCGCCTTCGAGCTCGACGCCGACGTTGCTGGCCTTGTCGGAGTTCTGGAACGTCGCGATCGGCTGCGCGCCGGCGATCACCACGCGCTCGATTGGCTTGTCGAAGCGCTTGTAGAACACGCTGGTCGACAGGATGCTGCGGCCACCGGGGAAGAACTCCCAGCGGGCATCGACGTTCTGGATCAGCGCGCGCTGGAGGTCGGGATTGCCGCGCGTGGCCCGGCTGCCGACGACGTCGGTGAACTCGAAGGCGGCCAGCTCGCGGAACTCGGGCCGGTTCACCGTCGAGCTGTAGCTCAGGCGAAGGTTCTGGCGGCCGCCGAACGACTGCACCAGGTTGATGGCCGGGAACACGTCCGTGTTCTTGAGGTTGGCGGAGATGGTGCGGACGAACAGGCCGAACGGGTCGAAGGTCTCGACGGTCTGGTCGAACTGCTCGACGCGCACGCCGCCGTTGATCCGGGTCTGCCCGGTCAGCGCGATGTCAACCATGCCATACGCCGCCGCGGTGGTCTGATCCCCGCTGTAGGCGTCCACCGGACGGGTCTCCTCGTTGAAGCGGAAGGCGGTGCCGATGTTCTGCTGCGTGAACAGCGCCTCGGGCTGCAGCGTCGCGTTGAAGAGCAGCGCGGGCGGATCCGACTTCGACAGGACGACCGGGATGTAGCGGAAGCGGCGGGATTCGAAGTCCCGGGTGCGATCAACGTAATTCACGCCGAACTTGAACTGCGTCGGCCGGTTGCCGGAGGTCTTGAACACGCTCCAGTTGGCGGCGACGTCGAGCGTCTTGTCGTCGAGGTTGTTGAACAGGCGGAAGCCGCTCTGCGACTCGTCGGCCAGCACCGGCGCGATGCTGAGATTGGGCTGCGACGTGCCCGAGCGGAACGGCTGCTGGTAGAGCGTTTCCCGCAGGTCCGGTTCGTCGCGATTGGCGTTGGCGTAGTTCACGCGCCAGTCGATGCGGCTGCCGCCGAGGCCGCGGAGGAAGTGCTCGCCGGTGAGGGCGTTCGACATCAGGCCCTCTTCGATGAACTGCAGCCGGCTGTTGTAGTAGTAGAAGTTGTTCTCGGTGTTCGGCCCCTCGAAGGTCCGGCCCTCGTCGCGGCCGCTGTGGCTGTAGAAGTTCTCGAGCGAGACGCGGTGGTTGGTGCTGAACTGGTACGACAGGTTGGCCACCGCACCGAGCTGGGCGCGCTGGGTGCCGGTCTTCATGTGGTAGTCGCTGACCGCCTCGAGCTCGGTGGCGCTGTCGCCAACGCGGTAGAACGCGCGATCCTCCTCGACATACTGTTCCTTGTAGGAATGCATGGCGCTCGCGACCAGGCCGAACTTGCCGAAGCGGTTGCCGAACACCGCGCCCCAGTTCTGGCCGGGCGCGCCATCGGCCGCCACCGGACGCCACTGGTTGTCCAGCAGGCGGCCGAAGGTCGCGGTCTGTTCGGGTAAGTAGCCGACATCCGGCGTATAGACGCCGCGGCGGACGATCTTGTTCGACGGCATGCCCGCCGGCAGCGCCCGCGCGCCATCGTCAAAGCCCAGCCAGTCGCGCCGGCCCAGCGGGCTGAGCGGCAGCGACTTGCCCGTGGCGTTGGAGTAGAAATTCAGGCCGTAGGAGAAGTCAAGGACAGGACGGTTCGGGAACTTCAGCGGGTTGATCTGCACCAGGCCGCCGGCGAACTCCGCGGAGCGGTCCGGCGAGTACGACTTGCTGACCTGGACGCTGTCCAGCAGCCCGGCCGGGAACAGATCCAGCGGCACGACCTTCTTGTCCGGTTCGGTCGTCGGCAGCGTCGAGCCGGCCAGCGTGGTGTTGCTGTAGCGCTCGCCGAGGCCGCGGACGAACACATACTGGTTGTCCACCACCGAGAGGCCCGTCACCCGCTGCATCGCCGCGGCGGCGTCGGAGTCGGCGTTCTTCTTCATCTCCTGCGAGCCCAGGTTGTCGGTGATGACCGCCGAGTTCTTGCGCTCGACGATCTGCGCTTCAGCCGATGAGGTCACCGCGTCCACGGACGCGTCGCCCCGCACCGTGACGGTTTCGGCGAAGCGCGACATCGCGAGGCCGACATTGGCGTCGATCGCGCGCGAACCGGCCGGCACGGTGACGTGGATCGTCCGCGGCTCGTAGCCCTCGAGGGTGACGCGCAGGTCATGGCTGCCCGGCGCCAGGTCGAGCACGTAGCGGCCATCGACGTCCGTATAGACCGTGCCGTTGCCGATCACCTCGACCGGCACGCCGGGGAGCGTGATGTTGTTGGAATCGTCGCGGACGACGCCGGTCACCCGGACCTTGCGCACCGCGGCGGTTTGCGAGGCCTGCCCGGCCAGCACCGGCTCAGCGGTGCCCAGGAGCAGCCAGCTCGAGAGCATTGCCACGCTTATCGTTCGAAGGCTCATACACCCCTCAACATGAAAACAGGAACACGCTTCCGGCCCGCCCGGGGACGCAGAAGCAACGTGTTCAGGTTAGTGAGACGGTATGAATCGCCTGCGACGGGGATGTTACAACCGCGTTAACGATACGCCCGGCGCCCCGGAGGTCGAGCCTGGGCCGATAATGTGCGATCATGACCGGGATGGGCGCCCGCCCGGACCGGGCATCCGCGACCCAGCTGAACACGTTTCTCGAGGAGCACCATGACCCGGATACTTTCGACTATCGCGCTCTCGTTCGTTGTGACGCTCGGCCTGTCGGCGCAAGGCATGAAGCACGTTGACCTGAAGGACGCCAAGGGCGCATCGGTCGGCATGGCCATGATTTCGGCCGCGAGCGGCGGCGGTATCTCGATCGCCCTCGACCTGAAGGGCCTCACGCCCGGCGAACACGCGATTCACATTCACTCGGTCGCCAAGTGCGAAGGCCCCGCGTTTACCAGCGCCGGTCCGCACTTCAACCCCGCCGGCAAGAAGCACGGCCTGCAGAGCCCCGAAGGCCCGCACGCCGGCGACATGATGAACTTCACCGTGGCCGCCGACGGCACCGCCAAGGCCACCGTCACCAACAAGGCCGTGACGATGGGTGAAGGCGCCAACTCGATTTACGCCAACGGCGGCACGGCGCTGATGGTTCACGCCGCGGCCGACGACATGAAGACCGACCCGGGCGGCGCCGCCGGCGACCGCATCGCGTGCGCCGTCATCATCAAGTAGTCGCTGCGCTCCCTGACGGACGGGAGAGGATCCTCGTCGGGATCTTCTCCCGGCTCCCTCACCCTGAAGTCCGCGTCGTCGTCAGTGACATCGCGACCATCAACAATCCCGCCGCCAGCAGTCCGAACACCACACCGTAACCGGTCGCACCGGCCAGGGCCGCGGCGCACACCGGGCCGGCCGCGCGCGCCAGTTGCTGCGGCCGCGCGAACACACCGTTCATTTCTCCGGCCCGGCCGGATCCGTAGAACACCAGCACGAAGTACGGCCGCGCGAGAACGGCGAGCCCGGAACCGAACGCGAACAACGCCACGCCCACCGCAATGGCGGCGAACGATCGCGATGCCATCAGCACCAGCAGCCCGGTGATCTGGAGGCCGACACTGCCGGCCAGCAGCATCATGGGGTTCACGGAGCGGTTGTGGTGCATGAAGAGGAGCCGGCCCGGGAGCTGCATCACGCCAAACAATCCCCCGAACGCGGCGGCGGTCGTCGGTGACAGCCCTCGCTCGATCAGCGCCGGAACCAGGTTGGTGGCCAGGGCGGCACCAACGAAGCTCGAGCCGGTGAACACGGCAATCATCTGGGCCAGTCCCGGGCGCTTGCCGACGTCACCGGATGGGACGCCATCGTCAAGATCTGGATCCGCCGGCACACCGCGTGGCCGGCTCAATGTCGCCAATGCAAAACGCTGGACGGCGAGCGTCGTCACGGCCAGTCCCGCGGCGAGCACGCCGACGGCCTCGCGCCACCCCAGGCGCTCGACCAGCGCGCCCGTCAATGGAAGGAATACTGTGCTGGCGACGCCGCCGAAGATGGTGATGGTCGCAATCGCCCGCAGGCGGTCGCCGGCGTGGCTCACCGCCTTGCCGACGATGGCGAAGACCGGTTCGTAGAGAACGGCCGACATGCACAGGCCGAGCGCGGCCCAGATCAGGTACGTGAGGTAGACGTTTGGCACCAGCGCCCACGACGCGAGCAGGCCCGCCGCGGCCAGGCCACCGGCCTGCACCACGGACGGACCATGTCCGCGATCGACGAGACTGCCCACTCGCGGCGCCACCGCGGCCGAGACCAGCAGCGCCACGGAGAACGCGCCGACCACGACCCAGCGGGCGACGCCGAGGTGGCGCTCCACGGGAACGATGAGCACGCTGAAGGCGTAATACAGCACGCCCCAGCTCACGCACTGGCCGAGGCCAACGACCCAGACCGCGCGGCGCGTCATTTGTGCGCGAGCGACCCGATTTGCAGGAGCGGTGGCGGCACCGTGGTGCAGCACCCGGACGCGCCGTCGGTGGTGGTGGAGTTGCAGACACCCGTCTCGGGCAGTTCCAGCTCGACGCGCGCCGCGGCCGCCAGGTCACCGGACAGGTACGCGACCACCGACCGCGCCTGCTCATAGCCGGTCGCCAGCAGGAACGTCGGCGCGCGGCCGTAGCTCTTCATGCCGATCACGAAGAAGTCTTTTTCCGGGTGCGCCAGCTCTTTTGCGCCGTGAGGCCGGACGGTGCCGCAACTGTGTTCGTTGGGATCGATGAGCGGGCCGAGGGCCGACGTGCACTCCAGCCAGGGGTCCATGTTGATGCGGACTTCGTTCAACATCTGGAGATCCGGGCGGAAGCCGGCGCAGACGATCATCTCGTCGGCGGCCACCCTGGATTCGACACCGCGCAGCGCGCCCGTGATCTCGAGCCCGCCACCGGACCGCGCGATGGCCCGGATGCGGTAAGGGCTCAACACGGTGAGGCGGCCGGATTCCACCGCCCGCTTCGCGCGCGCGCCCAGTTCCCCGCGGGCCTCGAGCGCGTCCGCCGAGCCGCCGCCCCACACCGTGTCGAGGTTCTCGCGGCGCATCACCCACACGATCCCGGTCCCGGGGGCCTGCTCAGCGAGTTTCAACAGGTCGAGGATCACGTTGAAGGCCGAATGGCCGCTGCCGACGACGACGACGCGCTTGCCCGCGAACCGCGCCCGGGCAATCCCCGACACGTCAGGGATGCCGTACGAGATGCGATCGGCATTCTCGCGCTCGCCTGGCACCGCCAGGCCGCTCGAGCCGGCCGGGTTCGGCCGGCTCCACGTGCCGCTGGCATCGATGACCGCCCGGGCCTCGATGACCTCGCCGGTGTCGAGGTGGACCTCGAACGGCTGCGCGTCACGCCCCTTGGTCCGCACCTTGTCGAAGTCTTTGCGGCCAATGGCCGTGACACGGGCGTTCAGCCGGACATGCGGCGCAATCCCGGGCAGCCCGCCCAGCGGCGCGACGTAGCGATCGACCAAGTCGTTCCCGGTGGGCAGCACCTCGTCTGGAGGGGCCTGCCAGCCATGGGCCTCGAGCAACTGCCGCGCCGTCTTGTCCACGGTATATCGCCACGGCGAGAACATCGTCACGTGGCCCCATTCGCGGACGGCGGCACCGACTTCCGCGCCGGCCTCGAGCACGATGAATGGCTGCCGCCGCGCCACCAACTGGGCCGCGGCGGTGAGGCCCACGGGGCCTCCCCCGATGATGGCCACCGGTCGTGAATCGCTCGCCGACATTCCTTACGCTCGCTTTCTCATGAGAAGGCGGGGCCCTCCCGTCCGGAAACACAGTCCCGTCATATACGGTTTAGCGAATATATTGACCCGTGATATATTTGTCAACACGAATATGATTCCGCCGATGGAATTACACCAGGGCCGCAGATGACACAGAAGGCTTCGTGCTGCTCCGCCACACCGGCGCCCAAGGTGAAGAACCTGGACGCGCTCACGCAGGTGTACTCGGCGCTGGCGGACGCGACCCGCCTCCGGATTCTGGCGCTGCTGCGGGACGGTGAAGTCTGCGTCTGCGACATTCACGCCAGCCTCGACGTGCCGCAGCCCACCGCGTCACGCCATCTCGCCTACTTGCGCAAGGCGGGCCTGGTGGACGCACGGCGCGCCGGCATCTGGATGCACTATCGGCTGACCCCCATCGAGAACCCCGTGATCGCCGCCGTCGTTGCCGCTGCCCTGCACGCGCTCTCGCATGCCGAGGTCAGCGCCAAGGACGAACGGCGGCTGCAGGTCGCCCGCAAGGCGTCGTGACCACCGTCCTGTTCGCCTGCGTGCACAACGCGGGCCGGTCGCAGATCGCCGCTGCCCTCTTCAATCGCCTCGCGGATCCGCTCAAGGCGCGCGCCATCTCGGCCGGCACCCAGCCCGCTGATCATGTGCACCCGGAAGTTGTCGCGCTGTTGCGTGAGATGGGCATCGACCTGTCCGGCCAGAAACCACAGAAGCTCACCGACGACCTCGCGAACCAGGCGCAGTGGCTGATCACGATGGGCTGCGGCGACGAGTGTCCGGTCGTGCCCGGCGCCAGGCGAGACGACTGGCCGCTTGCCGATCCGAAGGGGCAACCCGCAGCCGTGGTCCGCGGCATCGTCGATGACATCGATCGACGCGTTCGCGCGTTGATCTCCGACAACGGCTGGCGCTAGCCCCGCCACCGTCCGCCACGTCGCGGACTTGTCATCGAACAGCGTTATCGTGCGCGCATGTCCAACGGAATTCGTCCGAACGGACCGCATTTGCCGCTGCATCGGCGCCTGCGCTTCGGGAACCTGATCGACCTGCACGTGTTGGATACGCGGCAATACCGATCGAAACAAGCCTGCAATGCCGGCGCAAGAGACAATCCGCATCTCACCTATCACAGCAACAAGCGCGGCTACATCGCGTGCACGGCCACGCCCAAGACGATGCAGGCGGACTTCCGCGTGATTGACAAGGTGACCATCCGCGGCGGCGCCGCGCGAACGGCCGCGACGCGCGTCGTGCAGGCCGGCACGCCCGGCAGCCTGGTGTCGTAAGCCTGATGGAAAAAACGTCCTGCTGCCGATCGTCGCCGGTCTGCAGCAGGACAACGGAGGTGGGTCAAGACTACCGGGCGCTCTTGACGTTTCGTTGACGGCCGGCTGACGAATCGGTGTCGGGCGGAGCGTCGTCTCCCACGACACGAAGGATCCGGACGTGGGCGCGCGCACGCTGGCGGCGGCCTTCAGCGCCGGCGTCGACTTCATCGCCACGGATCATTACGAGGAGTTCGCGCAGGTGCTTTCGACAACACCGCGTCGCTGAACCGTCTTGCAGTCGCAACGCCCGCTGGCTACACTCGGGCGCCATGACGACGCCCCGACGCGAATTCTTGAGGCACGCGGCGCTCATCGGCGGCGCCGCCGTCACCGTTCCGCTCGAGGCGCTGTGGCGCCCCGCCGCGGCCGGCCGGCTCGCGCCCGACGACATCGGATACGGGCCGCTGCGCCCGGTGAACGATGAGACCACCGGGCTCCCGCTGCTCCAGTTGCCGGACGGGTTTCGTTACCGCTCGTTGGGCTGGATCGGCGATCCGCTCGATTCCGGCAGGCGCACGCCCGGCAGGCACGACGGCATGGCCGCGTTTGCCGGCGCCAACGGCACCGTCGTCCTGATACGCAATCACGAACTGGACCCCGGCCCGGCGTTCGATTCGTCGATCGCCTACGACGAGCGGGCGGGCGGCGGCACGACCACCCTCATCTTCAATCCCGTCACGGGCCTCTTGACCAGTTCGCGCACCAGCCTCGCCGGCACCTTGCGCAACTGCGCCGGCGGCATGACGCCGTGGAACAGCTGGCTGAGCTGCGAAGAGACGACGCTCGGGCCAGCCGAGGATCCCTCGCTGCGGCGACCGCACGGCTATGTCTTCGAAGTGCCCGTCGACGGCACACCGACCTTGGAGCCGCTGGTCGCAATGGGGCGTTTCTTCCACGAAGCCGTCGCCGTCGATCCGGAAACCAGCATCGTCTACCAAACGGAAGACCGGCGGCGTGCGGGCCTGTATCGCTTCACACCGCGGTCACCGCGGCGCCTCGCCGACGGTGGGCGCCTGGAGATGTTGGCCGTCGATGGCCGGCCCCGCGCGGATCTCCGACAAGGCCAGCGAGCCGGCCAGACGCTAGGCATCCACTGGGTGCTGATCGAGCAGCCAGACAAGGCGCACGTCGACCCCGCCGCCTTCGACACGGGCGGCGTGTTCGCACAGGGACTGGAGAAGGGCGGCGCCATCTTCGGCCGCCTCGAGGGGGCGTGGTACGGCAGCGGCCGCGTGTTCGTGACCAGTACCGAGGGCGGCGACGCCAAGATGGGGCAGGTGTGGGAACTCGACATTCGCAACCAGGCCATCCGCCTGGTCTACGAGTCACCCGGTGCCGAGGTGCTGAACATGCCTGACAACCTCGTGGTCAGTCCGCGCGGCGGGCTGGTACTGTGCGAGGACGGCACGGCCAATCCGTGCGTGCACGGCCTCACGCGCGACGGCAAGATCGTCCGCTTTGTGCGGAACAACATCGTCCTCGGCGGTGAGCGGAACGGCATCGCGGGCGACTTCCGAAGCGGCGAGTTCGCCGGCGCCACGTTCAGTCCCGATGGCCGGTGGCTGTTCCTCAACATCCAGACGCCCGGGTTCACGGTCGCGATCACCGGTCCATGGGAGCGTGGCTCCCTGTGATTCGGCGTTGAACTGATCCGCGTCATCAGTGTCATCTGCGGCCCTGGTGATGGCATCTGCGTATAGAATTCAGCCCAAATGTCGCGCACTCGCGGCCTGGCCGCGCTCGTTGTCCTCTATCTCGTCCTCGCCCACCTGATTCCGGCCCCCGCCACCATCACGCCACAGGGGTGGCGGCAGACGGCGATCTTCATCTGCGTGATCGCCGGGATGGTGACCGAGCCGCTGCCGGCGTCGGCGCTGGTGCTGATGGGCCTCACGGCCATGGTCGCCAACGGCACGCCGATGCCGCAGGTGCTGGGCGGGTTCGCCGCGCCCTCGGTGTGGCTGGTCATCATCGCCATGCTGATCGCCAAGGTGATGCTCGACTGCGGCCTGGCGCGCCGCATCGCCCTGCTGTTCGTGCGCGCGGTCGGGCGCACGTCGCTGGGCGTCGCCTACGCGCTGCAGATGACCGACGTCACGCTCGCCTCCGGCGTGCCCTCGATCACCGCGCGGAGCGCCGGCATGGTGCTGCCGATCGCGCGCAGCATCGCTGAGCTGTTCGATTCCCACCCCGGTCCGAGCGCCAAGCGGCTGGGCGCATTCCTGATCGCCGCCATGTATCAGGGCTCGGCGGTGGCGTGCGCGATGTTCCTCACCGGCCAGGCCAGCAACCTGCTGGGCGCCAACCTCGCGCTGAAGCTGGCCAACGTCGAGGTGACCTGGGCGAGCTGGTTCGTCGCCGCCATTGTGCCGGGCCTGCTGTCGTGCGCCGTGGTGCCGTGGATCGCGTATCGCATACTCACACCAGAGGTCACCCGCACGCCGGAGGCGCCGATCTTCGCCGCCGCCGAGCTCAAGAAGATGGGGCCGCTCAGCCGCGACGAATGGGTGACGCTCCTGGTGTTCAGCGGCGTTGGCGTCATGTGGATCACCTCCGCCTGGCATCGCCTGGATGTCACGTTCGTGGCGCTGGTCGGCATCGCCGTGCTGCTCTCGTCGGGCACCCTGAGCTGGCAGACCGCCGCCAGCGAACGGTCGGCGTGGGACGTGTTCGTCTGGTACGGCGGCATGCTGCGCATGGGCGAGCTGCTCAACGACACCGGATCCACGCGCGTGCTGGCCGAACACGTCGGCGGCCTCTTCGTCGGCATCCCGTGGGCCATCGTGCTCGTCGGCATCCTGATCATCTACTTCTACGCGCATTACTTCTTCGCCAGCATCACCGCGCACATGCTGGCGATGTTCCCGCCGTTCGTGGCGGTGCTGATCGGCATCGGCGTGCCGCCGCCGCTGGCGGTCTACAGCCTGCTGTGCACCGCCAACCTCACCGCCGGCCTCACCCACTACGGGACCACGACCGGGCCGATCCTGTTTGGGGTGGGCTACGTGTCGCGCAGCGACTGGTGGAAGGTCGGCTTCGTCACCTCGGTGGCGAACATCGTGATCTGGCTCACCGCGGGCGCGGCGTGGTGGAAATGGCTGGGGTTGTGGTAGGGCGCGCGCCTTCGTAGGGCTCGGTCCTTCGGACCTCGTGGGGCTCGGCGCTGCGCGCCTCGTGGGGAAATGCCTTTTCCCCAGGAGCGAGCGACCCCGACGAGCGGCGGAGCCGCGAGCCCGACGAGCGCCGAAGGCGCGAGCCCCACGCGGTCGCGACGCGACCGCGCCCACCCTACGCCGCGAGCACACCCGCGACCCGCGCCGCTTCCGCGGGCTTCGCGAGCAAGTCATACAGCAGATCCCGGTTGAACCGCTGTTCGTGGATGAAATGCATGAACGCGCCGGCCATCACCAGCGGCATGACCGGCAGCCCCAGGATGCCGCCGAACGTGCAGGCGTAACCGCGCCAGTCGGCCGGACGCGTGACGGTGGTCGCCACCGCTTCGGTCATGAAGTTGCCGGCGAAGCGCCACATGTCGGAGAGCATCGTGCGGTGGCCGCCGTGGTCACCACCGGCGATCGCCCGACCGGCGCGGAGACCCGCCATGAACTCCTCACGGGTGCGCGCACCCGGCACTTCGGTCCAGGTCAGTCCGATGCCGCGACCGGTGTGGGAGTCGCCGCCACCGAGCACGTGCTTGCCGGTGGCCCGCGCCAGGCACATCGCCGTGCGGTTCTGCGAGGGGAGGCGGGTGCCGTTGATCACTTCGAGGCCATCGACCCACGGCAGAATTGCCGCCAGGTGGCCGGCCGTGAGCGGGCCGTTGATGCCTGAGGCCACGTGGTTGAGAGACGTGTAGACACCTTGTTGGCTGAGGTACGGCATCAACTGCCGCACGTCGTTCCTGAGCCGCTGGATCTCGTCGTGCTGAGCCGGGGTGATGTCAAGAACGTTGAGGTGAACGCACAGGTCCGCATCCGCGAACTCTGCCGTCACCTCGCAGCCGACCAGCACATCCGGCCGGTCGGCAATCGCGAGGGCGCCGCTGATTTGGTCATGGTCGGTCACGGTGACCAGATCCATGCCGCGCCGCTTGGCGGTGTCGTGCACGCTCTCGGGCGTGTTGTAACACTCGCGCATGAAATGGTTGAAGGGGAACACGGTCGCGCGGCCGGAGTGGAATGTGTGGACGTGTGTGTCGAGTTTCACCGCTCACCTCCGCTAACTGGATCCATCAGTCCTTCCGTCACTGCTCTTGAAAGGCAGAATGCCTCAAGCGCATGACGAACCTGTGGCCTGGCCTTGTCGTTCCGGCAAACTCTACGGGCGGACGTCGAGGTGCGCCCTATCTTTGGGGCGGTGATGCAACAGCTCCGACACGAAGTTCCGCGCATACAGCCGGAACACGGCGCCCTTCCCCATCGCGTTGTAGCGCCGCGCCGAGGTCTCGAGGTAGCAGTCGTAGCGCAGCTCGACGCGACCGATACGCGACAGCCGGCGGCCGAGGTTGGTGTCTTCGCCGTGAAACTCGATCGTGGTGTCGAACCCGCCAATACCGTCGAGCGCCTCGCGCCTCACCGCGAAGTTGCCGCCGTAGAACACCACGCCGATCCGCAGCACGTATTTCACGAGGACGTGGGTGGCCGGGCCCAGAGTGAAATCGTAGGCGCGCAGCAGCGTCCGTCCCAACCAGTCCCAATCGTAGAAGCGGTAGTTGCCCGACAGCGCGATCAGGCCGGGATCGCCGGCGAAGCGCCGCGCGATCCGCTCCAGCCAGGTCCGCGGCGCCCGGCAATCGGCATCGACATACACGAGCACGTCGCCGCGCGCCTCTTGCCGGCCGCGCTCGCGGGCGATGACCAGGCCCTTCCGCGGCTCGTCGACCACGCGCACGCCGCGCACCTGGCGGGCCACCTGCCCCGTCCGATCCGAGCTCGCGTTGTCGATGACGATGATTTCGTCAGGCAGCCGGCTCTGCGATCGCAGCGACTGCAGGCACGGGGCGATGTAGCCCTCTTCGTTGTAGGCGCAGACGATGACGCTGATGGTCATGCTGGAACCACAGGGTACGGCGCCGCCATGACGCGGCGATCACGGGCGGGTAACGCCGCCGTGAATTACGACCGCGGTCCACGATCACCGGACGGCCGGATTGGTAACTCAGAATTAACGCCTCCGTCACCGGCTAGAAATCTCCAACCGTTACCGTTGAGGGCAATGGAACCGGCAACTCAGATGACCAGCCGCTCTCGGACCACGGCATCAGGACGCGCGACCGAGAAGACCCGCGTGCTGGTGGTCGAAGACGAAAAAGACATTGCCGGCCTGGTCAAGCACACGCTCGAGCGCAGCGGTGACGCAATCGTCGAGGTGGCGGAGAGCGGCGACCAGGCATTGAAGCTGGCCGGCGAGCAGCCGGTGGACCTGATCATCCTGGACCTCAACCTGCCCGTGCTGGGCGGCCTCGAAGTGTGCCGCCTCCTCCGAGGCCGGCCCGCGACCGCCAGGACCCCCATCATCATGCTCACGGCCCGGAGCAGCGAAGGCGACCGCGTCGTCGGGCTCGATGCCGGCGCCGACGACTACGTCACCAAGCCCTTCAGCCCGCGCGAGCTCGCCGCCCGTGTCCGCGCGGTGCTCCGCCGCGGCCGGCCGGAAGAAGCGGGCCCGCCACCCATCTATCGGGGACAACACCTCGTCGCCGATTTCGACGCGATCTCGATTGCCGTGGACGGCGTTCCAGTGCGGTTGACCCGGCGCGAATACGAACTGCTGCGGTACCTCGTAGAGAACCGCAATCGCGTGCTCTCGCGCGATCGCCTGCTTGAACGGGTGTGGGGCTACGACCGCATGATCGAGACACGGTCGGTGGATGTACACGTCGGCCGGCTGCGCAGCAAGCTCGGCGCCGCCGGCAAGCAAATCGAAACCGTCGTCGGCCTGGGCTATCGATTCATCGA
Source organism: Vicinamibacterales bacterium (assembly GCA_041659285.1). Taxonomy (NCBI): domain Bacteria; kingdom Pseudomonadati; phylum Acidobacteriota; class Vicinamibacteria; order Vicinamibacterales; species Vicinamibacterales bacterium. The sequence goes on along the minus strand of JBAZYO010000001.1, from coordinate 53,364 downwards.
AACCGAGAAGTAGACACTTCTCAGTTCACCTCGGCCCAGCCCTTGGTGCGGAGCTCGTCCAGCTCGATCGAGATCGATCGCTGCGCGCGCTCCACGCGGTGCCAGTCCTGGTAGTGCGCCTGGCGCACGACCTGGCTGTCGCGCTCTTCGCGAACCTCCCAGCCATCAGTCGTCATGAGAATCGAATACCGGCGCGTGTGTTCGTGGAATTGAAGCTTCTTGGTAAAAGCGTCCATGGCTCTTACCATGCTGACCTGAAGTCCGGCAGCGCGGGTGTAAATTCTAGGCGACAAGTTCTCGGTCAAATGCGAGAACTAATTGATAAGTCAGGGTTTAACGCGAACTAGCAGGGCTAGCGGCCGCGTCCGAAGCTCGACCGTGGTTGAGCCGTTTCGCGGCTCCCCGTCGACATGAAATGAGATCGCTTGGTCCGACGAGATGTCCACCGCGGCAGCGGTTCGCATCAGCACCTTGTCGTCGGCCTGCAGCGTCCCGCGAAAGAACGCCGGTATGCGTGACGCCATGCTCAGCACCGATTGCGGCTTCACGACGACCACGTCCAGTTGGCCATCGTCGAGACGGGCATGCGGCGCGATTTGCGCGCCGTTGCCGTACTGGCGGGAGTTGGCCATGGCGATGAACAGCGCCGGCGTCGAGAACACGGCCGGACTCCTGCCGTCTGACACGGCGATCGAGTACTCGCTGGCGCGGTAGGTTGACACCTCGCGGACCGTGGCCACGACGTAACCGAGCAGCCCGCGTCGTGCGCCCGGCTCGGCCAGTCGAACCGCAATGCGCGCATCCAAGCCGATGCCGGCCACGTTGAAAAACAGCGAGCCGTCCAGGTCGCCGGCATCGATGGCGCGGTTCGCACCTGACGCCGCGACCCGGAACGCCGCGGCGACATCGAGCGGCACCCCGAGGTCACGCGCGAGGCCGTTGCCCGAACCGCCCGGGATGATGGCCAGGGGCACGCGCGTGCCTGCCAGGGCGGCACCCACGCCGTTCACCGTTCCGTCGCCGCCCCACGCCACAACCAGTTGATGACCGGCCGTGAGAGCCTCGGTCGCAAACCGTTCGGCATCAGCCGGTCCGGCGGTGATGCGCACGTCGGCCGCGAACCCGCCGCGGGCCAGCGCCTCCTTGGCGAGCGCAATACACGAGTCGAGGGTGCGCACGCGGCCCGGCCCGGCAATCGGGTTGATGACGACGGTCGCGTTCATCAAGGGGCGAGGGCGCGGAGGGCGCGGGGCGTGAGGAACCAGCGCAGCGTGCCGGGCCCGCCGGGCGTGGCGCCGTCCACGTCGATGGCGCAAATCGCGCCCTTCTTGAACGCGATGGTGCCTCGTGCGCCGAGCAGGCGCGCGGCCAGCTCACCCAGGTCGGGCTCGTGGCCCACCAGCGCCAGCCGGCGGTGCTGCTTGGCGTGGGTCTTGATGGCTTCCACCACCGCCTGATACCGGCCGCCCGGCGCCAACGCCTCCACCTCCGCGATGGCGGGCTTCGGCTTGAGCCCCGACGCCAGCAAGGTGGCCGTCTCGCGCGCACGCACCAGGGGGCTGGTCAGCACGAAGTCGATGACGACGTCGAGTTCGAGGAGGCCGGGGACGGACGCGGCGAACTTCTTGACGCCGGCTGGCGTCAGCGGACGCAGGCGGTCGTCGGGATACTTCGGCCCGCGCTCGGCGGCAACGCCGTGCCGAACGAGGTAGAGCTCGATAGTAGCGGCCATGACATCCTTGGGGTTACGCCGCAGTCGAGCGGGATTGCCCGGCGGTGTCGATGACGGCCTCACACATCTTGATGAGGTGCGGCCGCGCGTGCATGTAGGCGGCGTGCCCTTCGCGGCACTCATCCTCCAGCACGCGAATGAGCGAATCGAGTTCGGCCATGCCGCGACGGTCGCGCGCGGCGAGCGACGCCTGCACGGCGCGGGCCCGCTCGATCAGGGTCTCGAGGTCGTGCATGCGGCCCAGCAGATCCTGCAGCGTGCGCAACCGGCCAAGGTGCGCCCGGGATCGCGAGTGCATCAGCTCGCGCTGGATCTCGATGGCGTATCGCAGCTTCTTGGCGGCGATGCGGACGCGATGCAACCGGTCCGGCAGGTAGATGCCGCCGGCGTGCTCGATGGCGGCGCCCATCCGCCGCGCGCGGGTGGCGGACCGCTCCGCGGCTTCGGCCACCGCGTCGGCGGGCACCGCGGGATGGGTGTCCGGGGCGGCGACATCGACCAGCCGCTTGCGCAGTGTGTCGAGGCGGGACGGGGTGATTTCGTCGAGCATCTCCCGCCGTCGCTCCAGGCGCTCGGCAACCACCGCGGCGCGGACTCGGTTGATGGCGCGGGCCGCCGCGTCGCCGCGGCCTTCGAGCTCGGCCAGCAGCAGGAGGGCGACATCCAGTTCGCGGACCGGGCCCAGCGCGCGGGTAATGCGGCGGACACGGCGATCAACGCGGTCCAGCGCCTGGCCGTCGGCACTGGCGCCCAGCACCGGCAGGACCTCGCGCAACCGTCGCGACGCCACGCGGGCCTGGTGCACCGACGTCTCGTCGCCTGACTGCGCCGCGGGCATCGCGGTGAGCAGCGACACCAGGCGTTGGCGGACCATGGCGACGGAGAGGGCTGAACGCTCCATGCTAGGATGAACTTCCGATTATACCCTTCGACTCGGAGTCGAGCCGGCAAGCCGGGGCGGCTCCTCGCTCAGGGCAGGTCCACCACTATCCCCTTTGCCCATGCGCCTAGCTGCCATCGACATCGGCACCAATTCGGTCCACATGATTGTGGTTCGCGTACGGCCGGACTTCTCGTTCGAGGTCGTGGACCGCGAAAAGGAAATGGTCCGGCTGGGTGCCGGCGGCCTCGACGGCAAGAAGCTGACGCCCGAATCGATGAACGCGGCGCTCCAGGCGTTGTCGAAGTTCCAGCGCCTGGCCACCTCGCACCAGGTCGATGAGATTCTCGCGGTGGCGACCAGCGCCACGCGCGAGGCGGAGAATGGCGGCGCCTTCCTCAAGGAGATCGAGCGGAAGACCGGCATCCGCGCCCGCCTCATCACCGGCACCGAAGAAGCGCGGCTGATCCACCTGGCGGCGGTCTACGGCGTCGATACGCCGAAGCCGGCGGTGGTGATCGACATCGGCGGCGGCAGCGTCGAGATCACGCGCGGCAGCGGCCGCGAGGTCGAGTTCGCGCGCAGCTTCAAGATCGGCGTCATCCGCCTGACCGAGCGGTTCGTGGACTCCGATCCGATTTCGACCCGCGACGAGCGCAAGATGACCGAGTTCATCGGCGAACAAGTGGACCGCTACCTCGAGACCATTGTCGAGGCCGGCTACGACCGCGTGATCGGCACGTCGGGCACCATCCTGTCGCTCGGCACCGTAGCCACGGCGATGGACCGCGGCACGCCGCCGCAGGAAGTGCGCAACCTGCGGGTGCCGGCCAAGAGCTTACGGCGCCTTCGGAAGACCGCCCTCGACATGGATTTGGAAGAGCGGATGCACCTGCTCGGCCAGGATCCCCGCCGCGCGGATCTGATGGTGGCCGGCGTCATCCTGCTCGACACGGTGCTCAAGAAGCTGGGCGCCGACGAGATCACGCTGTGCGACCTCGCGCTCCGCGAAGGCGTGCTGCTGGACTACATCCACGGCCACCGCCGGCACATCGCGCGCGTGGATTCGTATCCGGATGTCCGCCGCCGGTCGGTGGTCGAACTCGCCGAACGCTGCCGATGGGAAGCGGAACACTCGCGCCAGGTGGCCGCGCTGGCCCTGACGATGTTCGACTTCACCAAGCGGATTCATGGCCTGGGCGATCGCGAGCGCGAGTGGCTGGAGTATGCCGGCTTCCTCCACGACATCGGCAACCACATCAGCTACGAGAAGCACCATCGGCACTCGTACTACCTGATCAAGAACGGCGACCTGCGCGGGTTCGAGCCGGAGGAGATCGACATCATGGCGCTGGTGGCGCGCTATCACCGCCGCGCCACGCCCAAGGACGACCACGTCGGTCAGCAGGATCTCAGTAAGCCGCGCCGGCACACAGTCGAGGTGCTGTCGGCGTTTCTCCGCCTCGCCGAGACCCTCGACCGCAGCCGCCACGGCGTCGTCCGGGGCCTCGAAGTGCGCGAGCGGCTGGGCGAACTGCGCATCAACGTGCAGGCGGTCGGTGATGCCGAGCTGGAGGTCTGGGCCGCGCGCAAGCAGGCGCGGGCGCTCGAAGACGCGCTCGACCGGAAGATCCGCATCGAGAAGATCCCCTACCGGAAGGGCCTCAAGGCCGTTAACACAGAGTTAACACGCCAGAAACTACCGCGAAACCCCCGGCGTGTACGCTAGGGACCATGTTGCTGTTACCCATTCGACACATGGCACCCGTCGTGGTGCTGACTCTCACGCTGGCCGCCTGTGGCGGCGGCGGTTCCACCTCAACCGGCACGCCGGCGGCCGGCCCTGCCCTTGTGTCCCTCGATGGGTCCAGCACGGTCTTTCCGATCAGCGAGGCGGTCGCGGAAGAATTCCAGAAGGCCGACAAGTCCGCGCGCGTGACCGTGGGTATCTCCGGCACCGGCGGCGGCTTTCAGAAGTTCTGCCGCGGCGAAATCGACATCAGCGACGCCTCGCGTCCGATCAGCGCCACCGAAGTGGCCGCCTGCGCCAAGTCGGGCGTCGAATACGTCGAGCTGCCGATTGCCTACGACGGCATTGCCATCGCCGTGCACCCCAAGGCCACCTGGGCCGACAAGATCACGGTGGCCGAGTTGAAAACGATGTGGGCGCCGGATGCGCAGGGCAAGGTCACCAAGTGGAACCAGGTTCGTGCCTCCTGGCCGGACCGCGAAATCCACCTGTTCGGCGCCGGCGTTGACTCCGGCACTTACGACTACTTCACCGAAGCCGTCAACGGCAAGGCCAAGGCCAGCCGCGGCGACTTCACCTCGAGCGAAGACGACAACGTGCTGGTGCAGGGCATCAGCAACGACGAACTGGCGCTCGGCTTCCTCCCCTTCGCCTACTACGAAGAGAACGCGGCGCGCCTGAAGCTGGTGCCCGTGGACGACGAGAAGGCCGACAACGGCGCCGGCCCGATCCTGGCGGGCCCCGACACCATCCGGACCGGCACCTATCAGCCGCTGTCGCGGCCGGTGTTCATCTACGTCTCGAAGAAGGCGGCGGAGCGCCCCGAAGTGCAGCGCTTCGTGGACTTCTACCTGAAGAACGCCGAGGCCCTCGTCCGCGAGGTGAACTACGTCGGCCTGGGCGCCGACATCTACGGCATGGTCACCGACCGCTTCGCCAAGCGCACCACCGGGTCGGTGTTCTCCGGGCAGAACACGATCGGCGTGACCATCGACCAGTTGCTGAGCAAGGAACGCGCGCAGTAGCGCGATCACATGTCCACTCGGACGCTCGAATGGATCATCGAGCGGGTGCTGTTTCTCTGCGCCGCGCTCTCGGTGCTCACCACGGCCGGCATCATTGCCGTGTTGGCGTTCGAGACCTATGAGTTCCTGCGGGTGGTGCCGGTCCTCGACTTCCTGACCGGCACCGAGTGGACGCCGCTGTTCTCGAACCAGAAGTTCGGCGTCCTGCCCCTGGTGGTGGGCACCATGCTGGTGTCGGCCATCGCGATGGTGGTGGCCATGCCGATGGGCCTGCTCTCGGCCATCTACTTGAGCGAGTACTCGCCCAGCGGCTTCCGCCGGGTCGTCAAGCCGGTGCTCGAGATCCTGGCCGGCGTGCCCACCGTCGTCTACGGCTACTTCGCGCTCACCTTCGTCACCCCACTCCTGCAGGTGGTCTTCCCCACGCTGTCCGGTTTCAACGCGCTGAGCCCCGGGCTGGTGATGGGGCTGATGATCCTGCCGCTGGTCTCGTCGCTGTCTGAAGACGCGATGCGGGCCGTGCCGCAGGGCCTGCGCGAAGGCTCGTATGCCCTCGGCGCCACGCGGATGCAGACAGCCCTGCGGGTCGTAGTGCCGGCGGCGTTTTCAGGCATCACCGCCGCGTTCATCCTCGCGGTGTCGCGGGCGATCGGCGAGACCATGATCGTGGCGATTGCCGCGGGCCAGCAGCCCCGCCTCACCGGCAATCCGTTCGTGCCCATTGAAACGATGACCGCCTACATCGTGCAGGTGTCGCTCGGCGACACGCCGCAAGGCACCATCGAGTACCGCACCATCTTCGCGGTCGGCATGCTGCTGTTCGTGATGACCTTCGGCCTGAACCTGATCAGCACGTGGCTGCGCAACCGGTTCCGCGAGGAGTACGCATGAGGAAGCATGCGGACCTGTTCTTCCAGTTCGTCTCGCTGGGCGCCCTGGTGGTCGCGCTGGTGGCCCTCGCCGCGCTGGTCTTCGACATTGTCTCGGACGGCGCCTCGCGGTTGAGCTTCCAGTTCCTGACCAACATCGCGTCCCGCAACGCCGAAGAGGCGGGCGTCTACCACGCGCTGATGGGCAGCATCTGGGTGATCCTGCTCACCGCCGCCCTGGCGCTGCCGATTGGCGTCGCCGCGGCCCTCTACCTCGAGGAGTACGGCTCGCACAGCCGGATGGCGGGCTTCATCGAGCTCAACATCTCCAACCTCGCGGCCGTGCCCTCGATCATCTACGGCCTGCTCGGCCTCGGCCTCTTCGTCCGGCTGATGGGGATGGGGCAAAGCGTGATGGCCGGCGCGGCGACCCTGGCGCTGCTGGCGCTGCCGGTGGTGATCATGTCCACCCGCGAGGCCCTGCGCACGGTACCCAGCTCGATTCGCGAAGGCTCGTATGCCCTCGGCGCCACCAAGTGGCAGACCATCTGGCACCAGGTGCTGCCCATGGCCCTGCCGGGCGTGCTGACCGGGCTCATCCTGGCCTTGTCGCGCGCCATCGGCGAGACGGCGCCGCTCATCACGATCGGCGCACTCACCTACATCCCGTTTGCGCCTGACGGCATCTGGTCGAAGTTCACGGTGCTGCCCATCCAGGTCTTCAACTGGGTGTCGCGGCCACAACCCGAATTCAAGGCGAACGCCGCCGCTGGTATCCTTGTGCTGATGGTGCTGCTCCTGTCGATGAACGCGATTGCCATTATCGTCCGCGATCGGCACCAGCGCCGGGGGCGCGTATGAGCGTGGCCAACAGCACCGTGCCCGCCAGCCTGGCCAGCGTCGCCAGCCGGCCCGGGCAAACCGCCGCCTCGCTCGAAGCGCCGGTGAAGATCGACGTCGAGGGCCTGAACTTCTACTACGGGCCGAAGCGGGCGCTCGACGGCATCACCATCCAGATCCGCGCCAACCTGGTGACGGCGTTCATCGGGCCGTCGGGCTGCGGCAAGAGCACCTTCCTCCGCACGCTCAACCGGATGAACGACATCATCCCGGCCACCCGCGTCGAGGGCCGCGTCCAGATCGACGGCGAATCCATCTACGACGCGGGGGTTGACGTCGTCCTGTTGCGGCGCCGGGTCGGCATGGTGTTCCAGAAGTCCAACCCGTTTCCGAAGTCGATCTTCGAGAACGTCGCCTACGGGCTGCACATCAACGGCCTGGTGAAGTCCAAGGCCGAGATGTCGGATCGCGTCGAAGAAAGCCTGCGCCAGGCGGCGATCTGGGATGAGGTCAAGGACCGGTTGCACGAATCGGCGCTCGCCCTGTCGGGCGGCCAGCAGCAGCGGCTGTGCATTGCCCGCGCCCTGGCCATCCGCCCGGAGATCCTGCTGATGGACGAACCGGCGTCGGCCCTCGACCCGATCGCCACCCAGCGCATCGAGGAGCTGATCTACGAGCTCAAGAAAAAGTACACGATCGTCATCGTCACGCATAACATGCAGCAGGCGGCGCGGGTGTCGGACTTCACCGCGTTCTTCTGGCTCGGGCGGCTCGTCGAGTTCGACCGGACCGATCGGATCTTCACGGCGCCGGCGGAGAAACTGACCGAAGACTACGTCACAGGCAGGTGCGGCTGATGGAACGCGTGTTTCGGCACTTCCAGGACGACCTCGACGCCCTCAAGCAGCGGCTGCTGGCCATGGGCGGCCTCGCCGAGGAGCGGGTGCGCGAGTCGGTGCGCGGGCTGATGGACCGCGACGGCGACGCGCTCGACGCCGTGCTCGGCGGCGACCAGCCGATCAACGACCTCCACATCGAAGTGGACGACCGCTGCTTCAAGCTCCTGGCGCTGCACCAGCCGATGGCCGCCGACCTCCGCGTGATCGTGGCCGCCGTCAAGATCAACACCGACCTGGAGCGGGTCGGCGACCTGGCCGTGAACATCGCCGAGGCCGGCAAGCGCTACCTGCGCCACGCGCCGGTCAAGCCGCTCATCGATATCCCGCGCATGGGCGAACTGGCGCAGGAGATGCTGCGCGACTCGCTGGACGCCTTCGTCCGCCGCGACATGGCCCTCGCCGAGGCCGTCCTGCGGAAAGACGACACCCTGGACTCCCTCAAGACCCAGATCTTCCGCGAGCTGCTCACCCACATGCTGCAGGCCCCGGGCACCATCGAGCCGGCCCTGGACCTGATCCTGATTTCCCGCCACCTGGAGCGCATTGGCGACCATGCCACCAACGTGGCCGAGGACGTCATCTTCATCCTCTCGGCCAAGGACGTCCGCCACCCGATGTCCGGGGTCGTCAAGACCGAATAAGCCCGCCCCCACCCCGGCCCGGCTCACTCAGTCCGTGACGGCAATCGGCGGGTGATCTAGAATGAATCGGATCACCCTATGCCTGAGACGCTCTCCATTACCGACAACCGGACCGGGAAGACCTACGAAGTCCCGATCACCGAAGGCGCCATCCGCGCCACCGACCTGAAGAAGATCACGACCGGCGGCGAAGACCCGGGGCTGTGCACCTATGACCCGGCGTTCATGAACACCGCCGCCTGCAAGAGCAAGATCACGTACATCGACGGCGACAAGGGCATCCTGATGTACCGGGGATACCCCATCGAACAGCTCGCCGAGAAGAGCACCTACCTCGAGACGGCATACCTGATCCTGTTCGGCGAGCTCCCCACCAAGGGCCAGCTCGACGCGTGGACGCACTCCATCACCATGCACACGATGGTGCACGAGAACATCAAGAAGTTCATGGAGGGCTTTACCTACGACGCCCATCCGATGGGCGTGTTCATCAGCACCGTCGGCGCGATGTCGACGTTCTACCCGGACGGCAAGCAGATCTTCAACGCCGAGTCGCGACAGAAGCAGATTCGCCGCCTGATCGCGAAGACGCCGACGATTGCCGCCTACGCCTACCGCCACAGCATCGGGCGGCCCTACGTCTACCCCGACAACGACCTCAGCTTCACCGGCAACTTCCTGAACATGCTGTTCAAGATGACCGAGGTGAAGTACGCGCCGGACCCGGCGCTCGAGCGCGCGCTCGACGTGCTGTTCATCCTGCACGCCGATCACGAGCAGAACTGTTCGACCAGCGCCATGCGCGCCATCGGCAGCTCCAACGTCGATCCGTTCTCGGCCCTGGCCGGGGCGGCCGCCGCCCTCTACGGCCCGCTGCACGGCGGCGCCAACGAAGCCGTGCTGCGCATGCTGAAGGAGATCGGCTCGGTCGACCACATCCCCGCCTTCATCAAGAAGGTCAAGGCCGGCGAAGGCCGCCTGATGGGCTTCGGTCACCGCGTCTACAAGTCGTACGACCCCCGCGCCAAGATCATCAAGCGGACGGCGTACGAAGTGTTCGAGGTCACCGGCAAGAACCCGCTGCTCGAGATCGCGCTCGAGCTGGAGCGGATTGCCCTCGAGGACGAGTACTTCGTCAGCCGCAAGCTCTACCCGAATGTCGACTTCTACTCCGGCCTCATCTACCAGGCGATGGGCTTCCCGGTGGAGATGTTCGCGGTGCTGTTCGCGATTGCCCGCACGGTGGGCTGGGTCGCGCAGTGGGAAGAGATGCTGCTCGACCCGGAGACGAAGATCGCGCGCCCCAAGCAGCTCTACGAGGGCGCCACGACGCGGGAGTACATCCCGATGTCGAATCGATGATTTCGTGATTTGGTGAGTTGGTGATCTCGTGATCCAAAGACTGACTCTTGCCATTGGCGCCCTGGTGGTGCTCGCCGTGTCCGGCGCGCACGGTCAGGGCGCCGTTGCGTTTGACAGCTCCAAAGCCTGGGAACACCTGCGCCAGCAGGTGGCGATCGGGCCGCGGCCTTCCGGCTCGGCCGGCAACCTCAAGAACCGCGAATACATCACCAGGACGCTCGCCGCCATCGGCATCAAGGCCGTCGAGCAGGCGTGGACCGCGACCACGCCGATTGGCCCGATCAAGATGGTCAACCTGATCGCGACCATTCCCGGCCAGCGCGCCGAGCGCATCGTGCTGGCCAGCCACTTCGACACCAAGCTGTTCAGGGAATTCCGGTTCGTGGGCGCCAGCGACGGCGCCTCCAGCACCGCGGCCCTGCTCGAGCTCGCGCGCGTGCTCAAGGCCCGGCCGCAGCTCCCCTTCACCATCGAACTGCTGTTCCTCGACGGCGAGGAGGCCACCGGCGAGTGGCGTGACCCCGACAACACCTACGGCAGCCGCCACTACGTGGAGGTGGCGCGCAAGACCGGCACGCTGAAGTCGCTGCGGGCGATGATCCTGCTCGACATGATCGGCGACCGCCAGTTGAACATCCGCCGCGAGACCAACTCGACGCCGTGGCTGACCGACATCGTGTGGGGGGTGGCGCGGCGGCTCGGCCACCAGGCCAGCTTCATCAGCGAGGCCATGGCGGTCGAAGACGACCACCTGCACTTCCTGAAGGCCGGCGTGCCGTCGCTCGACCTCATCGATCTCGATTACCCGGCGTGGCACACCGCGCAAGACACGCTCGACGCGGTGTCCGCCCGCAGCCTGCAAATTGTCGGTGAGGTGGTGGTCGCGGCGCTGCCCGAGATCGAACAGCGTTTGCTCAAAGGGGTCTGACCCCGAGCAAGACACAGCGAGGGGGTCTGACCCCTCCGCGGCCTACCGGTACACTTCAGCGAGGATCTCGGCTTCGGTCAGCACCGTCGTCGACTCTTTAGCCTTCGCGAAGACCCGATCGACCACCGGGTCGCTGGCCACGATGCCGTGCTGCTCCAGCCAGAACAACACGTTCGACTTCCCTGACATCGGGCCGACCTCGATCTCCTGGTGCCGGCCGACCAGGCTGGCGGGGATGGCCGAGTAGACCGCGTCCATCAATTCGCGATCGCCCTTGCGCCACGCCTTGACCACGGCCGCGGCGTGCACCCCGGTGGCCGTGCGGAACGCGTCCCTGCCCACCACCGGATAGTTGTCGGGAATGGGGACGCCGCAGGCCGCCGACACCGCTGCGCAGTAAGGCATCAGCGGCGTCAGGTCGCGCTGCAGGAAACCCATCAACACGAGGTTGACCAGCAGCAGGTCCATGGGCGTGTTGCCGACGCGCTCGCCAATGCCCAGGGCGGCGGCGTGCACGCGTGAGGCGCCGGCCTCGAGCGCGGCAATGCTGTTGACGATCGCCAGGTCGCGGTCGCGGTGGCCGTGCCAGTCGATGCCGACGTCGGCGCCTTCGTCCTTGATCACCTGCGCGGCAAACTTGACCACGGCGCTGGCGCCCCACGGCGTGGCATGTCCCACGGTATCGGCCAGGCAAATGCGCTTGGCGCCGGACCGAATCGCGCAGACGTAGAGTTTCTTCAGTGTTTCCGGATCCGCGCGCGTGGTGTCTTCGGTGACGTACATCACCTCGAGGCCTTCGGCCACGGCGAACTTGATCGCCTCTTCGGTGCTCTTGAGCAGCCAGTCGAGCGTCCACCCTTCGGTGTACTGGCGGATGGGCGACGAGCCGATGAAGGTGCCGACCTCGATCGGCAGGCCGGTGCGCTGCGTGATCTCCGCGATCGGCCGGATGTCGCTGATCGTCGTCCGCGCCGCGCAGTTGGCGCGCACCTTCAGCCGCGCCCCGACAATCTCGCGCGCCAGGCGCTCGACGTCCTGCGCCACGTGCGGGCCGGCGCCCGGCAGGCCGATGTCGGCCGTGTCGATGCCGAGCTGGTCGATCAGGTGCAGGATGGTGATCTTCTGGCCGATGGTCGGCGTCTTCACCGACGGCGACTGCAGGCCGTCGCGCAGCGTCTCGTCGTCCAGCATCACGCGCTTGGGCACCGCCGGCGCGCCGATCTTGTTCCAGTCGTAAATCAGGGAAGCCAACATCTACTTCTTGGACGCTCGTGAGGCCACGGCGGTCGCGGCGATGCCGGAGCCGAGGATGAGACCCAGCCACACGCCCGACCGGCGCGCGGCCGACCGCACCATGGGCCGGAAGCCGTCGTTGATGGTCGTCACCGGCAGGCCGCCGGCGTGCCGGAGGACCTGGCTGCTGGCAAACGCATGGCCCGCCGCGCGCGTCTGCCAGTCGAAGGTGACGTTGAAGACGACGATGGCGAGCACGGCCCACAGCCCGGCCGCCAGGCGAACCCGTTGTGTCATCACGCGCCGGTGTACTTCACGATGACCGCCGTCACGTCGTCGTATTGCTCGGCGCCAAGCGCGAACACGCCGACGGCTTCCATCAGCTTCTCGAGGACGACCGTGGCGGGCTCCTGGTGGTGGCGCTCGAGCACCTCGGCCATGCGCTGCTCGCCGAACTCCTCGCCGGCGACGTTGTGCGCCTCGGTGACGCCGTCACTATAAAGGACCATGGTGTCGCCGGGCTTCAGGTCGATCGTGTCGGCCGAGTACTGGGCCATATCGAACAGGCCGACCGGCATGCCGCCGGCCTCGATCCGCTTCAGGCCATCGACGCCGTAGACGAACGGCGGATTGTGGCCACCGTTACAGAACACCAGCTTGCCGGTCGGGGCGAGTTGGCCGTAGAGCAGCGTCGCGTACCGCGCGTCGATCTGGCGGCGGGTCAGCACCTTGTTGATGCCGTCCACGGTCTGCGCCGGGTCGTCGCCAATCGATGCGAACGCGGAGAAAATCCCCATGATCTTGGAGGTGAGCAGGGCTGCGGCCGGCCCCTTGCCGGCGACGTCGCCGACCAGGAAGCCGAACATGCCGTCGGGCGTGTCGATGAGGTCGAAGAAGTCGCCGCCAATCGAGCGGGCCTGGAGCGAGGTGCCGGCGGCCTCGAAGAACGAGCCGGAGTGCGTGCCCTCCGGCAGCAGCGCGCGCTGGATTTCCGCAGCGATCTTCAGTTCGTGCTCGATGCGGGCTTTCTCGAGGGTCTCGCGGTAGAGCCGCGCGTTCTCAATGGCGACGCCGGCCTCGGTGGCCAGGGTGTCGAGCGCGGTGCGGGTGTGCGGCGCCAGCAGGCTGCCCTTCTCGCGGCTGTCGAGATAGAGCACGCCGATGTTCTTGGTCTCGCTGGCCATGTCGGCGCGGTCCAGGTAGCGGACCATGCGGAGCGGAATGCAGGCGACGTGGCGGATGCCGAGCGCGACGGTGCCCATGTGCACGTTGGCGAGGTCGCCATCCAGGAGGTCGGCGACGATCTTGAGTTCGCCGGTGGCGAACACCTCTTCGGGAATCTTGCGGCTGGTGTTGAATCCGGTCGCCGGCAGGGTGATGCGGCCCTTGGCCCGCGCCAGCTTCATCTCGAGCGGCTGGCCGGTGGCCGCCAGCATGATGAAACCGCGTTCGGCGCCGGCCACGTCGATGGCGGCATCGAGCACCAGGGCGAGCACCTCGTCGAGCACGCGGCCCGAGCCGAGGGCGCGCAGGCCTTCGAGCAGCGCGGCCAGTTGCCGCAGGTCGTTGACGGCGCTGGCGTGCGAGCGGTCGGTGTGCGCGGGCGCGTCGCCGGTCAGGAATACGACGTCGGCGCCACTGGCGCGGCCGAACTGGACCTTGTCACCATGCGCAAGGGTGTGCTCGGTGACCGACTCGCCGTTGACGAACGTGCCGTAGCGCGAGCCCTTGTCGCGCAGCACCCACGTGCCGTCCACTTCGACGATCTCCGCGTGTTCGCGGGAGACGTCGCTGCCCACCAGGCGGAGGTCGCTTTCCGTACGCCGGCCGATCAGCAACTGGGCCTTCGTGATCGCGACGATCCGTTGGCCGAGGCCGTCGTTTACTTCGAGCCGCGCATTTGCCATAGGGACGAGCGGGCGCCGCCACGGGGGCCCGAACGCCTCATCATAACAGGCTTCCGCAGGCGACCTCGCGGGCGACCGCGGCCAGGGCCAGGCCCAGCAGCACGAGGCCCACCCAGGGCAGCCGCGAGCGCCGCGGACGCGACGCGGGTGGGGTGATTCGCGGCTCCGCGGTGGCGGCGCCGCACTTGTAGCAGATCAGCGCGTTGGCCGCGATTTCCGCTCCGCACGAGCGACATTTCATCGTTATTCGCTATTCTAGCTGAAGGCTCCCTGCGATGATTCCGCTTCGCGACGTCATTCCGTCCCGCACCACGCCCGGCGTCACGATCGGATTGATCGTCGTCAACCTCGTCATCTTCCTGTTCCAGTCGGCGCTGCCGGAACGGACCGCCGCGGCCTTCGTCGGCACGTTCGCGCTGGTGCCGGCGCACTTCTCGTTCGTCGACGCGTTCACGTCGATGTTCGTGCATGCCGGCGTCGCCCACCTCGCGGGCAACCTGCTGTTCCTGTGGATTTTCGGCGACAACGTCGAAGACCGGCTGGGGCACGGCCGCTACGCCGTGTTCTATTTGTTCTGCGGGTTCGTGGCGGCGCTCGCGCAAACCCTGCTCTACCCGGACTCGAACGTGCCGATGATTGGCGCCAGCGGCGCGATTGCCGGCGTGATGGGCGCGTATCTCGTGCTCTATCCGCACTCGCGCGTGCTGATGCTCTTCCCGTTCCCGCCGATCCTGTTCGAACTGCCGGCCGGTTTCTTTCTCGGATTCTGGTTCCTGGTGCAGTTCCTGAGCGGCCTCGGCTCGCTGACCATCGTCCAGGCGAACCAAGTCTCAGGCGGGGTGGCGTTCTGGGCCCACGTGGCGGGCTTCGCCTGCGGCCTCGCGCTGGTGCGCCCCATGCGCCGCCGCGAGCGGATGGACGTCGACTGGTGGGATACTCACACGCTCTGATTTGGTGACTTGGAGATCTCGCGATCTCGTGACTGCAACTCACGAGGTCACCAACTCACCAGATCACTAAATCATGATTTCTTTCGTATCTCAGCCGACACCTGCGCCAGTTCCAGCATCAGTTTCTCGAACTGCGCGTTCCACTCGGCCTCGGGCATGACACCCTTCAACTGCTTGTGCTCTTCGGCCTGCGCTTCGAGCGTGCGGCGGCGCTTCACCAACGCCGCCATCTCCGGCGTCGCGCTCTCGGCGGCATTCTCCGCGTCCAGGTAGGCGATGCGCGCGATGCCGCCGTCAGGACCCTCGGCGCTCGCCTCGCGGCCCTTGCCGTCGCCGTTGTCGTCGATCACCGCCCGCTCGGTCGCGAGCTGACCCCGCTGCTCGTAGTGCTGCTTCACCGCGGCGCTGGCGGCGGCAAACACCTCGAAGATGGAGGTGCGGCCGTTCTTGTCGAGGTCGGTCGAGGCTTCACGCATCGCCTTCACGAAGTACTCGGGGAACACCGTGGCGTATTTCTGCGCCGCCGAATCGGTGGCGGTGATCACCACGCGGCCCTTCGCCGTGAGCGATTCGAGAAACGGAAAGCTGGCCTCGGTCGTGTTGACCACCGCCAGCCGGCCCTGGACGCCGGCCAGCAGGTCCGTCCAGTCCTTCGCCGTCAGGTCCGGGCCGACCAGGTTGAACTTGGCGACGTCGCCGTCGTAGGTGCCGTGGCCGAGCAGGACGACCAGGACGAAGTCGTCCCTGGTCCCGCCCTTCTTGATGTCGGCGAACACCTTGCGGACGTTCTCCGCTGAACCCTTCTCCGCCGCGGCCGCGGTTTCATCCACCAGCAGGCGAACGTGCTCGGCCTTGAAGCCGTAGCGGTCGACCATGGCAGAGCGCAAACCGTCGCGCCACTCCTTCATCTGCTCCGCGTACTTCTCGCCGCCGGACGCACCCGAGACGATTACCGCCCAACGAGTTTCTGCACCCGCTGACACCGGCCACAGCACGGCGAACATGGCGAGAAGCACCCACCCGTATTTGATCTGTGCCATCTGTGTCATCTGCGGCCCTGGTGTCTTCGTCTGCGTCATCGGCGTCACGCCAGTCCCGCTCTCCTGCGTGATACCCATTCGGCGGCGAGCAAGCCAATGACGGCGAGCAGGCTCCAGCCATTGTGCCAGAGGTCGCGCTGCTCCGGCGTGCCGGCGTCAACGCGGGATTCGCGGAGCAACGCCGGCAACCGGCCCGCTTCCGCGGCCGGCAGGTAGCGGCCCCTGGTTTCGGCGGCCAGCCGCCGCAACACCGCCTCGTTCAACCGCGGCTGTGCCATCTCGAGATCCGCGCCGCCCACCAGGACCTGCCGCGAGGCGGTGCCGATGCGGGTGCCGGCGCGGGCCGCCGTGGCATCGAGCCGATACACGCCCGGCTGGTCGAAGCGGGCCGCCACCGCGTAGCGCCCTTCTTGCGGGCTCAGCAGCGCCGGCGTCAGCAGCCTGGATTCGCCATTCGGCGCCGTCACGGCCAGCGACACTTCAGCGTCGGCGACCGGCGCGAAATCCCCGTTCCTGACCGTGACCGCGATCCGTTCGGTGACGCCCGGCACGGTCGGCGTCATCGCCGCAATCGACACCGGAGCCGCCGCGCCGGCCGTGATCCAGCGGGCCAGTTGCCGCCAGATCGTCTCGTAACTCTGATCCGTCGCCGGCCGCAGCATCCGCCAGCGCCACGACGCCTCGCCGGCAAATACCATCGACCGGCCCTGTCCGTAGCGCTGCGCGGCGATCAGCGGCTGCGGCGACCCACCCGCGCTCATCGCGACCACCAGCACCTGGGCGCCCGGCCGCGGACCGCCGAGCGGCGCGACCGACGCGAGCGCGGGCAGCTGCGCCCACCGCTGCCGGCTGTCCGCCTCCGTCACGGCCAGGCGGGTCGCCGGATGCAGCGCGCCATCCGGCGTCAACGCCGCGGTGTTGGGCAGCGCCGGCGCGAACGTATTCGCGGCCAGCGCCACGCTCGCGCGGCGATCAGTCAGATCGATCGGCAGCACCTCTTCGAGCGGCGTGCCGGACAAGCCTTGCCGATCGAAGGACCGCGCGCCGAGCACCAGCAGGCCGCCGCCCCGTTCGGCGACGAAGGCCGCGGTCAACTCCAGCTGATCGCGCGTGAAGAAGTCGGCCTCGATGTTGCCGAAGATCACCGCGTCGTAGGCGAACAGCTCGGACCGCTTCGACGGGTAGCCGCCGGCCAGCGCCGCCACCCGGCCGGCCGCGGCCTGCACGTAGAACGTGTCGCGGCCATCGTCGCTCTGGCCCTTGCGCACCACCGCGTCGACGTCGAGGCCCGGGTCCTGGGCGAGGGCGCGCTTGAGAAACGTGTGCTCGTAGCCAGGGGCGCCTTCGACGATCAGGATCTTGCGGCGTCCGGTTTGGGCGGGCACCAGCACGCTGCGCAGGTTGTTCTCGGCCGCCAGCTCGCCGTCGGCCATCGGGATTTCGACCGAGTAGACGGTGGCCGCGTCCGCCGCCGGCGACACGGTGAACACTTCGTGGATGGGCGCGCCGTCGGCCGGCGGGTTCACGCGTCTCACCTCGATGGGGCGGCCATTGGCGCTGACGCGGAGCTCAACGGGGTCCTTGCCGAAGCCGGTGCTGGTCGCCGACACGCTGAGGTCGATCGAGGCGCCGGGCAGCAGGGGCTCTCCCGCGGTGAGGTTGCCGACCTCGCGATCGCGCGGCGGCGCCGTGGCGCCGATGCCCACGGCGAGCACCGGCGCGTCCACGAGGCGGGCGGACGCGTCTCGCTCCTGCGGCGCCGTGTCACCACCGTCCGATAGCACAATCACGCCGGCCACCCGATCGCGGCGATGCCGATCGGCGAGGTCGGCCAGCGCGCCGCTGAGATCGCTGCGCCGGGCGGTGGCGGCCATGTGATCGATGTGGCCGGGCGCGAGCGCTTCGCCGAAGGTCAGGACCTCGAGGCGGTATTCGCCCGAGAGGCGCGCCTCGAGGTCGCGGACAATCTCGCGGGCGCGATCGAGCCGCGACGGCCCATCAGCGTCGGTCAGCCGCATGCTACGGGACACGTCCACGAGCACGGGCAGCAGGCTGTTGCGCGCGGCCGCCGGCGGCACCAGCACGACGGGCCGCAGCAGGATCGCGATCAGCAGCATCAGCGTGAGTGCGCGCAACCCGGCCAGCAGCAGGCGCATGGAACGGGTCAGCGCGACCGGCACGCGCGCGTAGGCCAGCCAGGCGAGAACCAGCGCGGTGCCGAACACCAGCGCGTAGCCCCACCAGGGGAGGAGAACCGCGAACCTCATGGGCGTTTCACCGGAATGGCCTGCCTACCGGTTGGGCTTTCGCGGCGCGGCCAGCGACTGGTAGTAGCGATCGACCAGCGCCCGATAGGTCTCGGACACCGCGTCATGCCGGCCGGCGTTCAAGCGCTCGTTGTTCTCGCGCGCGCGCAGCTGTTCCGACAACTGTGACTCGGTGCGCTCGAGCGCGACCAGCAGGTTCTTCTTGAGCGTTTCCCAGTTGGCGAAGTCCTGCTTGAACGCTTCGGTGCCCGGCGCCGACACGCTGCGCTGCCATTGCTCCGGCGTGGTGCCGCGCGGCATGCCCGGGTTCTCGCGCTGCACGCCTTCGGCCAGCTTCTGCGCTTCGCGCATCTGGTTGTCGGCATCGCGCTGCAGACGCGCCACCGATTCGGCGCGACCGCCTGCCGCCGTCCCCGGCTGGCCGCTCGCGCCCTGGCGGCCTTTCGCACCCGGCTGTCCCTGAGCACCCGGCTGGCCCGGTTGCTGGCCTGGCTGCGCCTGTTGACCACGCTCGCCGGCCGGTTGCCCTTGCGGCTGGCCGTCGCGCGACTCGCCCGCCCGCGCCAACGTGTCCATGGTCCGCTGCAGTTCGCTCAGCCGATCGCGCAATTCCTGGGTGCGGGCCAACTGCTCCGATAGCTTCGCGGCCTCGCTGTCTTGCGCGCCGGTAGCCGAACCGAGACGCTCGGCCACCTTGTCGAGTACGCGCGCGAGTTCGTCCGGCTTGCCGGGCCCGTCGCCGCCCTCCGGCGGCGCCTGTCGCATCGATTGCGCGGACTGGCGCATGCGTTCGGCGATCTTCCCGCGAACGAGTTCACGCGCGGCCTCCGACATGGCCTGGCGATCATCCGCTTCCGCCTCCGGCGCGTCCTTCGCGAGCTGACGCACGGACTCGCCCAGCCGCTCGGTGCGATCCGCCAGCCGCTCCTGCTCGGCTGCCAGCCGGCGCCTGGCGTCTTCCCCGGCGCTGCCAGGGGCTGTTCTGGTTGCTTCGTTGCCCAGCCGCCGCTCGGCATCGGCGAGCTGCCGCGCCTCCATCTGCAGGTCGCCAATAGCACGGCGGCGCTCGTCCGGACGCGAGCCCTGCATCTGCTGCTCGAGGTTGCGCAGTTGCTGCGAGGCGCGATCCCCGCGCGCGCTGGCCTGCTGCGGATCCTGCCGGCGCAGGTCACCTTCGGCGTTGCGCATCTCTTCGGAAATCTCGCGCAGCTTCTGGCTGTCGGCCTGGGACCCCTGCCCACCCTGCGCGCCCTGGCTCTGGCCGCCGCCCTGCTGCTGTTGTTGCCGCGACGAATCCGGGCTGCGAGCGGCCGGTGACTGCTGCTGCAGCTGCTGCGACAACTCCTCAGCCTGCTTGCGCAACTCGTTCTGGTCCCGAGTGAGCCGTTCGAGCTGACGCTTGATCTCTTCCGCGGTCAGCGCGCCCTGGTTCTTCGCCAGGTCACGCTGCTGCCGGGCCAACGCTTCCTGGCGGCGGGCCAGCTCGCGGATGCCGGCCAGCGGGTCGTCAGCCTTCTTGGCCTCATCCGCGCGCGCGTCGCTCGTCGATGGCGTCTCGTAGTTGGTCTGCTGCCGCTTGCGCAGCTCCTGCTCGAACAGCGTCGACAGGTCGAGGGTCTGGCGGTTGCCGTTGCCGCCGCCGCCGCGCGCCTGCTGCATGGCCACCTGGCGCCGGCGAATCTCGGCCTGCGCCTTCAGCAAATTACCGAGCGCGTCTTCCTCGTGGGGCAGCGACTGCGCGGTGTTGAGGCGCTGGAGTTCGGTGACGGCCCGGCCCATGGCTGCCACGGCCTTGGCGATCGGGTCGTCGGTGCCGGCCCGCGTCAGGCCGGGCTGCGCGCCGCGCCGCCGCCGCTGCTGCGCAAACGCGGCCGCCGACAGGTCGCCGGCAATCGATTCGGCCTTTTCCTTCACGCCGGTCTGGGCGTCGGCGACGGTCCTGATGTCGCCTGCCGATCGCGCATCACGCGCGCGACGGGCGCGGGCGTCGAGCTTCCAGGTGGCGGCGATGATGTCCTTCTCCTGGGCAATCAGATCCTCGAGGCCGGTCTGCTCGCCCTGCATGCCGCCCATGGCCTGGCTTTCCGACGCCGTGAATTCCTCTTCGTACGGCTTCACCTCGAGGAAGAAGATGTCGCTTCTCGCCTCGGTCGAACGGCGACCGCGGCCGACGTCACGCGCCCGCGCGTGGTAGGTCACGAAATCACCGGGCGCCACGCGCAGATCCTCGAGATACACCGTGTGCTCGCCGGCGGCCGCCGAGCCGGTGATCGGCTGGCCGAGCGGGACGACGGTCTCTTTTCCGCCGGACGTCTTGATCACCAGTTCCAGCGACTGCACGCCGTAGTCGTCGTCGGCGCGCGCCTCGATGGCCACTTCTTCGAGCGGCGACACCTGCTTGTCGCCGGCCGGGCGCAGGATGCGGACGTCGGGCGGCCGGTCGTTCAGCATGCGGATGAAATACTCCGTGCCCTCGCTCGACAGGTCGTCAACATCCTTGAGCGCAATGCGGTACGAGCCGTCCTTCGCCACCGTCAGCTCGGCCGACAACACCGTGTCGCTTCCAGACAGCGTCACCGCGGTGCCATCCGAGAGTGCGAGCTGTCCCTGCTTCACGGGCTTGTCGGTGGTAATGGTGAGGTGTGCCCTGGTCCCCGCCGGCGCGTAGATGTCGCCGCTGTCTTCCTCCGTCTGCGGCGGCAGGCCGACGCCGTTCGGATACTCGTAGCGCACGTCCACCCGCGCCACGCGAACCGGCCGGATCACGTCCACCTGGAACGCATCGGAGTGCGCGGCGCCAAGGGACACCGAATACGGGAACGACGTTTCGATGTTGTTCAGGGTGATGGTGAATTCGCCGGACGCCGCGCCGGGCGACATCCGCGCGGAGCGTGCCGCGTCGCCCTCACCCACGGTGATGGACGGGATGAGGCCGCCGTCGAGGCCCGGAATCCGCGCCACCACGGTGAGCGGCTGCCCGGCCCTGACCTTGGTGGAGCCAGGGACCACCGCGATCGCATAGTGCTTGGGAAACAGGTACGCGCCCACCACGTCGGCGGCACGGCCCGCCGATGGCGCGAAGACACCCGCGGCCGCGAGGAGCCCGAGGCTCGCCAGCGCGGCGCCGGCCGCGGCGCGCCGCCGCGTGTCACGGCTGACCAGGGCGTCGAAGTCCAGCGCGCGCGCGGCGCGGATGGCATCCGCGACCAGCAGGTCGCCGATCGGCGAGGAGCCGAGGCCGCCCTTCTCCACCGCGGTCACCAGCACGTCGTCCAGGCCGCCGGCCTGCTCCTCGATGAAGCGGGCCATCTGCTTGTCGGTGGGCGGCTGCCGCAGCGGCAGCAGCGCGAAGACCAGTGAGGTGACGGCGACGATCGTGACGGCGCCCACGGCCAGCACCAGCGGCAGGCCCTCACGCGCCACCAGCCACACCGCCAGCAGGCCGACGAGCAACATCGACGCGGCGGTGGCGGCCCCGAGCGCCCACGCGCTGAGGAGCGCGCGGCGCGTCCAGCGCGCCCGCACGTCCGCGAGAATCGTTCGAAGCTCGACGAAGCGATCGCTCATGCGCTGCTCTGTGTCCATCCTAGCTCACGCCGCGCGGCGCCCGACGAGCGCTTCGCCAGCCAGAGCCACCAGCATCACGAGCAGGCCCACCTGCCACCATCGCTGCTGGTCCTCGACCTCCCGCGCCGCGTTGATCGGCTCGCGCGCATCGGATCGGTTGGTCCTGACGATGCTCTTCGTGAACTCGTCAACGCTGGTGGCCGCGGGACTCGATTCGCGCACGTCCACGTTGACCACCATCGCGCGAGCGGCGGCGCCCGCGCCGGTCACCACCACGCCCGGCGCCGGCGGCGCTCCCGCCGGCACTTCCGGCAACGTCCACTCCTGCCGCTGCTGCCGTCCGCGCGTCAGGTAGCGTGCCGTTTCCACCGCGAACGGGACAAACGACGGGTGCAACGGGAAGCGGCTCCATTGGTTGTCGAGGTCCGAGGTGAACACCAGCAACCGCCCCTCCCCGACCGCCTGTTCCGTGAGCGCCGCGTCGCCGCCGGACAGTCGGGCCAGCACGGTCCGGTCGGCCTGATCGTTTAGACGCCGGTGCTGGTCCACCTGGACGTCGCCCAGGGCGCCCGATGGGATGAGAAACGGGCGAAAGATGGGATGACGGCTGTCGCTGGCCACCAGCGTCGCGCCGGGCGTGCGCACCGGTGCCGGCACCACGCCGAGGTCGGTGCCGATGACGTCGGCCAGGGTCCCCGGATCGACGTCCGGCCCCAAGGTAAGCAACACCTGGCCGCCGCCGGCAAGGTAGGTCTTCACCAGCTCACGCCCGGAGCGATCGAGCGTGCGCGTGCCCAGCACGACCAGGGCCGCATGGTTCGCCATCTCGGCGGCGGTCCATTTCGACAGCACGCGGCCATCGGCCACCGTGACGGCAAACTCACGGCCGTCACCGGCCACCGACAGCGCCCGTTCCACATAGATGCCGCCGGTTGCTCCCGTCGGATCGGCGACCAGCGCGGCAATCGACACCGACGGGCGCGGGTCCAGCACGACGTAGCGGGTGTTGTCAGGCTGGTAGCCATCCACATCGTCGATCACCACCTGCGCGGCGCCGCCACTTCCGAAGGCGCCCGGTAACTCGGCGTCGGCCGCCGCCAGCGGCGCCATCGTCACGTTCGCCCGCGCCACTTCCTTGCCCTCAACCACCAGCCGCACCGCGGCGCTCGCCTCTTCGCTGCCGTAGTTCTGCACCGTCGCCGCCACCATGCGGGCGCGGCGCACCGCCGACGTCACGGCGAGGTTGGTCCGCGGCGGGGCCACGCCGACCACGGTCACCTCAACGCCATCAGGCAGCCCGCCATCGTCGTTGGCTTCCCACCCCGATTGCTGGAGGTCCGTGACCATCACCACGCGCCCTTCGCGGGCGCCCACCACTTCGCTCGCGCTGGCGAGTACCGTGCGGTATCGAGTGCCGCCGGGCCCGGCGGACGCCGCGGCAATGGCGGCACGCACCGCTCCGCGGTCGGAGGTGGGCTGAACGGCCACCGACGCGGAATCCGCAAACGTGATCAGCGCCACGGCGTGAGACGCGGGTGCGGCATCCACGGCCTGCGACGCGGCTTGCTGCGCCTTCGCGAACTGGCCCGGTGCCGACAGGCTCATCGAGGTATCGAGCGCGACCACGGTCACCGGCGCTGACAGCGGCGCCACCGCGCCCGCGACGTAGGGCCGCGCGAACGACACGGCGAGCAGGATCAGCGCCGCCACCCGCAGGGCCAGGAGGATCAGCTCCCGCAACCGCCGCCGCCGCTGCTGCTGCACGGGCGCGCGAGTCAGCAGCCTCACCGACGGGAAATCGATCACGACTTCGGTCTTGCGATGGAGCAGGTGCAGCAGGATGGGCACGGCCGCGGCCAGCGCGCCAATCAGGAACAGCGGCGAGAGAAACGAGATGCCGAACATCAGATCACTCTGCGGCGCGTCATCAAGTACGCCATCAGCCCGTGCTCGAGCGGCTGCGACGTGTCGAGCAGGCAGTAGTCGATGCCGACCAGTCCCAGCTCGCGCTTGTAGTGCGCGATCATCGCCTGCATCCGCTCGATGTAATCCTTGCGGACCGTGGCCGGCACGGCCACTACTTCGTCCGCCGTTTCCATGTCGCGAAAGCGCGCGGCTCGCTCGAACGGGAACTCTAGTTCGTACGGGTCGAGCACGTGAAACACGACGACGTCGGTACCGCGATAGCGGAAGTGCTTCAGGCCGTCGAGTACCTGCTGCGGGTCGTCCAACAAGTCCGAGACCAGCACGACGAGGCCACGCTTGCGAACCGCGGCCGCCAGGTCGTGCAACGGCTTGGCGACGTTGGTGTGCGCGCCCAGCTGCAGTCGCTCGAGCGCGAGCAGCACCGCGCGCAGGTGGCCGGTGCGCGCGTTGGCCGGCACCAGCGAGGCAATCTTGTCGTCGAACGCAATCAGCCCGAACGCGTCGCGCTGCCGGTTCATCAGGTAGGCGAGCGCCCCGGCCAGGTACGACCCGTATTGCAGCTTGGTGACGGAGCCCGACGCGTAGCCCATCGACGCGCTGACGTCGAGCAGCAGGTGGCAGGTGAGGTTGGTCTCCTCTTCGTACTTCTTGACGAAGTGCCGATCGGAACGCGCGTAGACCTTCCAGTCCAGCGTCGCCAGGTCGTCCCCGGGCAGGTACTGGCGATACTCGGCAAACTCGACGCTGAACCCCTTGTACGGACTGCGATGCAATCCGGTCAGGAACCCTTCGACGATGGTTCGCGCCTTCAGGTCAATCGTGCCGAGCCGCGCCACGATCGCCGGGTCGAGGAACCGCGCCGCCCCAGCCATGGCCTACAACCCGCTGGCGGGCACCGGCACGGCGGCCACCAGCTGATCGACAATGCGATCGGGCGTGATGCCTTCGGCCTCGGCGTAGAAGTTCGGGAGCACGCGATGCCGCAGGATGGGCTTGGCCAGCGCCTGGATGTCCTTCACCGAGACGTGATGGCGGCCGTGAAGCAGCGCCCGCGCCTTGGCGCCAATCACCAGGGCATGAGAAGCGCGCAGCCCGGCGCCCCACTTCACCCACTTGTCGATGAAGTCGAGCTTTTCACCACGGCCCGGACGCGAACTGTCGGCGAGGCGGACCGCGTAACGGACCACGTCTTCGGCGACCAGCACCTGCCGCACGTAGTGCTGGATGGCGAGAATCTCGGCGCCGTCGAGGACCTTCGCCGGCTCCGCCCGCTTGGTGCCCGTGGTGTCGGTCACCACCTGCACCTCGTCGTCTTCCGACAGATAGGTCATCACCACGTTGAACAGGAAGCGATCGAGCTGCGCCTCCGGCAGCGGATAGGTGCCTTCGAGCTCGATCGGATTCTGCGTCGCCAGCACGAAGAACGGCCGCTCGAGCGGATAGGTGTGGCCCGCGGCCGTGACGTGGTACTCCTGCATGGCCTCGAGCAACGCCGCCTGCGTCTTCGGCGGCGTGCGGTTGATCTCGTCGGCCAGGATGATCTGCGCGAAGATCGGCCCGTGCACGAAGCGCAGGGCGCGGTGCCCGTTCTCTTCGTCGAGCACCTCGGTGCCGGTGATGTCGGCTGGCATCAGGTCCGGCGTGAACTGGATGCGCTTGAACTTGAGGTCCAGGATCTGCGCCAGCGTCTTGACCAGCAGCGTCTTGGCCAGGCCGGGCACGCCGGTGATCAGGCAATGGCCGCCGCAGAACAGCGCCATCAGCACTTCGTCGACCACCTCGTCCTGGCCGACGATCACCTTGCGTAACTCCGTTAGGATCTTCTGCCGGCTCCCGGCGACGCGTTCCGCCAGGCCTTCAACGGCCACGTCCGTCGTGCGATTCATGAAACCTCAGTGTGTCAGCGAATAGATCACTTCGTTGATGAGCATCTGGTAGGCCTGCGCGGTCCACTTGATGTAGCCCTGGTATTCCTGCGCGTTCGACCACTCCACGCCATCGCCCATGTCGGTGTTCCAGTTGATCAACACCATGGGCCGGCCGGCGTCATCGACGATGCCGCGCAGCCGCGCGACGAAGCCGCCCTTTTCCCAGGTCCGCCCGCTCAGGAACGATCCGAGGCCGGGGATCTGCGGATACTTCTCGATGCGGTAGAAGCAGCTGTAGATGGGATGGGGCGGCGCGATCTCGACGATCTCGCGATCGGGAAACACGCGCTTCAGCTGGCGCATGGTCAGGTCCCATTCGTAGGGGCCGTGAAAGTCGTCGAGGGTCAGCGTGCCGCCGCGCAGCAGGAACTCGCGGAGGATCGGCACCTCTTTCTCCGACAGCACGAGGTTGCTGGGCTCGACGATGTAGATCCACGGGTATTGCCAGAGCTTCTCGTCGTCCAGGGTCAGGACCAGCGGCTCGCCCACCTCGATGGCGGTCACCGACTTGATCCGGCGCGACAGGTTCTGCTCCGCCGCCGGCGCGTCGATGGCCCACGGGTCGTCCCAATAGCTCAACTGCGAGTTCCGCGCGGCGCCCTCGTTTTCGTAGGAGCCGTACTTGATGCGGACGAAGGTCCACTTCAATCCCTGGAACTTGTCGCCGCCAATGACCGGAATCTGCGCGCTCACCTCGGATGCGACCCACACCATTCCCACGAGCGCGGCAACAGCGAGGACCCATCGGGGCTGGCGCATCAACGACTTCCTTGTGCGAGCCTCAGGAGCAGATCCTGCGCCCGTGTGAACGTCGGCGCGATCTCGAGCGCGGCCAGCGCCTGCTTTTTGGCCTCATCGCGCTGACCGGCCTCGGCGAGCGCCTCGGCCAGGTCGGCGTGCGCGCTGGCGCGGTCGAGCGGCTTGGCCGCCAGCGCGACGCGGAACATCCGGATGGCCTCGTCCACGCGCTTCGCGTTCAGGTCGATCCGGCCCAGTATCGAATGCGATGCGGCATCGAACGGGTCGACGGCGACCACGCGCTTGAGGGCCACTTGCATCCGCGCCGGCTCGCGCGCGCCATCGACCAGCGTGGACATCAGCCGCGCCGAGACAATGTCGGTCTGCCCCTTGCCGGTCAGCGTCTCGAGGGCAGTGGCGGCGCGGGCCTTGTCGCCCTTCTTGAGGGCGACCGCCGCAATCAGCGCGTACGGGCTGTCTTCGCCGGTCACGTTCGGGATCAGTTGCGCGGCGCGTTCGAAGGCGGCAATGGCGCCGTCGGGATTCCCTTCCGTCAGCGCCTCGCCGAGAGCCATCTGCGCGGCATAGCTGCCCGGGTGGGCGGAGGCGACCGACTTCACCGCATCGAGCGGCATGTCCGCCGTCAGCCCTTCGGGAACGGCGAGCGCCGTGCGCATCCCCGCATACCGCTGTTCGAGAAAGCGATCGAACGTGGTCTGCAGCGCGTCAATCTCCACGCCGAGCGCCTTGCGAATCGCGGCCTCCGTGTCGGAGCCGTCGGCGTACGCCCGTACCAGCGCGCGCAGCTTCGCCTGGCCATAGACGTCGGCGATGTGCTCGACGACCAGCGAGGCCTGGTAATACGAGAGCGAGATGGTTTCCGGGTTGCTGAATCCGGAGTTGAGGTCGCGCAGCTTGATCAACTTGCCGCGATCCATCGCCCGCGCGAACGGGATGTCCATCTCGCGGCCCCACTCCGGGCGGGCGCGGCGCTCTTCGTACACGGACGCGCCTTCGCTCAGCCACCGTGGCAGGCGGTTGTCGGACAGCTGCAGGGTGATGACGTGGGCGATCTCGTGCCACAGCGTCTCGGCCCAGTTGAAGGTGCCGGGGTCGCGCGCCTTCGGCGAGTCGACGGTGACGACGCGGCCGAAGCAGGCGCCGAGAGCGCCGATCATGCCGGGCAGGCCGAGCGTCCGCACCGCGAAGTCGTCGTGCTTCGGGAACATCTCGATCAGGATGGGGCCCTTGGGCGTGAACTCCCACTGCTTGCTCAACGACGCCATCGCCTCCTTGGCGAGCTGCGGCACGTACTGCCGCAACACCGCCGCTTCGTCCGGATGGAGGCGAATGACCATGTCGCCTTCGCGCACGGTGTCGAAGGGTTCGAGCGTGTCGAGCAGCGCGAGCAGGTTGAACGTGACGACGTTCCAGGGATCGACCTTGAAGGCGGTTTCCAGCGCGCGGCGGGCGTTGCGTTCGTCGCCGGTCCGCATCAGGTGCGCGCCCAGGTCGGCGTAGGCGCGGACGTTGTCGCGGTCGAGGGCAATCGCCTTGCGCACGTGCTCGGCCGCCTCGTCGAAGCGGTAGTAGTGCGCGGTCATCGACCCGACCACGCGATGGATCTCGCCGTAGGTGGGATGGATCTTGAGCGCCGCCGCGAGCGCGGCCTGATAGTCCTGGTCGCGGCCATCGACATAGGCGAGAGCCGCCTGCATCGACAGGGCTTCGAGGTGTTTCGGGTTCACCGCCAGCACGCGATCGATCGACGCCAGCGCGTCCTTCTTCTTGTCCTGGTAGATCGCCATGTCGGCGAGGAACAGGTGCGCCCCGAAGTCGAGCGGATTCAGCTTGAGCGCCTGCTCGGCCAGCGCCGCCGCCTGTGCCGGATTCTGGTCGGCCAGCGCGCGGGCCATGCCGAGCAGCGCCGGACCGTACACGGGGTCGGCCTTCAACGCCTCCTGGAACGACCGGGCGGCGTCCTTGTTGTTGTATTTCTCGACGAACAGGTCGCCCCACTCCGTGTTGATCGCCGCGTCGTTGGGCGTCAGCCCGTCGGCGTCGCGGAAGAACGCGTTGGCATCGTCGAACCGTCCGAGGGCGCGGGCGGCACGGGCGGCGCGCACGTGGTCGCGCGCGGTGGGCGTGCGCTGGTCACCCATCATCACCAGCTGGAGGGATCGGCGCGCCTCGACCCGGCGGCCCATTAATTGCTGGAGCAAGCCGGCTTCGAGGGCGGCGTCGCCGGCTGGGTTGGCCGCCGCAAACGGCTGCAGCACCGACTCGGCGCGCAGGTAGTCGCCGCGCGCGGCGCCGGCCCTGGCGCGCAGCACGGCGAGGGTTTCGTCTTTCGGGAAGGCGTCGGCGAACTTCTCGATCTCGTCGAGACGGCCGCCGCGCCATGACTTCTCGGCGTTGGCCCGTGCCGCCGCGACGTTTGACGCCTGCTCGGCCGTGACGAACGGCGCGAGCCCAATGGTTAGCACGACCGAAGCCAGGAGCAGCCAAACGCGGCGAGACATGGTCTTGGGTCGAGTATAGCCTCCGCGCATGTGATTTGGACGCCCGAAGCGGCGTGCAGGCCGGAGGCGGATTCCGTCTAGCATGGAGGGGCGATGCGATTCACAGTTGGAGACATCTGGCCGCAACTGGCGGCTGCCGAGGAACTGGCATGACGACATCTGTGCCGCGACCCGCTCGCACAGCAATTGCTGCCGACACCTCGGAGGCCGTTGATCAGTTCATGACGCGCCTGGAGCATCCGCACAAGGCGGCCATCGAGTTGCTGCGTCAGATCATCTGCGGCGCCGATCCCTCGATCGCCGAGGGCGTGAAGTGGAATGCGCCGAGCTTTCGCACCACGGAGTATTTCGCCACCACGCACCTCCGCGAGAAAGACGGCATCGGCATCATCCTGCACGTGGGCGCGAAGGTTCGCGAGCGGCCGTCGTTCCAGATCGACGATCCGCAGGGCCTCATCAAGTGGCTGGCCAGGGACCGGGCGCTGGTCAACTTCGCCGGGGTCGAAGACGTGAGGGCGCACGAGGCCGCGATTCAAGCGGTGGTGCGCCAGTGGATTACGTCGGTCTAGCTAGAACAGCGGGCGCCAGGTGAAGAACATCACCGCGACAAATCCCTGCAGGCACGCGAAGCAGGCGATCCACGCCGTGCGGTGCCGGGCCGGGATGGCGCCGCCCATCCACAGGAACGCCGGAAACAGCACCGACGTGACGCGGCCCATCGACAGCAAACCGCCCGCCGCCATCGGCGGCAGCACGTTCACCAGCAGCAGCACCGCGTACGGGAGGCCGAACCGGCGATACACCGGCCAGACGGACCCGAGCGCGAACAACACGGCGAGCAGATAGAAGAAGTCAATCGTCTGGGTGGAGGCGTAGTTGTAGAGGCCGTTGTTGGCGATGAAGTCCACGCGATCCGACACCAGCGAGTCGAGGCCGCGATACACCCGGCCCCACGCCGCATTCTGCATGGTCCAGCGGAAGGGATGGCCGGTGAGCTGGTAGATGTAGGCGGAGAACGCCAGCATCCCGAAGCCGGGCGCGGACGCCGACAGCAGCCGCTTGCCGACGCGGGGCCAGCCGGTTGTTTCATCTGAAGGGCCTGGTCCGGCTGAAGCCGGACGCCACATCCCCCACACCGGGGCGACGGCCATCAGGCCGAGCACGATCGACAGGAACGACCCGTTGGGCCGCGTCAGCCCGCACAGGAATCCCCACCCGGCCGCGCGCCACAGCTGATCGTGGCGGAAGTGGTACACGGCGCCGACCAGCGTCAGCAGGAACAGCCCCTCGGTATAGGCCGCGCTGAAGAACACCGCGAACGGATAGGCCGCCAGCAGCATGACGGCCGTAACCGCCTGGTCCTCGTCGCGCAGTTCGTCCCGCGCCAGCCGGAGGAAGTAGCCGAGCGCCAGGAAGAACGCGACCAGCGACACGCCCACGCCGGTCCACAACGGCTGATGGCCGAGCACCGTGGACAAGTACCGCACGGTCATGGGGAACGCCGGGAAGAACGCGATGTTCTGCTGGACGTCGGCCGGCGCGTTGGGGAGGTAGCGATACCCCTCCATCGCAATGCCGAGGTACCAGCCGGCGTCCCACCGTGCCGGCAGGTCGAGAAAATCGTTGGAGTAGATGCGCCAGCGCGAGGCCGCCTCCGGCGGAAATCCGATCAGGATCACCGCGAGGAAGCCGACAGCGAGCACGCCGCCGCGCGTCGCCAGGTGGATCGGCAGCACGGTTCTGGTGTCGGGATTGCGCCACCAGCGGACCACCGCCTGCACCACGCGCTGCGGCAGCGGCTGATGCCGGACGATGGCGTGGCGAATGACCAGCGCCACCACGCTCCACAGCGCGGGACGCCACCAATCCGTGACCGAGAGCCGGGTGCCGAAGATCACGAGACGGAAGCCGCCGGCCACGACGACCGACAGCGCGATGATGGCCATCACGACGGCGAGGACGTCGAGCGCCGTCGCCCACTTCGGCAGTTTCACGCGCCTATTCTGTCATGGCTTCGGCGGGGCCACTCTGCCTAGCGCGCGGTCTTCGATGCGGATGCGTGCGCGCATCAGCAGGCCGAATGCAATCGCCGCCAGGACCCCGGTGATCGGCGCGGCCACGATGCAGGCGACGCTCACCAACTCGCCGACCACGGCGAGGTAATTGGGATGCGACAGGTAGCGGTACGGACCGGAGGTGACCAGCGGCGCGTCCGGCAGGACCAGCACGCGGTAGCTCCACCGCGGACCGAGCGATGCGATGGCCCAGACCTTGAGCGCCTTGGCGAGGCCGAACAGCACCAGCCCCCCCAACAGGATGGAACTGGGCGACGGCCCGACCAGCGCGCCTTCCACGCCCATCGCCACAAACGACGCGGGGTAGGTCCATCGCATGATCGCGATGACATCACCCGGCGGCTCCACCGCGCCCTTCGCGCGCAACTGGCGCTCGTTGAACACCGACAGCACCAGCTCGCCGCCCATCATCAGGAACGCGGCCACGACGGTGAGCACGGCAATCGCGGTCGCTGGGGTTGGCGTCACGATGGACAGTCTCCCGCGTAACGGATGATCCCGGCAAACAGCGACGGCACCGCCCGCGCCGCGACGGCGGCCGCCGAAACACCCCGTGGCGAGGCCACCAGCGTCCGCAAGGTCCGGTTGAATCGCCACTTCGAGGCGAAGGCCGCGCGGCGGCGGCGCGTCAGTTCCAGGTGCGCGATGGCGGGCGACAGCCGGCCGGCGAGCACATCCAGCGCCGCGGCCGCGGCGAGTTCGGCGCCCGCCAGGGCGAGGCGCATGCCATCCCCGGTCATGGGGTCGATGAATCCCGCGGCGTCACCGGCCAGCAGCAGGCCCGGCTCGCCGGCCGTGTCGGTGTCGATGGCCATGGGGCCCAGCATCACCGGATCGCCCACCAGGCGTGCGGCGGCAAACCGGTCGCGCAGTGACGGATCGCCGTCGAGCCGCGTGCGAATCACCTCCGCCGGGGGCCCGATGGGCTGGTCACCGGTGGCATGCGGCATCACCACGCAGACGTTGGTCAGGCCGCCCGGCACCGGCGCCACGCCGATGTAGTGTCCCCGGCGCACGTGCATCTCGCCGACGGTGCCGCATCCAGTGACGTCGGTAAAGTAACCGCCGATCGCCCATCGCCGGGGACGCGCCGGCTGGCGCGCCAGGCCGCGCGAAAAGGCCAGCGTCGACCGGCGTCCGTCGGCGGCAATGACGAGGCGGCCCGCATGCGCCGCTTCCCCGCCGCCGCCGCACATCGCGATCACGCCGCTCACCCGGCCGCCGGAGACCAGCGCGCCTTTCACGGCCCCGCCCTCTTCCACGTGCGCGCCCGCCTCCCCGGCCTGCCGCAGGAGCCACTCGTCGAACACCTGGCGCGTCACGGCGCGGCCGGCAATGCCGGCGCCGTACACGGCCCGCACCGCGATACCGCCGGGGCCCGTGATCAGCATGCCGTGGATGTCATTGCTGTTCGCCGCCAGCCAGGTGACGTCCAGGTGCCGCGCCAACACCGCCAACGCCCCGGGATTCAAGGTGTCGCCGCACAGCTTGTGCCTCGGAAAGCGCGCGCGCTCGAACACACGGACCCTCGCGCCGGCGCGCGCCAGGATGAGGGCCGCCAACGCCCCCGCCGGACCGCCGCCGACGATGACGACGTCATCCATGCGCGCGGCCGATGACCAGTGCGCTGTTCTTCGATCCGAATCCGAGGCAGTTGCACAACGCCGCCTCCGGCTGCGCGGCGCGGCCCTCGTTCGGGATGAAGTCCAGGTCGCATTGCGGATCGGGAGTGGTGAGGTTGATGGTGGGCGGCAGGAAGCCGCGCGACAGCGCCAGTGCGGTGGCGACCACGCCGGCGGCGCCGCTGGCGCCCTGCGGGTGGCCGATCATCGACTTGGTGGACGACCCGGGAATGCGGTCGGCCAGCGCGCCGAAGGCCAGCCGCGTGCAGCGCGCCTCGATGGCGTCGTTCAGCACCGTGGAGGTGCCGTGGTAGTTGATGTAGCCGATCTCCTCGGCGGCGCGCCCGGATCGCTCGATCGCCTGGCGCATGCAGTGGACAATCTGTTCGCCGTCCGGATCCATCTGGACGCGGTGGTAGGCGTCGCACGTCGATGCGTAGCCGTCGATCGTGGCGTAGACGGTGGCGCCGCGGGCGCGGGCGCGGTCCTCCAGCTCCAGCGTCAGCATCCACGCGCCCTCGCCCAGCACGAAGCCGTCGCGTCCGCGATCGAACGGCCGCGACGCCTCGGCGCCGCGATCGTTGTAGTGCGTCGAGACGGCGCGCATGCGGGAGAAGCCGAAGATCATGCCCGGCAGCACGCAGCCGTCGGTGCCGCCCGACAGCAGCACGTCGCAGTCGCCCTGGCGCAGCAGCATGCAGGCGTAACCAAGGGCGTCGGTGGAACTGGTGCAGCCGGTGGACAGCACGTGGCTGATGCCGCGCACGCCCAGCGCAATCGAGATCTCGCTCGAGACCATGCCGCAAATGCCGACGGCAATCGCGTAGGGCGTGACGTTCTTGCCGCCGGTGGTGAAGAAATCCTGGTATTGACGCTCGCCCACGTCGATGCCGCCGCCGCCGCTGCCGATGATCACGCCGGCGTTGGCCTGGCCAAACGCGAGACCGGCGTCGTTCCAGGCCTCACGAGCCGCCACCACGCCGAACAGCGCGGCGCGGGAGTAGCGCTTGGGATCGGCGCGCGAGTCCCGCGGCCCGCGCTCGCCGGCCAGCGGCTCGGCCGCGGTCATGTCCACCGGCGGAACCGGGGCCGCCACCTGGCAGGGATACGAGGAGACGTCGAACTCGGTGATGGCCCGCGTGCCGCTTTGGCCCCGGCGGATCGCATCCCAAAACACCTCGCGCCCGACGCCAAACGCCGAAACGGCTCCGATGCCGGTAATGGCAACTCGTGGTGAGTTCACTGAACCTTTCTGAACCTATCCGAATCGTTCTGAACCGTTCTGAATGGTTCCGACCATAATACTGTTCGTGCGCACAATGTTCGCGTGGATCGGCGCGCTCTTGTTCGCCGCGTCGCTCCTCTCGTTCGTCGTGGTCTACGGCAACCTCCTTCGCCTCCCGGCGCCGGCGACCGGCGCGCCGATCTGGCCCGCGGTGCTCTTCGACGTCACGCTCTTCACCATCTTCGCGTTGCACCACAGCGTGATGGCGCGGACCGGCGCCAAGGCCTGGATCAGCCGGATCGTGTCGCCGGAGCTCGAGCGCAGCGTCTACGTCTGGATCGCCAGCCTGCTCTTCATCGCCGTGTGCTGGCTGTGGCGGCCGCTGCCGGGAATCGCATGGGCGCTCGAGGGGCCGCTGCAGTGGCTGGGCTTTGGCGTCCAATTGGCCGGGCTCGCGCTGACCGAACGCGCCTCAGGGATCATCGGGGTGTGGGAGCTGGCCGGCGTGCGGCAGGCGCGTCGCGACCAGCCGGTGGAGTTCAAGGTGACCGGCCCATTCGGCCTGGTCCGGCATCCGATCTATTTCGGCTGGCTGCTGATTGTGTTCGGCACGCCGGAGATGACCTGCAGCCGGCTGCTGTTCGCGGTGGTCAGTTCCGCCTACCTGGTCGTGGCGATTCCGCTGGAGGAAGCCTCACTCGTGCAGGCGTTTGGTGAGAAGTACCGCGCCTACCAACGCCAGGTGCGGTCGCGACTGGTGCCCGGGGTCTGGTAGCCAGGAGCCCGGCCTGCGCAATCTGCGTTCAATCTGTGGCCTAGCCGCGCCAGCCTTTGGTCGGCCGCGTGAAGCGGGCCGGCAACGCCGCCTTGGTCGTGGCGTCCATGGGCTTGCCCGGCGCCTGGGTCGCTTCAGCCTCGTCGGCCTCTTCGTCCTTCGGCAGGCCGTCGAGCTGATCGATGAACATCATCGAATGCATCGACGGGATCTCGAACTTCTTCCCACAGGTCTTGCACGTCACCTCATCGTCCAGGCGCAGCAGGTGATCGCGCAACTTGTCGAACTTCGCCCGGTCGTCGGCGTTCTGCGGCGCGCCCTTCTTGGTGCGCTTCACCCAGCGGATGCTGTACTCGTTGATCCGCTTGCAGCGCGGGCACGGGTACTTCGCCGGGCGCGTTTCGGGCCGCTCGCTGAAGAATGCTCGCTCGTCGAATGCCACACGGTTATTGTAGCCCCGATCTTGTGATCTCGTGAGGTGGTGATCTGGTGAGCGAGCGGTTGATCTGGTGAGCGGGCGATCGGTTGATCTATGTGGTGATCCTGGCCGCGGTCCGGCGGCCTCCAAATCACCAGATCACCAGATCTGCCGATCAGATCACCAGATCACCACCTCACGAGATCACAAGATAATGCCTGTCTGTGACCATCGCTTTCTACATATCGGGACACGGATTCGGCCACGCTTCGCGCTCGATCGAGGTGATCAACGCGCTGGCCGATCGGCGGCCGGACCTCCGCGTCATCATTCGCTCGGACGTGGCGCCGTGGCTGGTGCAGCGCACGGTCAGGCCGGGTGTCACGCTCGAGCCGGCTCAGTGCGATACCGGCGTGGTCCAGGTTGACAGCCTCCGGCCGGACGCGCGCGCGACCATCGAGCGCGGGCGGCAGTTCATGGCCGCTTTTTCGGATCGCGTGGCCGCCGAGGCCGCGTGGCTGGGCCGCGCCGGCGCCACGCTGGTCGTCGCCGACATCCCGCCGCTCGGCATCGCCGCGGCCAGCGCCGCCGGCATTCCGGGCGTGGCGTTCGGCAACTTCACCTGGGACTGGATCTATGCCGGCTACGAGGGCGGCGCCGATCTCGCGGACGCGATCGGGCGGGTCTACGCCGACACCACCCTCGCCCTGCGGCTGCCGATGTCGGGCGGCTTCGCCACCATGCCGGCCGTCGTCAATATCCCCTTCGTCGCGCGGCGTTCCGAACGCGATCCCGCGGCAGCCCGCGAGGCGCTCGGCCTGCCGCACGGTGAACGCTTGGTGCTGGTGTCGTTCGGCGGCTACGGCCTTGACGGCTTGAACGTGGAGGCGCTCAGGCAACTGGCCGGATACCGCATCCTGCTGCCGGGCGATGTCGACGAGCCGGCGCTGTACGCGCGCGGCCTCCGCTACGAAGACCTGGTGCGCGCCGCGGACGTGGTCGTCACCAAGCCCGGTTACGGCATCATCTCGGAGTGCCTGGCGAACGAGACCGCCCTGCTCTACACGTCACGCGGACAGTTCGCCGAGTACGACGTGCTGGTGACGGCCATGCCCCGCTTCCTGCGGGCGGCGTTCATCGATCAGGCTGCTCTGTTTGGGGGTGCCTGGGGGCCGCATCTCGATGCGCTGCTCGCACAGCCGGCTCCACAGGAGAAACCGGCGACTAATGGGGCAGAGATTGCGGCACGACTGATAACTGAATTGACAGGAGATTAGGAGATCAGAAGAAACCAATTCGTTTCTTCTGATCTTCTGAACTCCTTACATCGATTTCAGTTGATCTTCGCGCAGGACGATGAAGAGCCCGTCGGATTCGGCGACGACAGTGCCCGACGCATCGATCAGCTTGGCGCTGACGTAGATCTTGCGCCCGTCCGTCCGGTCGACCCGGGCCTCGACGGTCGTCTCCGACTCCAGCCGCAGCATTTCCAGGAACGACACCGAGATCTTCGCGGCCACCGTGGGGTGGCCGTTCATCCAGCAGGCGCCGCCCATGCTCTCGTCAAGCACCGCCGCCATCGCGCCGCCGTGGACGTAGCCCGGCGGGCCCTGCGTCTCGCGGCCGAACCAGGCCTTCGCGTAGAGCACGCCGGGCTCGGGACCGCGAAAGTAGGCAATGCGCACGCTTTCGCCGGACGGGTTGGCGACGAGAAATGAATGGGGATCGAGTTGCGGGAACGGCTGGACCGAGGTCCAGCCGGGCTCGGGTGTAACGGGTGGTGGCAACTAGTTCTTGACGACCGTGATGAGCGACCACATCTTCGGGACGTTCACCTTCTCGATCGACACCGGGCGCAGGTCGGCCTGGGCCAGGAATGCATGCATGTCGAGGTCGGCGGTGAAGCCGATGTGCACGGTCATCGGCGAGATCGCCCTTTCGATGCGGCCCATGATCGGGTTCGCGCTCTTGAAGTGGTTGAGGATGATGACGCGGCCGCCGGGACGGCACACGCGGTACATCTCGCGCGCGACCGCGACCGGGTCCGGCACCACGCTGATCACGTAGGGTGCGTAGACGACGTCGAAGGAGTTGTCGGCGAACGTCAGCTTGGTGGCGTCCATTTCGGCGACTTCGCAGTGATGCAGACCCTTGTTGTCGATGCGCTCCTGCGCCCGTTCGAGCATGCGGCTCGACAGGTCGATACCGGTGACGCGGCAGGTGCGCGGATACAGGGACAGGTTGATGCCGGTGCCGACGCCCACTTCGAGCACGTTGGTACCGGGGTGGATCGCCATCTTCTCGATGGCTTCGAGTCGGCCGGGATGGAGGGTGGGACCGTAGGTGTAGTCGTACACCTTGGCAATGTTCTGGTAGACCTTTTCTACGAAGTCGGTCTCGACCGTGGTAACCGACAGCGCCCTGGTGGCCGCGTCGCCCGAACGCCGAGTCTCCGTATCAAATAGGGCCATATTTACACTTTCTCCAACCAGCTCCAACCGGTCCGGACTATACCACGTCGAGCACGTCGAGGGCGGCGTCGAGCCGGCCCGACGGCGTCGAGATCTGGATGCCCGCGGCCATCCCCTTGATGGCTTCGACGAGTTCCCTCGCCACTTTTACGCCTTCCGCGGCCGCGGCCTCGGCGCTGGTCGTCCGTCGCATCCGCTCCACCAGTGCATCCGGAACGGTTACGCCGGGCACTTCGTTGGCCATGAATTCAGCATTGAGCGCGCTTTCAAACGGCCAGATGCCGACGATGATAGGCACGCCCAGCGGCGCCACGCGAGCCAGGAACCGTTCGAAGGCCGCCACATCGAACACCGGTCTGGTCACCGCGAACTCGGCGCCGGCTTCCACCTTGAATTCGAGCCGCCGTACTTCCCGGTCGAGATCGCGTGACGGGTTCACCATCACGCCGGTATGGAACGCCGTCGGCTCGCCGATCGACTGGCCGCCGATGTCCAGTCCATGGTTGAGACGAGTAATGACGTTGGTCAGTCCGATCGAGTCCACGTCGAACACCGCCGTGGCATCGGGGATGTCACCAAGGCTTCGCACATCGCCGGTGATGCCGAGCAGGTTCCGCACGCCCATGGCGTGCGCGCCAAGCAGATCCGACTGGATGCCCAGCAGGTTGCGATCGCGACACGAGTACTGCAGCAACACTTCCACCGCCGCGTGCTGCTGCACGAGCACGGCCAGCGACAGCGCGCTCATGCGCGCTCCGGAGCGGGGGCCGTCGGGAATGGTGACGACGTCGACGCCGCGCCGGGCCAGGCGCGTGGCGTCGGCCAGCGCCGCGTCGGCGGAATGGCCGCGGGGCGGCACCAGTTCGATGGCGCGGATGAAACCGCCGTTGGCGAGCTTGCGGCCCATCACCGACTTCGCCTCGCGCGGGAGGGCCGGGCGGGCGTTGGGCTGGCTGGCCACCGGCGTCCGCACCTCGGCGGTGCCCGCGTGCCGCGCCAGGCCCGGGGCCAGCGACTTCGCCGCCAGCGCGATCTGGCGGATGTGCTCCGGCGTGGTGCCGCAGCAGCCGCCCACCAGCCGCACGCCGGAGGCGATGAACCGCCGCGCGTACGACGCCATGTATTCCGGCGAGCACAGGTAGAGGTTGCGGCCCTCGATGTCGCGCGGCCTGCCGGCGTTGGGCTGCGCCGACAGCCACACGTCGGTCACCTCGCTGATGCGCTCGATGGTCTCGAGCATCGGCGCCGGGCCGACGCTGCAGTTGACGCCGACGATGCTGGCGCCGCGCGCGATCAGGTCGGGCGCGAACTGCTCGGGCGGCGCGCCGTCGAGGCTGGCGCCGTCTTCCTCGGTGGTCATCTGCGCCACGATCGGCAGGTCGCACACGCTGCGCACGGCCGCGATCGCCGCGCCGATCTCGTTGAGGTCGCGGAAGGTCTCGAGAATGAAGAGGTCCACCTTGCCGTCGAACAGCGCCTGCGCCTGCTCACGGAACATGGCCTCGGCCTCATCGAGGCCGGTCTTGCCCCACGGCTCGATGCGCACGCCGAGCGGGCCGATGGCGCCGGCCACGTAGGCGGGTTGCCCCGACTTCTCCACCGCGCGCCGCGCGAGCGTGGCGCCGGCGAGGTTGAGATCGCGGACCTGGTCGCCGAGCCCGAAACCGCGCAGCTTCATGCGGTTGGCGCCGAAGGTGTTGGTCTCGATGATGTCGGCGCCCGCCTTCAGGTAATCGCAGTGGACGTCCACCACCATGTCGGGCTGGGTCTGGTTCAGCGACTCGAAGCAGCGATTGATGAACACGCCCTTCGCGTACAGCATCGTGCCCATGGCGCCATCGCACACGAGCACACGCTCATCCAACGCTTCAAGAAAGGGCTTCACTGTTGGTAACACTTCTACAGACGGCAATTGCCGAGGCGGGGTTCGCCGGCGGCCCCCGCCTGGTCTGCAGGCTGCCGGTGCAGCCTAGCGCGCCGGCATCGGCGCCTTTTGATCCGCCGCGGCGGGCACAAGCAGCTCGGTCTTGTCCCAGATGAAGTCGTCTTTGCTGTAGACGGCCAGCTCGTAGTCCTTGCCCATAAAGATGGCCGACACCGGGCAGGCCTCTTCGCAGTAGCCGCAGAAGATGCAGCGCGTCTTGTGAATCTGGTAGGTGGACGCGTAGCGCGGGCCCGCCATGACCGTGCCGTCGTTCTCCGCGGCTTCAAGGTAAATGGCATCGGCCGGGCACGCCACCGCGCACAACCCGCACGCCACGCACTTTTCCAGCCCGGCTTCGTCGCGCATCAGGACCTGTTTGCCGCGATACCGCGGAAACATGGGGACCTTCTGGTCGGGATAGTTCACCGTGATGGGACGGCGGAACAGGTGCTTGAAAGTGAGCGCAAAGCCTTTCGCGAGCGGACCGATCATAGGGGAAATGATACCATTTCGAGGGCGCTCTTCGCTGAACGTTCGCCCATGCAAGACCCTAAATTTCTCTCCGCCGGGCAGTTCCTGCTGACGACCCTGGTCGTCAAACTCGCAGCCATGGCCGCGCTGGCGACGATGCTCGCCCGCTACCGGCGCTTCCGCCACATCCTG
Source organism: Vicinamibacterales bacterium (assembly GCA_041659285.1). Taxonomy (NCBI): domain Bacteria; kingdom Pseudomonadati; phylum Acidobacteriota; class Vicinamibacteria; order Vicinamibacterales; species Vicinamibacterales bacterium. Next base: position 13,187 of record JBAZYO010000001.1, on the reverse strand, counting down.
ATTTTCGAGCAGCGCAACTGGCCGGACCGGCTGATCTTCGCGCTCGGCCTGGGCGTGCCGCTGACCGCCGGCGTCGCCGCCCGTGTGCTGCTCAACTACGACGCCGCCGACTTGACGCTGGAAGGCGCCTTTCTCGCCGGGCTCATCGCCGGCCCCTACACCGGCGCGCTGGTCGGCCTGGCCATGGCCATGCCGGCGCTGGCGGCCGGTGAGTACGCCGCGCCGTTCTTTGCCGTGGGCTGCGGTTTTGCCGGCGGCGGCCTGCGCGAGGCGTGCCCGAAGGAAGAGATCTGGAGCTTCTCGCCGTTCGAGCTGCTGAGCATCCCGCGCTACGTGTGGCGCATGATTCGCCGCGTCGAGGTGAACTGGCAGGTCGTCCTGCTGCTCGCGATCATCGGCCTCGAGGCCATCCGGCAAACGGTGGGGGCGCGCTACCCGTTGCGTCTGTTCCAGCTGTCGGATCCGTCGCCCTGGCTCTCGCTGCTGGTCTACCTCGCGACCATCATCACGGTATCGACGCCAATCAAGATCTGGAACAACGCCCGCATCGAGCATCGGCTGCAGGAGCAGGAGAAACTGCTGCTGGCCGCGAAGGTCGAGGCCCTCAAGAGCCAGATCAACCCCCACTTCCTGTTCAACACCCTGGCCTCGGTGTCGTCGCTGATCCGGTCGCAGCCCGAAACCGCCCGCCAGGTGATCCAGAAGTTGTCGGGCCTGCTCCGCAAGCTGATGAGCAACCAGCAGCAGTTCGTCACCCTGCGCGAGGAACTGGCCGCCATCGACGAATACCTGGACATCGAGGTCATCCGCTTCGGCACGCGGCTCGCCGTCCACAAGGCCATCGCACCTGATACGCTCGACATCATCGTGCCCAGCCTCCTGCTCCAGCCGCTGGTGGAAAACTGCATCAAGCACGGCTTCGCCCGCAAGGTCGGCCCCGGCACCATCACGCTGCGCAGCTGGCGCAACGGCGGCACCGCCGTCATCGAGGTGGCCGACGATGGCCTGGGTATTTCCCAGGAGCGGCTGGCCCACGCGCTGTCGAGCGGCATCGGGCTGAGCAACGTCAACGAACGCCTGCGCGTGCTCTATGGGACCACCGGCCGCCTGGTGCTGACCGGCTCCCCGGGCAAGGGCGCGTGCGCGCGCGTCGAGATTCCCCTCGACCTCTCGGCGGAGCGAGTTACCGCATGACACCCACATCCATCACCCTGACCGCCGTCGTCGCCGACGATGAACAGCTCGCGCGGGACGAGTTGTGCTTCCTGCTGCAGGCGGTGGACGGCGTGGACGTCGTCGGGGTGGCGTCCAACGGCGTGGAAGCGCTCGAGGAAATCGCCCGGCATTCGCCCGACGTGGTGTTTCTCGACGTGCAGATGCCGGGGCTCACCGGGTTCGAGGTGGCGAAGCGGCTGCTCGACCGGGGAACCGGACCGGGTGTGATCTTCGTCACAGCCTTTGACCAGCGCGCGATCGAGGCGTTCGAGGTGAACGCCGTGGACTACCTCCTGAAGCCGGTTGACGCGAGGCGGCTCGAGACGGCGGTAGGACGCGCGCGCAGCCGGAAGGCCCAATCCGAGCCCCTGGCGGGCCAATTGGACCGGTTGGTGCGAATGATGGCCGGCCAGAAAGACCGCCGGGACCAGGTGGCCGTCAAAGTACTGGACCGGTTCGTGCTGGTCCAGGCCGACGACATCATCCATGCGTCGCTCGTCGAGGATTCGATTAGTATTGTGACAAGCCAGGTCTCGGGGACGTCGAACGACCGAACACTGGACGAGCTGCACGCGAGGCTCGATCCGGAACTGTTCTGGCGCGTGCACCGTTCGCACCTGGTCAACATTAACAAGGTGAAGGAGATCGTGCCTTGGTTCAGCCGGAACTACATCCTGAGGATGAAAGACGCGAAGGCGACGGAAATTCCGGTCAGCCGTTCGCAGACCCGCCGTCTTCGGGACTACCTGAAGCTGTAGTGTTGTTCGCCGACCCCGGCGATGAAACGACACCGGTGCCGATGGTCGTGACCGAGGCGCTCGAACCCCAGGCGCCGCTGCCGCTGGCCATCGACCAGGACGCGGCGCAGGTGATGCGCCGGCTCGAGGTGTGGCGCGACGAGTTCTTTGCCTGGGTCCGCACCCTGGCCTCGGCCGCCGTCTACGCCACCCTGATCGTGACGTTCGGTTTCCAGGTGGCGCGCGTCGAGGGCCAGAGCATGGCGCCCACGCTCGCCGATCAGGATCGCCTGATCGTCAACAAGCTCCGCTATCGCCTCACCGCGCCGCAGCGCGGCGACATCGTGATGCTGTACTACCCGCTCAACCCCGACAAGTCGTTCGTCAAGCGCGTGATTGCCGAAGAGGGCGACACCGTGCGCGTGGTGGACGGCCGCGTCTACGTCAACGACGTGCCGGTCCGCGACGACTTCGTGCCCGCGGAATATCGCAGCCACGACGACTGGGGCCCGCAGGTCATTCCCGAGGGCTACTACTTCGTGATGGGCGACCACCGGAACAACAGCTCCGACAGCCGCCACTGGGGCTTCGTGCCCAAGAAGTACATCATCGGCAAGGTCCAGATTCGCTGGTGGCCGGTTCCCCAGGCGCGCGTCTTCTAAGTTCCGGTTATCGTGCAGGCCCGTTACGGCCAGGTCGCGCAAGTCCTCTGGCGGGTCTTCTTCCTTAACCTGGTCGTAGCCGCGGCCAAGATCGCGCTCGGGCTCTCGTCCGGCGCGGTCAGCGTCTTGTCCGACGGCTTTCACTCCCTCACCGACACCGCCTCGAACGTCGTCGCCCTGGTCGGCGTGCGCATTGCCAGCCATCCGCCGGACGACGACCACCCGTACGGGCATCGCAAGTTCGAGACCATGGCGTCGGTCGGCATCCTCATCTTCCTGCTGCTGGTGCTGTTCGAAGTGCTGTCGGCAGCGGTGGCGCGGCTGCAATCCGGCGGCGCGCCGATCATCACGCCGCTGACGTTCGTGGTGATGGCCGGCACGTTTCTCGTCAACGTCGGCGTCGTGATCTACGAGCGGGCCGCGGGCCGCCGGTTCGAGAGCGAAGTGCTGATGGCCGACGCCCATCACACGACGAGCGATCTGTTCACGTCGGCGGCGGTGATCGCGGCGTTGATTGGCGTGCGGTTGGGCTACCTGTGGCTCGACCCGGTGGCGGCGCTGGTGATTGCGGCGTTCATCGGCTTGGCCTGCTGGGAGATCTTCCAGTCCACGTCTGGGATCCTGGCCGACCGCTTCGTCATTCCGGAAGAGGCGATTCGCGAGGTCGTGCGCAGCGTGCCCGAGGTGTTCGGGTGCCATCACATCCGCACGCGCGGCTCGAACGACTTCGTCTTCCTCGATCTCCATGTCTGGATGGACCGCGACATGCGCCTGGACGAGGCGCACCGGCTGTCGCACGTGGTGAAGGATCGGTTGATGGCGCGCTTCCCGCAAATCAAGGACGCCATCATTCACATCGAACCGCCGCCGGAAATCGGGGTCTGATCCCGAGCCGGCGGTGACGCAAGGGGTCTGACCCCGAGCAAGCAGTTCCGAGGGGTCTGACCCCTCAGTACCCCAGCTCCGGCTCGACCCGGAAACGCAGCGCCTCTCCCCGTTCGAAGCGCTCGATGTTCTGCGCGAACAGATCGACCACTTCTTCCCAATGGCCCGTCCGGAAGCCGGAGGTGTGGGGCGTAAGGATGACGTTCGGGCACGTCCACAGCGGATGCCCGGCCGGCAGCGGCTCCTGCGGATACACGTCCAGCGACGCCCCGCCCAGATGGCCCGAATGGAGCGCCGCGATCAGCGCGCCGGTGTCGATGATGTTCGCGCGGCCGACGTTGACGACCACCGCGCCCTTCGGCAGTCGCGCCAGTTGCGCCTCGCCGATCAGTCCGACCGTCTGCGGCGTGAGCGGCGCGGCAATCACCAGCACGTCGGTCTGCCGCAGCAGTTCGTCGAGCTGTGCGGGTCCGAAGACCTGATCCACCGCGGCCACGCCTGGGTGGCCGGCCCGCCGCCGCATGGCGACGACGCGCATGCCGAAGGCCCGGGCCCGGCTCGCGATCTCCGCGCCGATGGTGCCGACGCCGATCAGCCCGAGCGTGCGGCCGCTCAACAGCCACGGCAGGCGCGGTCCCATGAATTCGTTCTGCGCCCATTGCGCGGTTCGCTGGCGCTCGAGCACGAGCGGAAGCTGCTTCGCCAGGGCGAGCACGACCGCCATGGTGTGCTCCGCAATCGGGATGGCCTGGACGCCGCGCGTGTTGGTGACGGTGACGCCGCCGGCGAACAGCTCGGGCAGGCACAGCGTTTCCACCGCCACGGCGGAGGTATGCAGCCAGCGCAGCTTCGTCGCGGTGGCGAGCTCGGACGCCGTCAGGATCCAGGTGTAAGCGACGTCGCAGTCGGCAAGACCGCGGGCGCGTTCGTCGGCGGCGGTGGCGTAGATGAATTCGATGTGCGGGAACCGGGCACGGAGGGTGGCCACGCCTTCAGCGGGGATCTGCCACTGCCTGACCGGCTGCTGGATGGAGACGAGGATTCTCATGGAATCCGTCAGGCCTTCGACTTCCTCACGTAGTGACCGGACCGGCCGCCCCGCTTTTCCACGAGCTCGATGTCGCTGATGGTCATGGCCTTGTCCACCGCCTTGACCATGTCGTAGAGCGTGAGCGCGGCGACCGACACGGCGGTGAGCGCTTCCATCTCAACGCCGGTCTGACCGGACGTGCGAACCCGGCCTTCGATGGCATAGCCGGCGCGCGTGGGCGTGAGTTCGATCGAGACGTGGCTCAACACCAGCGGATGGCACAGCGGAATCAGCTCGCTGGTCTTCTTCGCCGCCATGATGCCGGCCAGGCGGGCGGCCTGGAGCGGGTCGCCTTTCTTCACCGCACCGGAGCGAATCAGCTTGCGCGCCACGGCCGACATCGCGATCGACCCGCGCGCCACCGCCTCGCGGGACGTGACGGGCTTGTCGCCCACGTCCACCATGCGGATGCGCCCTTTCGCATCGACATGCGTCAGCGCGGCTGGTTTCTTATTCTTCGCCATCAATGCCCTGCGCCAGGTAGAACGACAGGCTTTCGAGCGACACGGTCAGGTCCACGCCCTTCATCTTCACCCCGGGGGGAACTTTCAACGATCCGGGCGAGAAGTTCAACACCGCCTTGATGCCGGCCGCCACCACCTGGTCGAGCACGTGCTGCGCCGACTCGGCCGGCACGGCAATCACGGCAATGTCGATGTGTTCCTTCCGCACCACCTTCTTGAGGTCCTTCAGGTCGTTGATGGGGACGCCGCTCCGCGATTCGTCCCCGATTTTTGCGTCGGCGACGTCGAACATCGCGACAATCTCGAAGCCCTCGCGCCTGAAGCCCGGGTAGTCGGCCAGGGCGAGGCCCAGATTGCCGGCGCCCATCACGGCGACGCGCAGCTTGCGATCGAGGCCGAGAATCTGGCGGAGGTTGCGCTTGAGGTCCTTGACGTAATACCCGACGCCACGGACGCCGAACTCGCCGAAGTAGGCGAGGTCCTTGCGGATCTGCGCGGCGTTCAGGTGGAACTGCTCGGCGAGCGCCTGCGACGAAATGGTGTTGACCCCGGCCGACTCGAGTTGACTGAGGCAGCGGAGGTAGACGGACAGCCGATTCGTGGTGAGTTCGGAAACCGGCTCGGCCGCCGCCCTCCGCTTGTTCGGTGAATTCACAAGCAATTTGCAGAATACCGCAATCCACGCGGCGAAGCGAGTATCATCCCGCCCATGGCCGACCCGTCGAAAGCCTTTCAGCCCTACGTTCCCGCCTCACAGTCCCCCGCCGAATTCACCGCCAAAGCCATCGTGCTGGGCGTGCTGTTCGGCTTGCTCTTCGGCGCCTCCACCGTGTACCTCGGCCTGCGCGCCGGCCTCACCGTGAGCGCGTCGATTCCGATCGCGGTGCTCGCCATTTCGGTGCTCAAGAAGCTTGGCGGCTCGACGATCCTCGAAAACAACATCGTCCAGACCATCGGCTCGGCCGGCGAATCGGTGGCCGGCGGCGTCGTGTTCACCATTCCGGCGCTGATCTTCCTGCTGCCGGACGGACCCAAGTTCTTCAGCTACACGCAAATCACCATGCTGGCGTTTGCCGGCGGCATTCTCGGCGTCCTGATGATGGTGCCGCTGCGCCGCGCCCTGATCGTGAAGGAGCACGGCGTGCTGCCCTACCCCGAAGGCACGGCCTGCGCCGAGGTCCTCGTCGCCGGCGAGCGGGGCGGGCAACTGGCGACGCTGGTGTTCAGCGGCCTGGGCATCGGCGCGTTGTGGAAGTCGCTGTCGTGGACCTTCAACCTCTTCCGGCAGGAGATTGGCCACTCGCTGGCCCGCACCAGCCAGTTTCCGAATGCGACGCTGAACGTGGACATCTCGCCCGAGTACATGGGCGTTGGCTACGTCATCGGCCCGCGCATCGCCGGTACCATGTTCGCCGGCGGCGTGCTGTCGTGGCTGGTGCTGCTGCCGCTGCTCTCGCTGCTGGGCGCGGCCATCACCACGCCGTTCCCGCCCATCCATCCGAACTTCGCCAATAACCCGGCGACGGGCCTGCCGTTCCTGATCTCGGAGATGAGCCCGGGGCAGATCTGGAGCGCCTACATCCGCTACATCGGCGCCGGCGCCGTGCTGGCGGCCGGGTTGATCACGCTGGCCCGCACCCTGCCGACGATCATCTCGTCGGCGCGCGAAGGGCTGAAGGGCTTCGGCACGGGGGCGGGCGGCGAGCAACTGCGCACCGAGCGCGACATGCCGATGGCGATCGTGCTGGGCGGCTCGTTGCTGCTGGCCATCTTCCTGGCGGTGACGCCGGGGCTGCCGACCCAGGGCAACGTGCTGGTGTCGGTGTTGATCATCCTGTTCGGCTTCTTCTTCGCGACCGTCTCGTCCCGCATCACCGGCCTCATCGGGTCCTCGTCGAACCCCATCTCCGGCATGACCATCGCCACGCTGATCATCACCTGCATGATCTTCGTCGCGCTCGGCTGGACCGGCGATGTCTACGGCCCGGTCGCCCTCTCGGTGGGCGCCATCGTCTGCATTGCCGCCGCCAACGCCGGCAACACGTCACAGGACCTCAAGACCGGCTACATCGTGGGCGCCACCCCCATCTACCAGCAGATGGGCCTGGCCATCGGCGTCGTCACCTCGGCTTTCGTCATCGGCATGACGGTGCTCTATATGCACCAGGTGTTCGGCATCGGCTCGGCCGACGTGCCGGCGCCACAGGCCACACTCATGGCCACGCTGATCAAGGGCCTGCTGTCGCAGAACCTGCCCTGGGGCCTGGTGCTGGTGGGCGTCTTCGTGGCGGTCACGCTCGAGTTGTGCGGCATTCACTCGCTGTCGTTCGCGGTCGGCGCCTACCTGCCGATTGCGACCACCGCGCCGATCTTCATCGGTGGTCTCGTGCGCTGGTGGGTCGAGCGTAAGACCGGCGAAACCAGCGAGTCGGACCTCAGTTCCGGCACGCTGTTCAGCTCGGGCCTGATCGCCGGCGGCTCGCTCGCCGGCATCCTCTACGCCATCCTGGTCGGCGCCGACTGGTTGCGGCCGTTCCAGGTCGTGGGCGAAATGCTGCCGGCACTGCGCGGCGAAGACGCGTTTGGACAGATCGCCGGCGCGCTGCTGTTCCTGGGGCTCGCGGTGATCCTGACGCGCTTCGCGCAACGCAAGGTCTGAGGGCGGGGGGCGGGGGGCGGCTGATTTGGTGAGTTGGTGAGTTGGTGAGTTGGTGATTTGCTAGCATGGACTTGACCATGCGACGGCCTGCCTTCGCCCTTGCGATTGCCTGCATCCTGATGTTCGCTCAGGCCGCGGCCCAGCCGGCGGCCCGGCGCGCGACGACGCTTGCCGCCCTGCGCAGCTATCCCGGCTTCTATCACCAGCAAACCGTGATGGTCGTCGGCGCGGTCAAGGCCGACAGCCCGGAGAGCGCCACCATCGCGAGCGACGAGGCGAGCATCCGGCTGATCGCCCGTGAGTTGCCGCGGGAGGGCAAGCTCGAGGCTCGTGGCCAGTTCCTCGATGTTGGCCGGATGTCGCAGGACGACCCGCGCCTGATTCCCTTCAACCTGCTCGACCGCATGCGCACGATGTATCCGGAACGCTGGCCGCGGCCGGGCGAAGAGTTGATCCTCCTGCTGAGCGGCACCACCCCGCCGCCGCCGGCCGCGGCGGCCGCGGCCCCGCCGCTTCGCACGGTGGCGATGGAACCCGCCCGCTTCGAAGGCCAGCGCATCACGATTCTTGGGCAGTTCCGCGGACGCAATCTCTACGGCGACTTGCCGGAGGCGCCCGCGCCGGCGAAGTGGCAGTTCGTGCTGCGCTCAACCGATGCCGCGTTGTGGGTGATGGGCCTGCAGCCGAAGGGCAAGACGTTCAACTTCGATCCGGCCAAGCGCATCGACTCGGGCCGCTGGGTGAAGGTGCAGGGCACCGTGCGGACCGGGAAGGGCTTGACGTGGCTCGAGGGCACCGCCATCGAGTTGGCCCAGGCGCCGGCAGAGTCAGTGACCGAAGTGGAGATTGCCCCGCCGCCTCCGCCGGCGATCGAGGTGCTGTTCACGGCGCCGGCCGAGGGCGAGACCGACGTGCGCCTGGGCGAGCGCATCCGCATGCAGCTGTCGCGCGACCTGGATCCCGCCTCGCTGAAGGACCACGTGCGCATCACCTACGCCAAGGCGACGTCGATGGACAGCCTCGCGTTCGCGGCCACCTACGCGAAGGAGAATCGTGCGCTCGAGATCAAGCCGGTCGAGCCATGGGAACCGTTCCGGCTGGTGAAGATCGAATTCCTCGAGGGCATCAAGGGTACCGACGGCGGCGCCATGGCGCCGTTCACGCTGACGTTCACGACCGGCGGGTCGTAAAGCGAACCTGCTTCACTTTTACGGAACGAGGCGGAATCCGTAGGTGATGATCTCGGGCGTGCCGGGCTTCTTCAGCGATAGTTCCAGCACGTACTCGCCCGCCGCCAGCGGCGCCAGCACCACCTCCGCCACGCCCAACGCCTGCCTGGTCGCGTCGTCCACGCGAGTGGAATAGGTGACCACCAGCGGCATGGCCGCGCCTTCGCGCGTCAGCATGCGGCCGGTTCCCTCGATGGCGGCGTCGGCCAGCGGGACTTCGATGCGCAGCCGTTCGGTGCGGCGGAAGCGGGGGTCGGCGGTCGGCACGTAGGCCAACCCCGTGCTCGGGCCGCGGCGAAGGGCCAGGGCGCCCGTGCCCACCACCGCCGTGTCGGGCGGCACGGTCACGAACGTCGTCACCTGGATCGGCATGCGCCCGGCCCGCGGCGTCAACTCCGCGCGCACCGAATAGCGTCCGGCCACCAGCGGCGAGTTGGTCGCGTCCACGGGAATGCTCCGTTGGCCGGGCTCGATCGCCACGGTCATGGTCTGCGGCGGCGAGCCGGGGGTGGAACCGCTGCCGCGCTCGGGCTCGACGGTCAACCGCAGCGTCCCACCCGTCAGCCACTCCGGCAGTTTGGCGGTGGCCGCATCGAGTTCGACGACGGCGCGGATCAGTCCGCGGCCGCCGGCGGCCTGGATGCGGACGGGCAGGTTGCCGCGGCCTGGCGCAATGGCGTCGAGCGCGCGGGTGACCGACGGCGGCGGTGCCGGGCGACTACCCGCTGGCCGTTCCGGTGTCGCCCCGGCGGCACGCGCCTCCGCTTCAGTCGGCGCCAGGTACCCGGGACGCGCGCGTACGTCCACGTTGTCGCGCTTCACCTCGACCCGGATCCGGCGGAAGCGGCCATCCAGCTTCGGATTGGAGGAGTAGTAGCTGAACAGATAGTACGAACCGACGTCGGCGAAGATCTTCTGCATCGCGCCGGCAATGTCGTTGGTGTTGTCGAGCACGGCGACGCCGTCGGTCTGCGTGGCCATCATGCGGAGGTCCTCGTGCCGGTCGCGCAACCAGGCCGCGTCCACGCTGGGCGGCACGTCGAACCGGGTGGGCTGGTCGAAGACGATCAGCCCACGCGCGTCAATGGGGTAAAAACTGACGTTGGCGCGGTTGGCGCGCTGCAGCAGTTCGCGGAACTGCATCTCGTGGTCGATGAACGCCAGCATCACGCGCTCGCGATCGCACGACTCGAGCGACCGGCTGTCGTCGCGCGACGAATCGATCGGCGTCGAACCCGAAACCCGGCCGGTCCGCGGATCGATGCCCACGCCTCCCGGGCTGGGTGCATTGCCGGCCGCCAGCGTGTCGCTCTGCTTGTAGAGCGGCCAGCCTTCCGTGAACACCATCACGAACTTGCGCTCGGGGCGCAGGCCTTCGAGGTGCGTCACGAGGTGATCGAGCGCGTCGAGCGTGTCGCGCTCCCGCAGCCGGGCGATCATCTCGTCGGCGATCGACGAGCCCGGATAGCATTCCCTGATCGCGCGCTCACGCGGTGTCTCGGCGGTAATCCGATCCTTGACGCCCCAGTGCCAGGTGTCGGTGACCATCCGCTCGATGCTCGAGGTCCGGCGGCTGTAGGTGATGGCCGACGGCGACATCTCGGGCGTCATGACGCCGACCAGATCGTCCGGGCCAATCACACGGTCGAGCGTCTCGACGATCGGCTTCTTCGCGTGATACGAACCGCTCAGCGAGACATGGGGCCGATCGAAGAACAGCGTGAACACGCGCGCCGCATCGTTGGCTTCCTGGCGCATGTCACGGGCGTTGGTGGGATCGGTCCGCTCCGATTGCGGATTCGGAACGCGTGCCTCGATCAGCTTGAAATCTTCGATGCGCTGCGGCTTGTCATCCTCGAACACCAGGAGATCTTCCGGCTTGAGGTCGGTGACCGCCTTGCCGTCGAGTGACACATAGGCGTCAACGCGGACCAGGTTCGCGCCGGCGCGAAACCGCGGTAATTGCCCGTCGGGTGGGCGTTCCTGGGCGATGCCAAGGACGAGCGACGCTGCCAGCATGCCGAGCACGGTCAGCCGAATGCGCATCCCGTCACTTTACTGCGTCTGGTCCCGTCACGGATTGTCTTCTCGTCCCACATTGCGTCAAGACCGGCACCCGGGTAAACAGGCGCGAAGTTCGACGGTATACCCGCCGCCATCCTGACGCGGCTTCGCGCCGCGATCTAAGGCACAGAAACCAGGGCCGCAGATGACGCAGATGACGCCGATTCTGTTCGGCGCAGGCGCGCCCGCGAGACTCGGTCCGGCTCACGACGCCAGGCTTCGCCTGGCGTCACGCGATCACGACTACGACGCGCGGACAAGAGCTGCTGCCGACTCTTCCCGGCGTTCTGGAGCTCTTGTCCGCGCGTCGTAGTCGTGATCGCTGCCGGCCGAAGGCCGGTGTGAGCCGGACCTCACATCTGCGTAATCTGCGGAATCTGCGGCTGCCTTAGGACGCGCGCGCTAGGTGGACGGCGTTTGAGCGGCGGTGGCGGGCCTTAGCCAATGCCAGATCCGGCGCGCCAGCCACACGATCATCACGACGATCGTCACGCTGACCAGGAGCGCCAGCAGCGGGAACTTCAAGGTCAGCAGGCTCAGCCCGATCACGAACGCGTCTTCCGCGAGGCTCGCAATCCAGTTGGTGAACGGCTCCGGGCTGGTGTTGATGGCCACGCGCGCGCCGGCCTTGGTCATGTGGCTGCCGGCGGCGGCGCTGCCGCCCAGCAACGCGATCATGCCGACCATGACGGGCGACGCTTCGCCCAGCGCGGCGACCGCGATCAAGGCGCCGCCGACCGGCCGGATCACCGTGTGGACCGAATCCCAGATCGAATCGACCCACGGGATCTTGTCGGCCACGAATTCGATCACGTAGAGCACGCCCGCAATCCCGATGACCCAGGGGTGGTTGAAGACCTGGAACTGTTCAGGCAGCTGCACCCAGCCATAGCGCGCGGCCAGGCCGAGCACGGCCACGGTGGCGTAGAGGTTCACGCCGGCGGCGAGGGAGAACCCGAGCGTGCGTCCGAGAGTGGCGAGGAGTTCCACCGACGAGCTCCTATGTCTTGAGTAAGTCCTTTATCCGCGTCCGGACGACTTCGATCACGTCATCGCGATCGTCGACCGACATCCCAGCCGTCTCGATCGGCTCACCAATGCGAATGCGGCACAGCACCGGCCGCACGAACCAACTGCCCTTCTTCATGGCGTCACGCCCCCCGGAAATCGCCACCGGGACGATCGGCGCCTGCGCCTTGATGGCCATGATGAAGCCACCCTTCTTGAATGGCAAGAGTTCGGACGTGCGGCTGCGCGTGCCTTCGGGGAAGATCAGGAACGAGTTGCCCTCGCGAATGGACGCGGCGGCCACCTCGATCGAGGCCATCGACGCCTCGCGGCGTTCCCGCTCCACGGCCACGAACCCGCCGGCCAGCATCACCTTGCCGAGGATCGGCAGCTTCTTCAGTTCCGCCTTGAACAGCACGTGCAGCCGCGGATGCAGGGCGCGGAAGAGCACCGGCGGATCGACGTTGCTCTCGTGGTTCGAGCAGAAGACGACGGCACGGCCGGCCGGCACCTTGGCCGCGCCGGTCACGCGGTAGCGAATGCCCGCCATGCCCAGCGCCAACCCGACGCCCACGTGGCCGAGCCAATAGAGCATGCCCTGCAGTTTCAGGGGCACGGCAATGCCGAGCCCGATGGGACCGGCAATCAGTAGGTAAAGGGAGACGACGATGTAGGTGAGTACAGACCTGACGGCGGCAATGAACATGTTCATGCCGCCGTCAGTATAACGTCAATACGGTGCTAGGACGCGCGCGCCTGGCGGCGAGCGGGTGCTGCCACGGGCGTCACGCGGGCCGCCGCTTTCGCCGGGGCCGCCTTGGTCGCGCGGGTCGCGGCCCGCTGCGCCGAGCGCGCCTTCTGGACGAAGCACTTCTCGAGCGCGGTGTTGACCCGCTCCTCGATGTCGGCCGCCGTGGTGCGCATCACCTCGGAGATTTCCGACACGATCAGCGCCTTGGCGCGGTCGAGCATGCGCTTTTCGCGGAACGACAGGCTCTTCGACTTGGCCAGGAACGTCAGGCTCTTCAGCACATCGGCCATGTCGTAGATGGAGCCGGTGCGCATCTTGTCGGAGTTGTCCTTGAAGCGCCCCTTCCAGTTCTGGTGGTTGTCGATCTTGCCGTCACCCAGCAACTGGAACAGGCGTTCAACCTCTTCGTCGGTAATGGCCCGG